>JBEBBU010000102.1:0-28120 GCA_041158225.1 Pseudomonadota bacterium | reverse complement strand
CGCGAAACACGACCGCGACGTGAACGCTGCGATCAATTTGAGGAATTACGCCGTGAGTTCCACGGTGTCTGCCTGTGGAGGGGAAGGCGCTGGCCTTGGGCGCAAGCTCAAGACGAAACCGACCCCGGCGAAGCAGGAATCCAGCATAAAGCTACCTATGGATAGCTTTGGTTAAGTCTGGATGAGCGGTATTGATGTCAGCTATTACTTTGAGGGCTATAGTGACTTCAGAAGCGAAGAACTATAGCCACGATCAATATGGCGCCCATATGTCCCATTACTTCCGGGCACCTCGAAAAACCTTGGTTTTCAGTAAAATTTGCAAAGTAAATTATTGATTTTACTATGTATAAAAATCGAGAAACGAAGTTTTTCGAGGTGCCCTTCCTTCAGGGATTGATCTTCTGTAGCACGACATCAAAGATCAGTGCCGAGTTGGGGCCTATGCTGCTGCCGGCGCCATTTTTGCCGTAAGCAATGTCAGGTGGCAGGAAAAACCGGTAGTAACTGCCTTCCTTCATCAGTTTCAGCCCTTCGCTGAATCCCGGAATGACACCATTGAGGGCGAAGGTCACGCCGCTATAGTTTTCATCAAAGACCTTGCCATTGGGCAGAGTGCCGCGGTAAATGACCTTGACCTTGTCACCGTCCACAGGCGCCTTGGCGCCGGCATTGCCAGCGCTGAACTGACGATACTGCAGCCCGCTTTTTGTGGTGAGGTTGCTCTTGATCTTTTTATTGGCTGCCATGAAACCTGAACTGGCGGCAAGATTGGTATCAGCAGCAGTTGCAGCGCTATCGCAGCAGGTCGAGTCAGCGGTACTGCGATAAGCCTTGTAGCTCAGCGTCAGTGTGGCAGTGGCAGTTGTCACTGCGGCATTGGCATTGTCCTTGTAGGACAGAAGCAGGGTGGTACTGGAACTGCCGCTTAGCTGGTCTGTGGCTGCAAGCGTACCAGTTTCCCTGTAGGTTTTCATACTGACATCAGTAATGGTAGGGGTAACTTTGTACTTTTTCAGGTAAAGCGCAAGAAACTGCTGGAGCATGCCGCCCGTGCCGTTGACGACCACGGTTTTCTGTATGGCGGTATTATTCACCTTGCTCAGGTCATAGCTGAATTTGTATGCCTTGCCTGTCTGTGACCAGGTTCCTGGAACGCCATAAGATCCAAAGGAATAGTATTCATAGGACCATGGATTGAGTATGCCGCCACTCGCCAGCTGCAGGGAGTTGGGGCCATAATTGACGCTTCCAGTCAGTGTGGTTTTGGGAAGCTTGATGCTGAACTTTACGGTACCTATGGCATCCCAGTTGCCCGCAATGCTGGGCGTGGCAACAGTAGTTGCTGCGTGTGCTGGAAAACTGAAAGTGGAGATGGCTGTCAGGCACAGCAACCAGTGCCGGGTATTGGATTTCATCTTGGCTGGCTCCTTCAGGAGGCAATATTTTACAATGTCAGTTTATCACTGAAGACAGGTTGCCGGCAGAATGGTTCGTTACCCAGTTGAAATTCATTATTGTGCCCAGTGTCGCTGGATGTTGCGGGCCGCCTGGATGGCTCAGGAACTGCTTTCAACCTTTGATCAGGAAATCGAATCCCTGACGTTACGTCCTGGTACGGGCGGTATTTTCGAGGTGAGTGTGGCCGGTCAGATGGTCTGGTCGCGCAAGCAGGAAGGGCGCTTTCCGGAAATCACCGAACTGAAACAGCGGGTACGCGACCATATTGCGCCCGAGCGTGATCTCGGCCATGTTGACCGTCAGATCAAGTCTTAGTTATGGTGGCTTCTGACGGACTGTTCGCGGCTGTCCATGCGATGCATCAGTTTTCTGGACTGTGCATCCGATATTTCCCCGGTATTCCGTAACTGAATCAGCGCTTTTTTTTCTGCTTTTATCATTGCGAGGACAATCTTGTCCAGATCCTGTCTACTCAAGCTGGCGCCGTCATCATCACGGTTAGTGTCAGGGGATTCCGAATGCAGTCTCTCATCAAGCTGCATTCTCAGATGTTGTAACCACATGTCCGGTAACTGACGGCCCTCGTTAAGATGCTTTTCTTCCGCCTCAGCCAGAGAACTGAGTGCCGCGTTGGCCATGATGCGTTCGGCTTCTGCGATATTGGCGCTGTCATCATCAGCGGTTGTGCGCAGCCATCTGGCCAAGGGTTCAATAGTCTGCGCCAGTAGTAGTGTGGCAAAAATGACGCAAAAAACCGTGGCCATGAAAATATCCCGGCCTGGGATAATTGCGCCATTATCAAACACGACAGGAATCGAGAATGCAGCCAGTCCTGATACAGGCCCCCTGGCACCTGCCCAGGCAATAATCAGGCTCCCTTCCTGGCTGATCATGTGCTCTCTTTTGGGGTGAAACCAGTGATCAACCCAGCGTCGACCGAATACGAAGACAAAGCGGCTGGCGATCATGGTCAGCAGGACAGCAGGTACCAGCTGAGCAACCAGCCAGCATTCTTCCTGAGTCAGGCGTGTCAGGACATCGGGTGTTTCGAGACCTACTACAAAGAATGTTTCGGTCTGCAGCACAAAGGTCATGTGTTTCCAGATCGTCCTGTTCTGGCTCCGTCCCGTATAACCGGTTCTGGAGTAATGTCGATGGGCAACATACATGCCCGCAATGACGACGGCCAGTATGCCAGAGCCATGGATATACTCGGCAAGCCAGTAAATACAGAAAGGGGTAAATAGCACCAGGCAGTTGGCAGCAACAGCATCCCTGCTTTTTTCCAGTATTTTGGCCAGTAACCATCCTGCGGCAAAGCCTATGGCAATGCCGCCGAGAATCGAATTGGCGAAGATACCTGCTACCTGTTTGAGCGACATGGATCCTACCAGCAGGGCTATCAGGGCAATATGCAGTGCGGTCAGCCCCGTACCATCATTGACCATACTTTCGCCTTCCAGTATCAGCACCACACTGCGTGGGACAGCAATTTTGCGCGCAACAGCACTGATGGCAACTGCATCGGTGGGCGCCAGCACGGCCCCCATGGCAAAAGCCAGCGCAACCGGCAGATCAGTCATTGCCGATACAGTCCACCCCACAGAGACGGTGGTGACAATGACGAGCAGGACAGCAAGCGCCAGTATTGGATGATGCACCCTTCTGAGATCAATCAGTGATGAGTTCATGGCTTCACCGAATACCAGCGGTGTCAGCAGGACTATCAGCATCAGTTCAGGGTTGGCTGGAATATTGGGAAACTGTGGGCTGAGGCTGATCAGCGCCCCTGCTACAATCAGGGGAATGGCTGTGTTATAGCCCAGATGCCGTAAGCCAAGCGCCAGCGTAAGCGCAATGACTCTTTCCAGTATCAGGAAGTAGATGAATTGATCACTCATGGCTGTAGTGTAGGTATGCAGGTAGGGGCCCAGAGGTAAGCTGCAACCAGTCCACGTCTGGGCGAGAACTGGGCAAGCCACTGTCGGGTATAAGAAGCGCTTGGGAGTCCGGCGAATGATAGCAGGTTTTGCAGGCCTCTCTGCACTCCATTATCCAGGTGCAACGACACATCCATATTTCCGCATCCCCTGAGCATGGCGTAATTCACCGTCCATGGCCCGATACCGCGAATGGTTTGCAACTGTGTGGTAATTGCTTGGGCATCACCGTGGATGAATGGATCTTTAGCAGGCCTGTTCTCTGCAAACAGGTGGCTCACCGCAAGTAAAGCCAAGGCTTTCGACTCGGGAAATCCAGATTTTCTGAGTGCTTCGTGCCCGAGATCCGTTAAGGCCTTAGCATCCGGATAGCAAAGGAATCCTTGCGGGCCTTGCAGGTTGCAGGCCGAGATGAGGCGTCTGCGCAGGGTAGTGGCAGCTGCAAGGCTGATCTGCTGGCCAGTGATGGCCCAGCTTATGGCTTCAAAAGGGGTGGCAGTCTGGGGTAAATAGAGTGGTGGATGCTGTTGAAGCAATCTTCCTATTTCAGGGTGCCCAATATACTGCGCATGAAAGATTTCAGCTTCCTGACAGAGTCCCAGCATCCGTGAGGCTAGTGACCCAAGCCAGGCAGTTCCCAGATGATAATCCCCTTCCATACTGACGAGAACCTCACCTGTTTCGAAGGTGAAGGTCAGTAATGAGGGTCTGTCGCCCAGAATCAACGCTTTCTGCAGCGCATGTGCCGAGGTTTTTTCCGAGCAGCTGGTGACATCACGCCCATGAAAAGCCAGAAAGGGCGTGGGATGCCACCACGATGGTAATTGCAGTCTGCATTGCAGCACCAGAAGATTTCAGGCTCTGGATGCGTAAACCATCACCGGGGTCTGGCTCTGATGCAGGACATGGCTGACCGGCAGTTCATCCGTAGCAGCCTGCATGGCACGCTCGAAAACAGCGGCCTTGCCGGCCCCCCCAAACTGCAGATAGATACGTTCTGCATCCAGTAGCCATGGCAAAGTAAAGCTCATACGCTCAGTGGGAGAGGTAGCACCGGTTTGCGCCAGGCACGGTGGCGTATCTTCACGCTTTAGCCCTAGTGCGAGCCCGGCTTTGAGCTGTTCACTGGCAGGGAACAGGGATGCCGTGTGCCCATCATCCCCCATGCCCAGAATGACCGCTGTGAAGGGTAGGCGTAGCCTGTTCATGGTTTCGGCCAGCGCCTGTTCACCTTCTCTGGGGCTGGCTGCTCCCGTGTACAGCGGTATGAAGCTGGCAGCTGCGGCTCTGTTGACCAGCAGGTGCTGCCTTACCAGTGCCGCATTGCTACTAGCATCAGTTTCGTCTACCCAGCGTTCATCAACCAGAGATATGGTGACATTGCTCCAGTCAATCTCAGCCTGGCTCAGGTTTGCAAACAGCGGTACGGGAGAACGCCCGCCAGATACCAGCAGGGTTGCCTGGCCCTGTTGTCGGATTGCCTGCCGGAGGTCGGAAGCAAGCCTTTCTGCCAGAGTCTCTGTCAGTGACTGGTTATCTTCGAACCAGAAGATCTCAGGTGTTGTCATACTTTGCCTTCAGTGGTCTTCATGCCAGCTGAATCCTTCACGCGACAGCAGGGTTGCTGCGGTGGAAGGACCCCATGTGCCAGAACTGTAGGGGCGTGGACCATTGCGATCCTTGGCCCAGGTGTTGAGTATCGGCTCAACCCAGCGCCAGGCACGCTCCAGTTCATCCTGCCTGACAAACAGGGCCTGATTGCCCCTTATGATATCCAGTAGCAGGCGCTCGTAACCACCTTCGGTATTGCGGGTCTTGAACTGTTCGGCAAAGTTCAGATCCAGATAGACCTGTTGCAGCTGCATGCTGTCGCCAGGTGGCTTTGCATTGAAGTACAGGCGTATGTACTCATCCGGCTGCAGGCGAATCTCCAGGCGTGATGCACCCTGCGCCATGCCGGGCGTTACCGGGAAAATAGGGTGGGGAACATCCCGGAAATACACTACGATTTCCGCAAAACGTTCGGGCATGCGTTTGCCAGTGCGCAGGAAGAAGGGTACGCCAGCCCAGCGCCAGTTGGCGATCTGCGCCTTGATGGCGACAAAAGTTTCTGTGGTGCTGCTGGAAGGAATGTCATTTTCATCCAGATAACCCTGAACGGAGCGGCCACCCGCAATGCCCGCCTTGTACTGGCCGCGTACCGTGTTGGTGTGGACATCTTCCGGAGAGAATTCGATCAGTGATTCCAGTACCTTCAGTTTTTCATCGCGTATGGCATCAGACTTGAGGCTGGTGGGGGGTTCCATGGCGACAAAGCACAACAGTTGCAGCAGATGGTTCTGTACCATGTCGCGCAGTGCACCGGCCTTGTCATAAAAACCGGCGCGACTGCCAATGCCTACTTCTTCCGAGATGGTAATCTGGATGTTGCTGATCCACTCACGGCGCCACAGGGGCTCAAACAGCGAGTTGCCAAAGCGGAGCGCCATCAGGTTCTGCACGGACTCCTTGCCTAGATAGTGGTCGATACGGTAGGTCTGGCGTTCATGAAAATACTGGCCAACCGAGGCCGTGATGGCATTGCTTGAGTTCAGATCGTGGCCAAGAGGCTTTTCCAGCACAACCCGGTTATGGCTGTCGTTGAGTCCAAGTGCAGCCAGATTCTCGCAGATGGGTGTGAACAGGAAAGATGCCGTTGACAGGTAAAATACATTGATCTCGGTATTATGCGTATTGATGATTTCAAGCAGCGCCTGATAATCGTCAGGATGTGTGGCATCCAGTCGCAGGTAGGACAGGCGTGCGCTGAACTTGGACCATGTGTCTTCAATCCAGTCTTCGGCGTGAATGAACTCACGCGCTTTGCCGGTGGCAAACTGCAGAAATGTTTCCTGATCCCAGTCCTCAAGACCAAGGCATAGAATATGTCCCTTTTCTACCAGCAGGCCATGCTTGTGGGCCTGGTACATGGCAGGGAGCAGTTTGCGCGTCACTAGATCGCCGGTGCCTCCAAAGAACACCATGCTGAATGAGTGGGGGAGCGAGATCGGGTTCACGGGGATATCCTCAGACTTGGGCGTGGAACGACTGCAATGGCCATTGGCATGCAGTTTCCTTCGATATTACGCAGGTCAGTCTGCTCTGTCCAGCACATGCCTCACTGCGTAGATAGTGGAACGGTGTATAATCCGGTTTCATCATTCTTCCGTCTACTGTTCAGGGTCGATTTATGTCACTGCATCCCACCATCGCCGCTGTTACCGAACGTGTCCGCATCCGCAGCCTGAAAATGCGCGAAAGCTATCTCGAGCAGGTGTATCTTGCAAAACATGCGGGCGTCGAGAGAAGCTGTGTTTCCTGTACCAACGTGGCGCATGCTTATGCCGCCAGCTCTGAAGCCGACAAACAGATGCTCAAGGCAGCGAAATCGCCTAATGTCGGCATTGTCACGGCTTACAATGACATGCTGTCGGCCCATCAGCCCTATGAATACTATCCCGAACTGCTTAGGAAGGCAGCGCGTGAAATGGGCGCTACGGCCCAGGTTGCCGGCGGCGTTCCGGCCATGTGCGATGGCATTACCCAGGGCCAGCACGGTATGGAGCTTTCGCTGTTTTCCAGGGATGTTATTGCCATGTCAACGGCCATAGCCCTGTCTCACCGGGTTTTTGATGCCGGGCTTTACCTTGGCGTCTGCGACAAGATCGTGCCTGGCTTGCTGATCGGTGCGCTCAGGTTTGGGCAACTGCCTGCCGTTTTTGTGCCGGCTGGACCCATGCCTACCGGTATATCGAATGCCGAGAAAGCCAAGGTGCGCCAGCTCTATGCCGAGGGTAAGGTGGGTCGTGAAGCCCTGCTGGAATCAGAAATGGCTTCCTACCATGGGGCTGGCACCTGTACTTTCTATGGCACCGCCAATACCAACCAGATGCTGGTGGAAATCATGGGGCTGCAATTGCCGGGCTCTTCTTTTGTAAACCCAGGGTCTCCCCTCAGGGACGCACTGACCCGTGAGGCAATGGCTCAGGCCATACGCCTTGCCAATGACGAAGCACTACCTAATCTCGCGCATATTGTTGACCATAAATCTGTGATCAACGGTATCGTTGGCCTGCTTGCGACAGGAGGATCCACCAATCACACCATGCATATTGTGGCGATTGCCCGTGCTGCTGGCATTGATGTGAACTGGGATGATTTCAATGACCTGTCTGCCATTGTGCCTCTGCTGGCCAGGGTCTATCCCAATGGCAAGGCTGATGTGAATCACTTCCATGCGGCGGGTGGCATGGCTTACCTGATGCGTGAACTTCTGGATGGAGGTCTGCTGCATGAGGATGTGAATACCATACTTGGCAAAGGCCTGAGACAGTGGACGCAGGAGCCTTTCATGGATGCAGGCAGACTGGCGTGGCGTGAGGGGCCTTCTGTGACACTGGATCCGGAAGTTCTGGCACCTGTCAATGCGCCTTTCAGTCTGGATGGCGGTCTGCGCGTACTGTCGGGTAACCTGGGACGTGGTGTGATGAAGGTTTCGGCCGTTGCCCCAGAACACAGGGTCATTGAGGCGCCCGCTGTGGTTTTTGATCATCAGGAGGAACTGCTGGCCGCATTCAAGCGTGGTGAACTGGAAAAAGATTTTATTGGTGTTATCCGTTTTCAGGGGCCACGGGCCAATGGCATGCCAGAGCTGCATCAGTTGACTCCGACCATGGCGATTCTGCAGGACAGGGGGTTCAAAGTGGCACTTGTGACCGATGGCCGTATGTCAGGAGCATCGGGCAAGGTGCCGGCTGCCATTCATCTGACGCCTGAATGTGCCATGGGTGGCCCTCTTGCAAGGGTACGCAATGGTGATCTCCTGCGCGTAGATGCGGTCGCAGGCACGGTGCAGGCGCTGGTGGACGATGCCGTGCTTGCGGCAAGACCTCTGGCAACACTGGATCCAACCGCCAACACATCAGGTATCGGGCGCGAACTTTTTGGTGCGCTGAGAGCGACGGCAGATACGGCTGAGCGTGGGGCGATGACGTTTTCATTTGACAATCCTGCGCCCAGCGCACTTGAACCTAACTAGGAATCTGCAATGAATATCGAGAAAATTGTTGAGGTCACCAGCGTGATGCCTGTCATGGTGGTGGATAACATCGAACAGGCTGTTCCTCTGGCGCAGGCGCTGGTCAAGGGGGGTATTCGTGTTCTGGAGATTACCTTGCGCACCGCAGGTGCACTGGATGCGGTGCGTGCCATCCGCGCTGCCGTGCCTGATGCCATTGTGGGTGTGGGCACCATCTCGACACCAGCCCAGCTCGCAGCCTCCATTGAAGCTGGGGCCCAGTTTGGTGTTTCTCCTGGCAGTACGCCTACGCTGCTTGCTGCCGTTGCGGCCAGTGGCCTGCCTTTTCTGCCTGGTGTGGCGACGACCTCAGAAGTCATGCAGGCCATGGAATATGGTTTCAATGTCATGAAACTGTTTCCTGCCGTACCCGTAGGAGGTATCAAGCTGCTGGAATCCATCGGTGGCCCTTTTCCTCAGGCTGCGTTCTGTCCTACAGGCGGTGTGAATCCACAGAATGCCGTGGACTTCTTCAGGCTTCCCAATGTGGTCTGTGTGGGCGGCTCCTGGCTGACGCCAAGAGCCGTGGTACAGGCAGGTGACTGGGAGGCCATTACACGCCTGGCCGAAGAGGCAGTACGTCTGAAACCAGTCTGAAGCCCGTTCCGCTACTGGCGCCACAGGCTACCTGTTCCGGGTAGCCTGTCAGTGTGACACCTGCCATGCATGATGCCTGACAGGCAATGACGGTACCGATTTCCTGGCCTTCGGTGCCGAGTATCTTTTCTCCTTCGCTGGGTTCAATCGATCCTTCCACCTTCCAGAGTGTGGGCCTGCGTTTGGCTTCCCCCAGATAATGGGTGCGCGCTACTACTTCCTGGCCTGTATAGCAGCCCTTGTTGAGGCTGATGCCATCAGTAAGATCCATGCCAAGCATGTGTGGTGTAAACAGTTCAGTAACTGCTGCACCGATCAGGATACGCCCATCTTCCATATCCATAAGTTGCCACCGTTCACTCCCAACAGTCTCCATGGTTGCATTCGGTTGCTGGGTTGCCAGCCACAGGGTGCGCACATGCCGGCCAGGCCATGGTAGTGAAATATCTGAAACAGAGGCCTCCAGAGTACCTGTCTGTCCAATGACAAAGGGATAAGCATGGTCAGTGCTGAGGGTGACGCTGGCGCGCAGACGGTAGCGCTCAAGATGCTGGCGCACCGCTTCCAGACGCGTCTTGGGCAGAATCATGAAGAACAGGTCAGAACGATGCCGATAGAGACGGAAAGTTGCAATAACCCGACCCTTTGGTGTGCATATCCCCCCAAAAGAGGTTGTGCCCTCTGCCTGACCTTTGACATCAGAGGTTACCTGACCATGCAGGAACTGTGCGGCATCGCGCCCTTCCGCGCACAGAGCCCCCAGATGATCCAGGTTGCATGAGTCGCCAGTAGTGATGTTCATGAACGGGCTTCCCCACGCTGCAGGGCGGCAATGCGCTGTTCCAGAGGCGGATGACTCATGAACCATTGATGCCAGGATGATCCCGATCCACTGATGCCAAAGGCAGCCATTTCTCCAGGAAGATCGGCGCTTTCATGCGTCCGCTGCAGGGCACGGAGTGCATTGATCATGTTGCCGGTCCCGGCCAGTCTGGCGCCGCCAGCATCTGCACGGTACTCGCGCCAGCGTGAAAAAGCCATGACGATCATGGTGGCCAGGATCGATAGTACCAGTTGCATCAGCATCTGCGTGATGTAATAGGCTGGGCCATAGCCACTGTTCCTGTCATCGTTGCTTCTGAACAGTACCCGGTCAACAACATGGCCGGCGACTGATGCCAGAAAATAGACAAAGGTATTGACGACCCCCTGGATCAGGCCCAGCGTCACCATATCGCCATTGGCAACATGGCTGATTTCATGGGCAAGGACAGCTTCCACTTCCCGGGCATCCATGCTGCGCAGCAGGCCGGTACTGACGGCAACCAGTGCACTGTCGCGACTCATGCCTGTAGCAAAGGCATTGGGGTCCTGGGTTTCGAAAATGCCCACCTCAGGCATGCCTATGCCGGCCTGTCTGGCAAGGTGGGCGACGGTGTCCAGTAGCCAGGCTTCTGTCGGATTACGCGGGTTTTCGATCACAAAAACGCCCATGCTCTGTTTGGCCATCCACTTTGAAAGCAGAAGTGAAATGAACGAACCTGACATGCCCAGTACCGCTGAAGAAAGCAGCAGGCTGTCAAGATTGAGATGGACACCCTGCTGTTGCAGAAGGTGGCCAAGGCCCAGCAGGTGATAAAGGACGCTGACCAGCAGAAGTACGGCAGCATTGGTGATCAGGAAAAGTAAGATTCTCATGTCTTTGCCTTGTGACAGATGTTGAATAAAGATAATGTGGCGTTTTCGGCCAGTTTCAAGATGATGAGCAAAACACGTTCCAGCCAGCGTACACGCTACCAGTGTACCGAATGCGGTGCAGTCCAGAACAAATGGTCAGGGCAGTGTAGCGGATGCCTGCAGTGGAATACCATGGTGGAAAGCCTTGCAACACCGGATGCGCCCCAAAGATTTACTGGCTGGGCGGGTGATCCATCCAGTTATCATCCAGTACCGCTTGCGGGCGTTTCAGCGGAGACGCTGCAACGTTTTCATACCGGACTGGAAGAACTGGATCGTGTCCTTGGTGGGGGCGTGGTGCCCGGTTCAGCTATCCTGCTGGGCGGAGATCCTGGTATTGGCAAGTCAACCCTGCTGTTGCAGATGATGGATCGTATTCAGGGGCAGGGGCGATCGCTCTATGTAACTGGAGAAGAATCGCTCAGTCAGGTCAGTATGCGGGCGCAGAGGCTGGGGCTGGCGGTCAGTGAGGTGGATGCTCTGGCGGAGGTTTCTCTTGAGCGTATCCTGGCGGCGCTGAAAGAGGTTCGTCCCGGTCTGCTCGTGGTGGATTCCATCCAGACGCTTTACAGCGAAGCTATCCAGAGCGCTCCCGGTTCGGTGGTTCAGGTGCGCGAGTGTGCATCACAGCTGGTACGCATGGCCAAGCAGACGCGTACAGCGGTGTTTTTTGTCGGGCATGTGACCAAGGAGGGCAGTCTGGCTGGGCCCAGAGTGCTTGAACATATGGTGGACTGTGTTCTCTATTTCGAAGGTGATTCAGGCAGTCGCTACCGCATTGTAAGATCATTCAAGAACCGTTATGGATCAGTCAATGAACTGGGTGTCTTTGCCATGACCGAATCCGGGCTGCGGGAAGTCAGGAATCCTTCCGCTCTTTTTCTCTCCCGCGGTGAGGACGATCTGCCAGGAAGTGCCATTACCGTGATTCGCGAGGGAAGCCGTCCCCTGCTGATTGAGGTGCAGGCACTGGTTGATGAAAGCCATGCTTCCGCACCAAGACGGCTGACAGTTGGTCTGGATATGAACCGTATCGCCATGCTGCTTGCGGTACTCAGCAGACATGGTGGAATGCCGGTGGCAGGCTATGATGTATTTGTCAATCTGGTCGGCGGTATGCGGGTTAATGAAACAGCCGTGGATCTTGCCGTGATTGCTGCAGTGGTTTCCTGCCTGCGCAACAGGCCCATACCCAGAAACTGGATACTGCTGGGTGAAGTTGGACTTAGCGGGGAAGTCCGTCCTGTGGCTAATGGTGATGAACGCCTGCGGGAAGCGGTCAAGCATGGTTTTACCTATGCCGTGGTGCCACAGCGTAATGCTCCCAGAGAGAACTACCCGGGGCTGGAATTGATGAAAGTCCGGACACTCAGAGATCTGATGGCGCTGATATAAGCAGTTGCTATCTGGTATATTGATACTGGAACAATGATACGTGGAGATCGTGGATGCCCTCAAAAAGATTGCTGTTGCTTGCCAATAACGGTGATCAGGAGCACCAGTTGAGGTTTGCGCTCGACTTCATGGGTTATGAGGTGGATGTGCTGAATGGAGCTTCGCGAAGCGCTGGGCCATATGCGGGTATTGCCTGTCTCTGGCAGGACGGTATGGCGGCCGGCCTGGAGATGGCAGCCCGGGACTGGCCTGCACTCCGTATCCTGCTTTTTGGGGTGTCAGTGATGCCATCCGATCTGTCTGCTGACATGCGCTCACGTATCCTTTACTGTCAGGAGTGGCCTGTTGCGCCCCGTACACTGGCGGCGGTCATGGATAAGCTGGAGGCGGCGCGTGAGACTGCCTCTGGCCATGGTGCGGCTGTCAACCGGATAAGTAACCTTGCAGGATCCAGCAAAGCCATGGAAAGGGTGCGCCGGCTTATTCTTCAGGTTGCAGCATCTGACTCGACAGTATTGATTCTGGGCGAATCTGGTACCGGCAAGGAGGTCGTCGCACGCAATCTCCATAATTGCTCCCACCGGCGTCAGGGGCCATTTGTGCCAGTCAATTGTGGTGCCATACCTGCCGATCTCCTTGAGAGTGAACTCTTTGGCCATGAAAAAGGTGCATTCACGGGTGCCCTCAGTTCCCGTCAGGGACGCTTCGAAATGGCTGAGGGCGGTACGCTCCTTCTTGATGAAATTGGTGATATGCCCCTGCCCATGCAGGTTAAACTGTTGAGGGTGCTGCAGGAGCGCAGCTTTGAGCGCGTGGGAAGCAATCGCACCATCCAGTGCAATGTGCGTGTGATTGCGGCAACCCATCGTGATATTGAAAGCGAGATTCATCAGCAGCGCTTCAGGGAGGATCTTTACTATAGGCTCAATGTCTTTCCCATTGAGCTTTCCCCGTTGCGCCAGCGTGTGGATGATCTCCCCGAGCTGCTGACCGAGATCAAGTCCAGGCTGCAGCGTGAAGGTAGACCCCTGTTCGATCTGACTCCCGCAGCACTTCAGGTACTGAAACAGTACCACTGGCCTGGCAATGTCCGGGAACTGTCCAATCTTGCCGAGCGTCTCTCCATTCTTTATCCGGATATGGAGGTTGATGTTGCTGATCTTCCGGACAAGATTCTGCGTCATACAGGCATAGCTCAGGCGTTTTCCCAGCATTACGAGGATGCCATGATCGCGGGAAGCGATGCCCATGAGCCCTTTCCCGTTCCTGAAGCCAGTGTTGCCCTGTCCAATCGCCTGCCGGAACAGGGACTGGATCTCAAGGATCATCTGAACAGGCTTGAATACGAGTTGATCCAGCAGGCACTGGATGCCTGTGGCGGTGTTGTGGCCAGGGCAGCGGTGCTGCTCCGTATGCGGCGCACAACACTGGTTGAGAAAATGCGCAAGCACGGTTTCAGGGGCGGAGACGACACGGCTGATCAGGAAGATCAGTCTGCTATTCCGCAGGCTGACGGTATTTCATCCTGACTCAGGCCATAAGCGCCAGAAAACTGTCATTCTCATGTGCCAGTTACCTTAAAATTCCTGCTGTTTGGGGATAGGGGGCTTGTAATTTTATGGCATGAAAATTGTTTGTATCATGGTGGAGTATTGGGGGAGCGCCATCATGAACAATTTCAGACTTGAGCAGTCACTATCGCAGATGCGTATCATGCAGGCTCAGGCGAGTGCTCGTGAACCTGTTGAGGCGGCGACCCCCGCCGATTTTTCCACGCTGCTCAAATCTTCGCTGGATGAAGTCAATGACATCCAGCTTAAGTCTTCTGACATGCAGGCTTCATTTGAAGTTGGAGAAAACCGCTATTCGCTGGCGCAGGTCATGATCGCATCACAGAAGGCGGATGTGGCATTTCAGGGAGCGCTTCAGGTCAGGAACAAACTGGTTGAAGCTTATAAAGATGTCATGAACATGTCGATGTAGTGCTTGGATAAAGGATCAATGGCATGGAAATGCAGGAACCACCCAGTCTGATGCCGCCGTCTGAAGGCACGGAACTTCAGCTGGCACCCGAAAACGAGAAGACCCGTATCAAGGGTCTCAGCCAGTTTGCCAATATGACGAAAACCCGGCAGATTGTCCTGCTTGCGGTGCTCGCACTTTCAGTCCCACTGGTTATTGTTGCTGTACTCTGGTCACAGGAACCTGAATATACACGGCTGTTTGATCATCTTTCGGAAAGTGATACCTCGGAAATTGTCGAGGCATTACACCGGATGAATGTCAATTACCATCTGGACCCTGCTACTGGAGCCATCGATGTTCCCAGCAAAAATCATCATGAAACCCGTTTCAAACTGGCCAGTCTGGGGCTGCCCAAGGAAGGTACTGCCGGACTGGAAATCATGGAGCAGGGCAATCAGTTCGGCTCAAGTCAGTTGACCGAAAGTGTTCGTTACCAGCGCGCCCAGGAGGGTGAGCTGGCCCGGTCCATCATGAGTATCCGCGATATCAAGTCTGCCAGAGTGCATCTCGCCTTACCCAAGGAGTCTGTATTTGTCAGGCAGGCGCGCAAACCCAGTGCTTCTGTCATGCTGGAGCTCAGGCCTGGCCGTCACCTGGAAAAGCCTCAGGTTGACGCCATTGTGCACCTTGTGGCGTCCAGTATCCCGCAGCTTGATGCTCACCAGATTACGGTGGTGGATCAGCAGGGGCATATGCTGAACGCTGAGGAAGACCTCACTGATCTCAGTTCCAGACAGTTTGATTACAAGCGTGGTATCGAAAATCACCTGATCGAAAGAATTGATAATATCCTGAGTCCTATTGTGGGTCGTAATGGCGTACGTACCCAGGTGTCAGCTGATATCGATTTCACGGTTACGGAGCAGACCCAGGAAACCTTCGATGGTCAGAAGGCGGTGATGCGTGGTGAGCAGGTAGCTGAAGAAAGTTCGCAGCAGACTACGCCACAGGGTGTGCCAGGTGCGCTTAGCAATCAGCCGCCTGCGGCCGGCGCCGTCCCGCAAAACCTGCAGCAGCAGCCCATACAGGGTGCCGGTGGGAATGAAGCGGCCGGTGGGCCAACCAAAAACAGCCGGAGTGCCACCAGAAATTACGAGGTTGACAAGACGATAAGTCATACCAAGATGTCTACGGGAACTACCCGTCGCCTGACTGTTGCCGTGGTCGTGGATCATCAGCGCCAGATGGGGGCTGATGGGCGGGTGATTACCCAGGCCTTCAGTGAAGAAGATCTTGGGCGTTTTACCAGTCTGGTCAAGGAAGCTGTCGGTTTTGATGAGAGTCGTGGCGATCGTGTGACAGTTACCAATGCGGCTTTTGTCAATGACGCAGAGCCTGAAGTCGAGCCACCCTTCTGGGAACAGGAATGGTTCTGGCGCCTTTTCAAGGAGGGGGGTATTGGCCTGCTGGTACTCTTGCTGATACTCTTTGTATTACGTCCGGGACTCAAGGCGTTGTTGCCTCCGCCGGTCGAGCTTGAGCCTGAACTGCTGGAACCTGATGCTGATGGAACCCTGCTGATTGGTCCTGATGGTCTCCCGGTCGCTGAGGCAGAGGAAGATTTCTTCATACCCCAGGTCGAAGAAGAGGTGTTTACTGTGGATACATCGACCATCAGCTATGAAAAAAAGCTGGGTTTTGTTCAGAGAACCATTGATCAGGATCCAAGGAGGGTGGCATCCATTCTCATTCAGTGGATGAGCGTCCGTGCCTGAGGCTGATGAAAAACCGCAAAACAATATCCGTGATGCGGCACTGTTCCTGCTGAGTGTCGGTCAGGATCGTGCGGCAGAAGTCCTGCGCCTGATGACGCCTAAACAGGTGCAGGAAATCAGTAATGCCATGAACTCCCTTGGTGCTGTTACACCTGGCATGGTTAATGATGTGCTATCGCAGTTCATCAATACCATGTCGAGCATGACTGCACTTGGACTGGATGCGGGTGATTACATCCGCAACGCCATGGTGGCTGCGCTTGGTGTGGAAAAGGCCAGCAGCATCCTGGATCGCAGCCTGCTGGATGATACTGAAGGACTGGTGCAGCTGAAATGGATGGATCCGCGCATGGTGGCGGATCTGATCCGTAATGAACATCCCCAGATCATCACTATCATTCTCTCTCTACTAGACTATGATCTGGCCGCCAAAACACTAAGTTACATGAATACCCGCATGCAGGCTGATGTCATCATGCGTCTTGCTACCCTGCAGAATGTCCAGCCAACCGCACTCAAGGAACTTGACCAGATCATGCTGCGCACCCTTGATGGTGCAAGTACCAAATCCAGTGATCTGGGCGGTGTGGATAGTGCCGCCAATATCCTCAACATGATGGAAACTGCGGTCGAGACCAGCATTATCGAGAAGATCACGGAGCTTGATTCAGGTCTCAGCCAGAAACTTCAGGACAAGATGTTCCTGTTTGATGATCTTGCCGCCATGGATGACCGCAGTATGCAGACGCTGCTGCGTGAGGTCAATTCTGATCAGCTGCTGCTTGCACTCAGGGCAGCCGGCGATGAAATCAAGGAAATGGTACTTCGAAACCTTTCAAGGCGCGCTGCAGAAATGCTTCGGGAAGACATGGAAAACGCACCACCTGCGAGACTGGCAGATGTTGAGGGTGCCCAGAAAGACATTCTTGCCATTGCCAGACGTATGAGTGACAACGGTGAGATCATGCTTGGCGGCTCCGGCGATATGGTTTAACCCGCCGTTGTCTGCCTGACTGTCATGTCTATCAAGTCGTGGGAACTTCCAGAAATTGAGGGTGGCTCCGGAGGCCTGCGTACCGTTCCCAGCAGTCGTCCGGCGGTCAAGCCTGCGCGCATGCCCACAGTCGAAGAAATCGAAGCCATGCAGCATCAGGCAAGGACTGAAGCTGCCCGTGAAGGTTTTGCCGAGGGTCTGGAACAGGGTGTTCAGGAAGGCCGTGAGCAGGGATTTGCCGAAGGCAGGCGGCAGGGGTATGAAGACGGCTATGCCCAGGGATTTGCCGAGGGCATGGATAAAGGCAGGGTGCAGGGCGAAGAAACACTTGCGCCTCATCTCAGGTTGCTTGAGTCGCTGGTTACGGCGTTGGAGCAGCCACTGGCGATGCTTGATGCCTCGGTGCGTGAGGAAATCGTGGCGCTGAGTATGACCTTGGCCCGTATGGTGATTCGTCGGGAAGTACATACCCAGCCAGAACAGATCATGGATCTGGTGCCACAACTGCTTGACCTTCTTCCATCTGCCAGCCGGCAGATCCGTATCAGCCTGCATCCTGACGATCTTGGGTATCTGCAGGGTCTTGCCATCTGTCAGGATGGTTCCTTCAGGATTACCTGGCAGGAGGATGACAGCATCCAGCGTGGTGGGTGCCGTATCCAGAGCGAGCAGTCTGTGATTGATGCCACGCTCGATGCACGTACAGAAGCGGTATTCAGCCAGTTGTCTGAAGCCCAGAAAACTCTGGATACCCACCATGGATCGTCATGATCATGCGCGAGCACTGGTTTCCCACCTGAAAAAACTGCGAGAGTCGCTGAAGCCAGCTGAGCCTCAGGTTCAGGGTAAACTGACCCGTGTGGTGGGTATGACCCTCGAAGCTGTGGGGTGCCGGGCTGCTATTGGTTCCCGCTGTTTGGTGGTGTCTCCCTCAGGCGATTCCATAGAGGCTGAAGTTGTTGGCTTTTCCACTGGTGTCCTGTACCTGATGCCGACAGGTAATCCACAGGGACTTGAGCCAGACTGCAAGGTCATCCCACTCAGGGATTCGGGTGGCGCACAGGTCAGTTTCAGAATGCTTGGGCGTGTACTGGATGGCGCCGGCCAGCCACTGGATGGAGGAGGTGTATTAACGGGTGATGCTGTCATGCCGTTAATGGGCAAGTCTGTCAATCCTCTTTCGCGTTTTCCCATACACGAACCTCTGGATGTCGGTGTCAGGGCCATTAACGCACTACTGACTGTGGGAAGGGGGCAGCGTATAGGTCTTTTTGCTGGCACTGGCGTAGGCAAAAGTATTCTTCTTGGCATGATGACACGCTATACCACGGCCGATATCGTGGTGGTGGCGCTTATTGGCGAGCGTGGCCGTGAAGTTAATGAATTTGTACAGAAGATTCTTGGGAAGGAGGGGATGTCGCGTGCGGTGGTGATCGTAAGCCCTGCGGATTATCCGCCCCTGATGCGTGTACATGCCGCTCTGCTGGCAACCTCCATTGCGGAGTATTTCCGTGATCATGGGTTGAATGTCCTGCTGCTGATGGATTCACTGACCCGTTTTGCCCAGGCGCACCGGGAAATTGCACTGGCCATCAACGAACCTCCCGCTACCAAGGGTTACCCGCCTTCCATTTTTGCCAAGCTTCCGCATCTTGTTGAGCGTGCTGGCAATGCTGATGAAGGTGGAGGATCCATCACTGCCTTTTATACAGTGCTTACCGAAGGTGATGATCATAATGATCCGGTAGCCGATGCCGCGCGTGGCGTGCTGGACGGTCATATTGTGCTTTCCCGTTCCATTGCAGATACTGGGCATTATCCTGCCATTGATATCGAGTCTTCGGTCAGCAGGGTCATGACGGAGGTAGTGACACCAGAGCATCTTGCCTATGCGAGACAGTTCAGGCGCATCTACTCGGCATATGAACAGAACCGGGATTTTATCAGTATTGGCGCTTATCAGCGCGGCAGCGATCCGCGTGTCGATAAATCCATTGAGCTTAGACCTGCCATGCTGAACTTTCTGCAGCAGTCCATGAGTGAAGCCGTTGGTTTTGATGAAGCGCTGGATGAACTGCGTCAATTGCTTGCAGGACATTTTTAACTGGTGCAGATCTTGCTTTTCCCATGATGGTCATCACCGTTAAAGTTTAAGCCTATGTCAGTCGATAGAATCAACAAGCTCAAAAAGGTGCTTACCGTGATGGAAAGCCGCGAACAGCAGTGTCTGCAGACACTCATGAGCAGCCAGCGCAGACTGGATGAAGCTAAACGGAATCTTGACAGCCTTGGTGACTTTCAGAGCAGGTATTCGTCAAAATTCCAGCAGGCAGGTGGCCAGGGGCTGAGAACCAGCCAGTTTGGTGAATACCGTGCTTTTCTGGAAAAGATATGTGTTGCGATTGGCGAGCAGCATCGTACGGTGGAATCTGCCGATAACGAAGTGCAACGTGTTCAGGCAGTCTGGCTGGCAGCCAGGCAGAAATGCGATGGTATCCGGCAACTGATGGAAAGCTTGCGTCATCAGATGGTCAAGGATGAAAACAGGCGGGATCAGAAGGAAATGGATGACCGTTCTTCAAGGGGAGTAGGCCGTGGTTCGGTGGGGCTTTAGTCAGGGGGAGGCAAAGCAGTGTTGAGCAGAGCAGGATTTATGGAACAGCGGCCCACCAGAGCGGATATTCCGGTGATGGCTGACAGTCAGATGTCGGGTACGGAGCATCGTATCAGGAGCCAGTCTGACCAGTTTGGGGGTACGTTGAGAAAGACCATGCTCCAAAGGGAAGGAGGCACCACTTCTTATCCTGAAGCTGCTGCTACTGCCAGTAGCAGAAAAACGCTAGCCGACCCGCATGGCACACAGCCAGTAGCCTCTTCCACCGACTCTGAGCCTGAGATGGCAGATGCCAGGGATGTTGTCTCCGTCCATGAGGGGACTGCGGATCCGGCTGCTGGTCTTTATGGGCTGAGAGAACTGTTTGAGCAGTTGCCCATGGATGAGTCCGCTATTTTCTCGGGCATGACTGCAGCAGATGTTTCAGGTGAAATTGTGGATGTCAGCGGGCAGTTGCCTGTATCGCACGGGGCGGAACAGATGCTACCCGAAGTGGCAGGCATGATTGCAGTTGATGGTTCAGGTGCAGGCATGGATGCCAGTGGGCAGTTACCTGTGCCGCCTGTAAGTGATCAGAGTTCTCTTCTCCAGATGTCGATTGATCTGGGTTCTGGATCTGCCGCAGCCCAGATACCCTCCTTGCCCGTCGCAGAGGATCAGGAAAGACAGTTGCAGTCTGTCGACGCGGCAGCAGGCAATGAGGTTACCCAGATCCAGTTGGGAGTGGCTGTTTCACTGGCGATGGTGCCACCACAGCAGGGTGTGGTTCCGCCTGAAGCAGGTTCCCGCTCCGATATGCCTGCAGATCAGGTGATGAAGTCTGGCAGCGGTTATGCATCAGTTGCTGGCGCTGCCGCATCGCCAGATCTGGCCGAGTCTGTGCCAGAGGCATCATCTTTATTGCCTGGGTCTGAAGTTGATGGGAGTTTTGAAAGGGTGGGAGCCGAGTCATTGCTGATGACGGATGACCGACCCTCGTCTCAGAGTGAAGCGTCTGCCAGTTCGCCATCATTTTCCCATGTCATGGCACGAAGCTCGCCATCATCGCCGCCCATGACCCCGGTGCAGCGTCAGGAGTCCATACCACAGCCATTTTCCCAGCCTGGCTGGAATGAGGCATTTTCCAGCAGGGTAAGTCTGCTGGCCGGGCAGGGGATCAGTTCTGCGCATCTGCAGATCAATCCTCCCGATCTTGGACCTATTGAGATACACATGGAGCTGGATAACGACCGGCTGAATATTGACTTTGCCAGCAATCATGCCTCAGTCAGGGACGCTGTGGAAGCTTCAATGCCGAGACTGCGTGAAATGCTTGCGCAGCAGAATATCGAACTGGCTGATACCAGTGTTTCCACGATGGGTAGTAACCAGACAGCTACTGGCGATTCCGCTTCATGGGCCGCTGCTTCAGGCGGGCAGGCGGGGACTGGCTCTGAAGGCAGGCGTTCGCTGGCAGAGGCTGATGCGGATCCATCGGTATCAGCGCTGGAAACACAGGAGCAGGCGGCAACGGTACAGGTGCGTGATGGACTGCTAAGCCTGTATGCCTAGGTATCCGGCCTGATCTTTGCTGTATCATTACAGACAGATTAACCATTAGCCGGAATCCAAGATGCTTGAGCAATATCATGAAGAAGCTGCAGAGCGGGCCACACTCGGCCTGGTACCCAAGCCACTGACTGCTGCGCAGACCGCTGCGCTGGTACAGCGGCTTCAGGATGCACCGGGTGAGGATACCCCAGAGTGCCTGGAACTGCTTATTCACAGAGTGCCAGCCGGTGTGGATGAGGCCGCCTATGTCAAGGCAGGTTTTCTGGCAGGTATTGCTGAAGGCAGCATTCTTTCGCCCGTTGTGACGCCAGAAGAAGCCGTACGTCTGCTGGGTACCATGCTGGGAGGCTATAATGTCGCACCGCTCATTGAACTGCTCGATGAACCAGCACTGGCTGATGCCGCCGCTGAAGCTCTGTCTGGTATCCTCCTGATTTTTGATGCCTACCATGATGTGGTGGAAAAAGCCGACGCAGGTAACACTGCAGCACGGAAAGTGCTGCAAGCCTGGGCTGATGCCAGCTGGTTCACAGCCAGACCTGTGGTACCTGAATGCCTCACCTTCACCATCTTCAAAGTGCCAGGTGAGACCAATACCGATGATCTGTCGCCAGCTACGGATGCCTGGTCAAGACCCGATATTCCCCTGCATGCACTATCCATGTACAAAATGCCCCGGGAAGGGGTCAATAATGCAGCCCAACAGATCGCTGAACTGGCAGCTAAGGGGTATCCCGTTGCGCTGACCTGCGATGTGCTGGGAACCGGATCTTCCCGGAAATCGGCTACCAATTCGGTGCTCTGGTATACGGGCGAAGATATTACTTATATCCCGAACAAACGGGCAGGCGGCGTCTGCCTTGGTGGCAAGATCGCTCCCATTTTCTTCAATACCATGGAAGATTCAGGAGCCTTGCCTATTGAATGCGATGTCACTGCTCTTCAGACGGGTGATGTCGTGGATATCTATCCCTATCAGGGGCGTCTGTGCCGCCATGGCACTGGCGAACTCCTGGCATCTTTTGAACTCAGGACACCGATCCTGCTGGATGAGGTACGTGCCGGTGGCCGTATTCCCCTGATTATCGGTCGTGCCCTGACGGCGCGGGCCAGGCAGACGCTTGGGCTTGATGCATCGGATGTTTTCAGGCTGCCATCATCATCAGTTGCAGTTGACAGCCATGCCTACACCCTTGCCCAGAAAATGGTTGGCAAGGCCTGTGGGAAGGCTGGGGTTCTTCCAGGTGAGTATTGCGAGCCACATATGACAACTGTGGGTTCGCAGGATACGACCGGACCCATGACGCGTGATGAACTCAAGGATCTTGCCTGTCTGGGTTTTTCTGCTGATCTGGTCATGCAGTCTTTCTGTCATACGGCAGCCTATCCCAAGCCTGTTGATGTCGAAATGCAGAAAACCCTGCCTGATTTCATCATGAACCGTGGCGGCGTCTCGCTACGGCCTGGTGATGGCATCATCCATTCCTGGCTCAATCGCATGCTGCTGCCTGATACAGTAGGTACTGGTGGTGATTCGCATACCCGTTTTCCCATTGGCATCTCCTTTCCTGCCGGATCTGGTCTGGTGGCTTTTGCTGCCGCAACCGGCGTCATGCCGCTGGATATGCCTGAATCTGTGCTGGTGCGTTTTACCGGCGAACTGCAATCTGGCATTACCCTGCGTGATCTGGTGCATGCGATCCCTTACTTTGCCATAAGGCAGGGATTGCTGACGGTGGAGAAGAAGGGCAAGAAGAATATTTTCTCTGGTCGGATACTTGAGATTGAAGGGTTACCCAACCTCAAGGTTGAGCAGGCTTTCGAGCTTGCTGACGCTTCTGCCGAGCGTTCTGCGGCTGGATGTACCGTCAAGCTGGACAAGGCCCCCGTCATTGAATACCTCACATCCAATGTCGTACTGCTCAGAAGCATGATTGCGCAGGGCTATGGTGATGAGCGGACCTTGAGACGCAGGATCGAGGCTATGGAACACTGGCTGGAAAATCCAGTGCTGCTGGAGGCTGACCCTGACGCCAGTTATGCGGCAGTCATTGAGATCAATATGAGTGAAATCATGGAGCCGATACTCTGCTGTCCCAATGATCCGGATGACGCACGCCTCCTGTCCGAGGTGGCGGGCACGCATATCGACGAGGTGTTTCTGGGATCCTGCATGACCAATATCGGGCATTTCAGGGCGGCAGGACAGATGCTGGGAGCCTCGGGCAAGCCTGCCGCTGGCCGCTTATGGATTGCCCCGCCTACACGGATGGATCAGCAGCAGCTGGAAAAAGAGGGAGTCTACGACGCATTTGCCAGTGCTGGTGCCAGAACCGAAGTTCCGGGATGTTCACTGTGCATGGGCAATCAGGCGCGGGTAGCAGATCATGCCACCGTGGTTTCGACATCGACACGTAATTTTCCCAACAGGCTGGGTAATGGTGCCAATGTCTATCTTGCATCCGCAGAACTGGCCGCAGTCTGTTCAGTGCTGGGGTATATTCCTGACCTGCAAGCCTACCATCAGCATATGCGGGGTGTTAATGCCAGCGCTGCACAGACTTACCGGTATCTGAACTTCGACCAGATGACGGAATACCAGGAACAGGCTGCAGACATTGCCTGAGGAAAAGACCGGCCGGCTATTGCCGCCGACGCTGGAAGCCTATTCGACTCGTGTCCTGTCAACGCCCTCTATGGAAGAAAAGATCTTCCTGACGCATGAGGCTTTTGAGCTTCATGCCAAGGGGGATTTGCGTTTTGGGTGGCATCTTCCTGTGCTTGCCTGTGATGAGGTACGTTTTCCTGAGCGTCCCTTGTGGGTCACGCCCGCAAAAGTACCCCGACGTGGTTTCGGG
This sequence comes from Pseudomonadota bacterium, assembly GCA_041158225.1. Taxonomy (GTDB): domain Bacteria; phylum Pseudomonadota; class Gammaproteobacteria; order Methylococcales; family Methylococcaceae; genus JBEBBU01. Next base: position 4,117 of record JBEBBU010000102.1, on the reverse strand, counting down.
ACGCCTCAGGGGGTGGCGCATCTGCTACATGCCATCGCTCATATCGAGTTTGTGGCCATTCATCTGGCCTGGGATATCCTTTACCGATTCAGGGATATGCCCGAATCCTTTATTGCAGACTGGCTGGGGGTTGCCTACGAAGAATCCCTGCACTTTGCCATGCTCAGAGCACGCATGAACGATCTTGGTGTGGATTATGGTGATCTCGAAGTGCATGGCGGCTTATGGGCGGTCGCCGCACTTTCTGCCGATGATGTGCTCAAACGCCTTGCACTGGTGCCTCGTACCATGGAAGCACGCGGACTGGATGTCACACCTGGCATGATCCGCAAGCTTGCCCAGCATGGTGACATGGAGACTGTAGCTATACTGGAGCGTATTCTCCATGATGAGGTTGGGCATGTGGCGCTTGGCAGTCGCTGGCTGACATGGGTATGCGCCCAGCGTGGGCTGGATGCCAGCGCAAGCTATTTCAGTCTGGTGGGGCAATATCTGCCAGGCCTGCTACGAAAACCACTGAACATGCCGTTACGACTGGCTGCAGGATTTTCTACTGAAGAGCTGCGCCAACTGGATGACTGTTGCTGATTCCCGTAAAATGGGCGATTCAACGGTTGGTGCACATGAAGGAGAAGAGAACATGGCCAAACAAGAAGTCTCGAAATCTGTACCACGCATTGTCATTGTAGGTGGCGGGGCAGGTGGTCTTGAGCTTGCCACTGCGCTTGGCAATTCTCTCGGACGTAGCGGGCAGGCAGAAATCCTGTTGCTGGACTGCAGCCGCACGCATATCTGGAAGCCGTTGCTGCATGAAGTCGCTGCAGGTACGCTGGATGTCAGTGATGACGAGCTTGATTATCTGGCGCATGCTCACGGTAATCACTTCCGTTTTGTGCTTGGCCGCATGGATGGTCTTGACCGGACGGAAAAGAAGGTCACGATTGCGCCAATGTCAGGTGCGGATGGCAGCCTCCTCGTGCCTGAACGCACCCTGTCCTATGATTATCTGGTGATTGCGGTAGGCAGTGTATGCAATGATTTTGGGGTGCCTGGAGTGCTGCAGCACTGCCTGTTTCTTGATACCACAGAACAGGCTGAGTCGTTCCATCACAAACTCCTCGAGGCTTATATGCGTGCACATGCCAAAGGCGGTGTTGATACGCCGGGTGAGCTGGATGTTGCTATTGTAGGGGGAGGTGCCACAGGTATCGAGCTTTCTGCCCAGTTACATCAGGCTACACGACTGCTCAGTGCTTATGGACTGGATAATGTCAGACCTTCAGATATCAGGTTGCGCCTGATAGAAGCCTCACCCACCCTGCTGCCCGGTCTTCCGCCCCGTCTGTCTCACTCAACGCTTATGGAGTTGCAGAAACTCGGTGTTGAAGTGCATCTTGGTGAACAGGTGGTAAGTGTGACTGAAGATGCCCTGCATACGGCCAAAGGTCATGTCATTCCTGCGGCCATCAAGGTCTGGGCGGCGGGAGTCAAGGCGCCTGATTTTCTTGCGGGTCTGGGGCTTGAGGTTACCCGCACGAATCAGATCAGGGTTCGGCCTACCCTGCAGACGGTGACAGACGATGCGGTCTATGCCATCGGTGACTGTGCTGCCTGCCCATGGCCAGGTCAGGGGGATAAACTGGTGCCGCCCCGCGCCCAGTCTGCCCACCAGATGGCAAGCCATGTCGCCAGCAACCTCAAGCGCCAGCTCAGGAACAGGCCGCTGACGGATTACCATTATACTGACTATGGTTCGCTGGTGTCGCTGGGTTCCTATAGCACCGTGGGTAACCTGATGGGCAATCTGCTGGGTAGTGTCATGATTGAGGGCTTTATTGCCCGCATGGTCTACTGGTCACTGTACAAGATGCATCAGTTTGCCCTGTTTGGGCCTGTGCGGGTTACCCTGATCATGCTGAACCATTTTCTTAGCCGCCGTATCCGCCCCCGTATCAAGCTGCACTGAGTCTGGGATAGTCCTGCCTTACAGTGGCATGGTGGATAAATCTTCCATCTGCCACAGAGGCCGGTTTGTTTCCCGGCGCATGAGCAGGTGCTGCTCAAGTGCGCCTAGCAGAAGTGGTAACTCCTCGTTGACGGGCCATGGCGGGTTGATGATCATCAGTCCGCTACCCGTCATGTGACGGACGCCGGCAGCAGGTTCAGTATAAAACTCGGCCATCAGCAGTTTTTCACAGCCTATACGCCTGAATGTACGCTTCATCATCTGGCTTGATGCGCTGTCGGTCACCGGATACCAGTACAGAAATGTGCCACTTGGCCAGCGCTTGTAGGCTTCTGCTGCTGCCTTGCCAAGCCTGGCTACCTCGTTTTTCAGTTCATACGGCGGGTCGCAGAAGACAAATCCACGCCTTTCCAGCGGGGGCAGGCATGCCCGCATCTGGCCGTAACCATCTTCCTGCATCACCTGGATGCCCGGCCCCGCCAGTCTGGCTTTGAGTTGTGTGATCTCTGAACCATGCAGTTCACAGGCAGTCATCCGGTCCTGGGGGCGCATCCATGCCCGTATGATGGCAGGTGATCCGGGATAGTAACGTAGTACGCGCCTGCCGGCATTATAGCTACGAATGGTGTCGAGATAGGGGTGAAGCACGGCTTCAGGCTGTTCGCACGACCATAAGCGCCCGATACCTGTCTGAAACTCTTCATTCTGCCTGGCCATGGCAGAATGAAGATCATAACTGCCAGCGCCAGCATGGGTGTCCAGGCAGAACCACGCTTTTTCCTTGCGGTTTAATGCCCGCAGTACCAGGCAGAGCGTGGCATGTTTGAATACATCAGCCGGGTTGCCTGCATGGAACCCGTGGCGGTAACTCAGCACGATGGCTGGTGGTTACTGTTTGAGCCGTAATGTGATTCTACATAGCGCTCAACCAGTTGCTGAAACTCTTCGGCAATATGGTCGCCTTTGAGTGTGACCGTTTTCTGGCCGTCTTCAAACACCGGAGCCACAGGCTGTTCACCAGTGCCCGGCAGGCTGATGCCGATGTTGGCGTTCTTGCTTTCGCCAGGACCATTGACCACACAACCCATGACAGCTACGCTCATTTCTTCAACACCGGCATACTGTTTACGCCACTCGGGCATCTTGTAGCGGAGGTGATTCTGGATCTGTTGTGCGAGTTTCTGGAAATAGTCACTGGTGGTGCGGCCGCAACCAGGGCATGAAATGACCATGGGGGTAAAGTGTCTGATGCCAAGAGACTGCAGGATCTCCTGAGCAACGATGACCTCAAGGCTGCGGTCTGCACCTGGCTCAGGGGTGAGCGAGATGCGGATGGTGTCGCCGATACCCTGCTGGAGCAGAACGGATAGCGCTGCTGTCGAGGCTACGATGCCTTTGGAGCCCATGCCTGCTTCAGTGAGACCCATATGGAGGGCGTAGTCACAACGGGAGGCAATCGTCTGGTAAACAGCAATCAGTTCCTGAACTCCGCTCATTTTGCAGGAAAGAACGATCCTGTCCTGGGCCAGACCCAGTTCACGTGCTTTTTCCGCACTTTCAAGCGCAGAAGTTACCACGGCTTCGCGCATGACTTCACCCAGAGGGGCTGGATCAGCCAGTTGGGCATTCTCATCCAGCAGGCGCGCCAGTACAGCCTGATCAAGACTTCCCCAGTTCACACCGATACGCACAGGCTTCTGATGCAGGCAGGCCAGTTCAATCATCTGGGCGAACTGGGGGTCTCGCTTGCTTCCACGTCCTACATTGCCAGGATTGATCCTGAACTTGGCAAGGGCATCGCCACAGGCGGGATGCGCCGTCAGCAGCTTGTGGCCATTGAAGTGAAAGTCACCGACCAGAGGAACCTGAATGCCTTTGGCATCAAGAGCATCCCTGATATGGGGGACTGCAGCGGCTGATGCCTCATTGTTGACAGTGATTCGTACCAACTCGGAGCCTGACTGGGCAAGTTCTGCTACCTGTTTGACGGTGCCCTGTATATCGGCCGTGTCCGTATTGGTCATGGACTGGACAACGACAGGAGCTCCTCCACCAATCTGTACGTGCCCCACTTTTACACCAACGGTATTGCGACGATTCAACATGAGCGGTTTCCACAAACATTCGAACAGGATCACATTCTACCATTGC
>JBEBBU010000101.1:0-15062 GCA_041158225.1 Pseudomonadota bacterium | reverse complement strand
CAGGAAGGACGGCATGCTACATGTATTGGCCGCAATGCCATCTGAACTGGCTGGCCGGGTCATCGCCAGAGTCAAGGTCATGGCACGCCTGGATGTCTCCGAAAAGAGACAACCCCAGGATGGGCGTATGCTCTGGGAATCCACCGAGGGGCATCGTGTTGATCTGCGCGTCAGTACCTGTCCTGCGCTGGGCGGGGAGTGTGTGGTACTGCGCCTGCATGATACCGGCGCTGAGGTGCCGGGCCTCGCGCAGCTTGGCATGAATGAACACCAGTACCTTCTGCTACGACAGGCGCTATCCAGTCCTTATGGGCTGATACTGGTCACGGGGCCAACCGGCAGTGGCAAGACCGTGTCACTTTATGCCGCTCTTGAGGCGCTCAATCATGATGCCGTCAACATCTGTACCATTGAAGATCCCATTGAGCGCTGTCTGCCTGGAATCAATCAGGTGGCGGTCAACAGCCGGCTTGATCTGGGGTTTTCCCAGTTGCTGCGTACCTTTCTGCGCCAGGATCCGGATATCATCATGGTGGGTGAGATTCGTGACCCTGAAACAGCAGAGATGGCTTTCAGGGCGGCTCATACCGGTCATCTGGTGCTCTCGACGCTACATGCCAACAGCGCTGTCCTGAGCTTTGCACGCCTGCAGCAGTTGGGCATACCCGCCTATAGTCTGGTATCCACGCTGTGTCTGGTGGTAGCGCAGCGTCTGGTCAGGAAACTCTGTATACATTGCAGGGCGCCAGACGAACAGGTTGATCCGGCGTTATTCCGGGCTGTCGGTTGCCATCGCTGCAGCGGTGGTTATGAGGGGCGTACCGGTATCTACGAGGTCCTCAGACCGAGCGAGGCATTCCAGGCTCTGGTGATGCAGGGCGAGGCCTGCAGCGTTCTTGCCGGGCAGGCACTCAGGGATGGTTGCGACAGCCTGATGCTGTCAGGCAGGGCTCTGGTCAGATCCGGGGTTACCAGCGTGGCAGAACTGGAACGGGTGCTCGCCGAATGAGCGGTGATCCGGGTATCTATGTTTTTGCCTGGACGGGCTGCCGCGCCGCAGATGGTGCAAAACTTAAGGGGGTGATGCAGGCCGGCACCCGTATGCAGGTGCAGAAACAGCTCTGGCAGAGAGGTGTCATTGCTGTTGCCATCCGCAGGCAGCGATCAGCTGTGCGCTGGCGTCGTGGCGGGGATGGGGGGCAGATTTACGCTTCGCTCTCAGTGCTGATGGGGGCCGGTATACCGCTGGCCGAGGCGCTGGGTCTGCTGCGGGATACGCTGAAGCCTGGTGTGCTGAGGGACGCGCTGTCCGCCGTCCAGTCCGGGATTGAATCAGGGCAGGCACTGGCGGTTGCCATGGCCCGTTACCCGGCCTGCTTTCCCCTGTTCTATACCAGGCTCATTCATCTGGGGGAGGAAACAGGTGTTCTGGAAGAAGTGCTGGCACGCCTTGCCGAGCATCATGACAGGATGGGCTCGCTCAGGGGGCGTATGCGGCAGGCGCTGCTGTATCCAGTGACGGTCATCGGCGTAGCAGTACTGGTCATGCTGGTCATGCTGTTGGCCGTGGTGCCCCAGTTTGCCACTGTTTTTGCGGGCATGGATGCAGAACTGCCAGCCATGACGCAGGGATTGCTGACATTTTCCTCTATGCTGAGGGAATATGCGGGCTGGGTGGTGTCTGGACTTATGCTCATGCTAGTGAGCCTGCGCTGGCTGCTGGGGCATTGCATGGCGCTGCGCTGGTGGTTGCAGGGCAGGCTGTTATGCGTACCCTTGCTGGGTGGTTTATGGCGGCTGGATCTGACGGTGCGCTTCTGCAGGCATCTCGCGCTATTGCTGCATGCGGGGGTACCTATGGTGGAGGCGCTGCGTGCACTGGCACCGGTCATGGGGCACCAGGCGGTAACCCTGATGCTGGAACAGCTGGCAGCCAGGATGGGGGCTGGTCTGTCCCTGCAGGAAACCCTGCAGCAGGGGCTGGACTGGCCGCTGTGCGCACTGACGCAATCCATGATGATCATGGGGGAGCGGAGTGGCAATCTGGAAATGCTTTTGCTGCGGGCAGCTGCCTGTCACGAAAAGGAACTGAATGGGCGTGTTGATATGCTGGGCGTCATGCTGGAACCATTACTGATGCTGGTACTTGGGCTGGCCATGGGATGGTTTATCATGGCTCTGTACCTGCCGGTTTTTGGCATGGGCGCAATATTCTGATGGGGCAGTTGCTGATGGTGGCATACGAAATTCCTTTCTGGCCAGGCTGTGTCCTGCTTTTTCTGGTGGGGCTCATGGTGGGCAGCTTTCTCAATGTGGTGATCGTCCGTCTGCCCCGTATGTTGCAGCGGAGCTATGACCAGGAATGCCGGGCCTGGCTGGGAGAGCCGGTTGACGACAACGCCGACCGGTACGACCTGCTGCTACCAGGATCGCAGTGTCCACACTGCTCGATGCCCATTCCCTGGTATTACAATGTCCCGCTAATGGCTTATCTGGTGCTGGGGGGTAAAAGTGCCTGTTGTCATCAGCCCATTTCCATACGCTATCCCTGCGTGGAACTGCTGGCAGCGCTGATGGCGTTACTACCCTGGATATGTGGCATGACAGGTATGAAGCTGGCCTATGCCCTCCTGTTTGAATGGTTGTTGCTGGCGGCCTGTTTTATCGATCTTGAGCACATGCTGCTACCGGATGAGCTGACGCTGCCGTTGCTCTGGGCCGGCCTGTGGGTTAACCGGGGCGATGGCTTTGTCCCGGCTGAATCGGCGATTGAGGGCGCGGTATTGGGTTATGGCCTCTTGTGGTCCTGTAATGCACTTTACCGCGGCCTGCGAGGGCAGGATGGCATGGGGCGTGGCGATTTCAAGCTGCTGGCGGCGCTTGGCGCCTGGATGGGGGTTGAGGCCGTGGGGCGCATACTCTTCTGGGCGGCCTTGCTGGGTACGCTATTCGGCATCCTGGCGCTTTTGCGTCGGCGGCTGAGTCTGCGTTCAGCCATTCCGTTCGGGCCGGCTCTGGCGCTGGCTGGCTGGGCCTGTTTCTTTGCCGCCTGCTGGCAGGGAGCCGGATTGCATGGCTAGTTACCGCGTGGGGCTGACGGGTGGTATTGGTGCTGGCAAAAGTACCGTAGCTGCCATGTTTGCGGATCTCGGCGTGACTGTGCTTGACGCTGACCGGATAGCCACTTCACTGATGTTGCCTGGTCAGGCTGGTTACAGCGCGCTTGCCAGCGTTCTGCCCGTCTCATGTTTTTATGGGGGAGAACTGGATCGTGCCGTACTGAGATCCCTGCTGCTTGACGACGAAGCTGTCAGGCGAACAGTGGAGGCAGTCCTGCATCCCATGGTTTATGCTGCACTGGCATCCGCTGCCACTGACGCCCCGGGGCGATACTGTCTGATGGAGATTCCTCTGCTACAGGAAACAGCGCCTGCAGGCTTCGCTGACCGGGTGTTGCTGGTGGATGCTGATCCGGAAATCCAGATCCGGCGTGTCATGAAGCGCTCTGGCTGGCCGCGCGCGCAGGTTGAGTCCATGATGTCGCTGCAGCAGGCTCGAGGTGGAAGGCTTGAGTATGCTGATGATATCATTGACAATGACGGCCCAGTAAGTGCGTTGCGCGAGCAGGTGGTCGGGCTTCATGCAAAATACCTGTATCTTTCGTGCCTGAAAAAGTCTGATGACCCAGTCCACAAGGACCCTGAATCTTGAATGCTTCCCCGCGGATCTATGAGTTTCCTCTGAACGAGCGTATGCGGATATTCATGCGGCTCGAGCAGCTTTTCATTGAAGTCAGTCATTTTATTGATCAGCCTGCGATATGGGACAGCAGGGCCGCAGTCGCCGGTCTTCTGGATATCGTCAGTATTTTCAGTCGCAATGATCTCAAGAGCGAAATTCTCAAGGAACTTGAACGTCATGTGAATGTGCTGGGGCGACAGGCCCGTTCTGGACAGGTGGATGCCTCGCAGTCCTGTGCCGTGATTGCCCAGCTTTCCTCGCTGAGTGAAGAGCTTTACCAAACCACAGGCAAGATCGGTCTTTCACTGCTTGAAGATGAGCTTTTCAAAAGTATTTCGCAGCGCAGCGCCATTCCAGGTGGTACTTATGTATTTGATCTTCCCGCTTATTACTACTGGCTTGAGCAGGATGGGGAGGCGAGGCGCCAGGCATTGCAGGAATGGATGCGCCCCCTGCAGAATATCTATCAGGCCATCCGCCTGCTCATGGGCTGCATACGGGAAAGCGGGATGACTACGGATGAAGTTGCACAGACTGGATTTTTCCAGAAAAATCTGGATCACGCCCAGCCCCTGCAGTTGTTGCAGGTATCCTTGCAGCGCAATCTTCCCTGTTTTGCTGAAATAAGCGGCGGCAAGCACCGTTTTACTGTGCGTTTCATGTCAGCGCAGTCGATGGGGGTGCGGCCAGGACAGATTGAGGATGATGTGCCGTTCAGGTTGACCTGCTGCTTGCTCTAGCCGCCAAACCACTTCAGATCAGGGTGCAGTTTTACGACATCACCCACAATGAGCAGGGCAGGTCCCTGGGCTTCCCTGTCGCGAACCATGCCGGGTAGATGGGCCAGATCGGAGGCGAACACTTCCTGTTCCCTGGTGGTTCCCCGGTTAACGAGTGCCGCAGGGCGGTCAGGTGGAGCGCCGTGTCTTATCAGGCCTTCACATAACTGTTCCAGACCACCCAGTCCCATATAGATCACTACCGTTTGGCAAGGCTGGGCCAGCTGTTCCCAGTGAATGCCATCCAGTCTGCCATCTTTCAGGTGACCTGCTACCAGCAGGCAGGTATGGGCATAGTCGCGGTGCGTAAGAGGGATGCCGGCATAGGCTGAGCAGCCCGAAGCGGCCGTAATGCCGGGCACGATCTGGAATGGAATGCCGGCACTGGCCAGGGCCTCAATTTCTTCACCACCGCGTCCAAAAATGAAGGGATCACCTCCCTTGAGGCGGACGACATGCAGGCCCTGCATGGCTTTTTCCTGCAGCAGCAGGTTGATTTCGTCCTGGGGAATGCTGTGATGACTGCGTGCCTTGCCGGCATAGATGCGTTCGGCATCGCGTCGTGCCAGATCCAGGATGCCGGGGCTTACCAGGCGGTCATAAATGATGACATCAGCCGACTGCAGTATTCTGAGTGCCCGCAGTGTCAGCAGATCGGGATCTCCTGGGCCGGCCCCAACCAGGGAAACCATACCCTGAGGTGTGTTTGCGGATGCCAGCGCACGCGTCATGATCTGGTCGGCCTCTGTGTCCATGCCATTCATGACCAGTTCGGCTACGGGGCCCCTGAGGTTGTGCTCCCAGAAACGATGCCGCTGGGGCGCTGGAATATACGACCGGATCCGGTCGCGCCAGCGCTCTGCAAATCTGGCGACCTCCCCCAGACGGTTGGGAAGCAGGCTCTCTATCTGTTCGCGTACCATTCTGCTCAGTACTGGCGAGCGCCCACCGGAAGATACCGCCACCGTCAGGGGAGAACGATCGATAATGGCGGGGAAAATGAAACTGCACAGTGCGGGGTTATCCACGACATTGACAGGGGTGCCAGCATGACGGCATAGCGTGAAAATATGGCGGTTGACGGCATCATCGCTGGTTGCGGCAATGACGAGATCCTGCCCCAGGATATCGGTATCCTCGAAGGCGCGCATCCTGAGCGTGACAGAGGCACCTGCCGCGATGATATCAGGGTGAATGGCTGGCGCTACCACCGTGACCATGGCGCCGGCATCGAGCAGCAGGCGCAGTTTTCTCAGGGCGACATTGCCACCACCTGCCAGCAGACAGGGGCGTTGCTTCAGGTCAAGAAATACAGGCAGGTAATTCATGGCTTTTCCATGGTTTTGGTAGAATGTCGCTGATCAGGAGGAAACAGGATGTCATGCGCAAGGAAATAATGCTGGATACCCGCGGGCTGGCCTGTCCGCTGCCGTTGCTGAAACTCAAGCAGGCACTTCAGTCGATGGAAGCTGGGGAGTGCGTCTGCGTGCTGGCGACGGATCCTGCTTCTACTCTGGATTTCGGTGTTTTTGCCGAACAGATGGGGCATCGTATTCTTGAGCAGGATGCTGACGGTGGCGAGTACCGCTTTCTCATTGAAAAAGCAGGCAAGGCAAGCGGTTCGTCTGCGACTACCTCAGGCTGATGATGTGCCATCCTTCGTGCTGTGCCCGGGCGGTCAGTTGTGCATCAGGATCAACAGCTATCGGGTGCGTGACTTTTTCCAGCAGCGGAATATCGTTGTGTGAGTCGGAATAGAACCAGCTTCCCTCCAGTGTATGGCCAGTTTCAGCCAGCCACTGGTTGAGGCAGATCACCTTGCCGTGCTGGAAGCACGGGGTGCCAAGCCACTGACCAGTATAACGGCCATCAGCAAACTCTGGCAGGGTCGCCAGAATGTGGGGAATGCCAAACTGCTGTACGATAGGCGAGGTGACGAAATGATTGGTGGCAGTGATCACCAGTGTCGTGTGACCGCGTGACTGGTGATCAGCAACCAGTTGTCTGGCCTTATCCAGCATGATGGGACGTATTTTTTCTTCTACGAACCGTTCCCGCCAGCGGTGCAGGTCTTCGGCTGGATAGCGTGCCAGCGGCGCGAGTGCAAAACTGAGGTACTCCTCAATGTCGAGGGTGCCCTGCTGGTATTCACGGTAGAATCTGGCGTTATGTTCCGCATAGGCGTCACCATCGACCAGGCCTTCTTCTACAAGAAACTGCCCCCATAAATAGTCACTGTCACCAGCCAGCAGCGTGTTGTCGAGGTCAAATATTGCCAGAGTCACATTTTTCCTTTAGATTCTTCGGGTTGGTGAATCAGTTGCCCGGGAGGGATGTCAACTGGATTGTCAGGGTGCGCGTCACGATTGCCTGCCATAAAGAGCAAAGTGTGGTGGTGACGGCTTGGGACACAGTATACCAGCTGGGATGAGAGTGTTTTGAAGCAAGATCTGATTGATGCTGAAGGCTATCGCCTGAATGTGGGAATCGTCATTTGTAACGATGATGGGCGGGTATTCTGGGCCCGGAGGGCAGGTATGCGCTCCTGGCAGTTTCCCCAGGGGGGAATCAACGAAAATGAAGAACCGGATGCTGCCATGTATCGGGAGCTGTTTGAGGAAGTTGGCCTCAGGCGTGAGCATGTCCATATCATTGCGCGCACACGTGACTGGTTGCGTTATCAGTTGCCTGAACGCTATATCCGGCGTCGTTCCCAGCCCGTGTGTATTGGCCAGAAACAGATCTGGTATATTCTGCGTCTGACAGGCAGTGAGTCCGCTATTGATCTCAGGTTGACTGACCACCCGGAGTTTGATGCCTGGTGCTGGGTTGACTACTGGCATCCCGTACAGGATGTGGTGTATTTCAAACGCGAGGTCTACCGGCAGGCGCTCAGGGAGCTGGCCCCCCATATTGCGTTCAGTCCGGCGGATCATTAGTCCAGGCGTTTGCGCAGTACCCTGGAGTTTCTTGCAGGATTGTAGCGTTGCCGGCGCGTGGGGGGGAGGGCTTCCGGGGAAATCGACTCGTATCCCCGTTCCTGGAACCACTGTTCGGTATGGGTGGTCAGCACATAGATTTCAGGCATGTACGCCTGTCTTGCCTGATTTTCGATGGCGGTCAGCAGACGACTGCCACGGCCGCCCGAGCGGTAATCCGGATGCAGTACCATGCTGGCGACTTCTCCGCTACCTTCCGGGTAATGGTGCAGTGCGGCGCAGCCGATGATGCGGCCATCGCGCTCGATCACCAGATAGTCGCCGATTTCCATTTCCAGCCGTTCACGCGAACGCCCCACCAGTACGCCCTGTTTTTCAAGCGGTCTGGCCAGATCCAGTATGCCGCCAATGTCATCGCATGTGGCCGGCCGGAGTGTCTCGAAGGGCGTTGCGCTGACGAGAGTTCCCGATCCTTCCCGTGTGAATAGTTCCAGCAGCAGACTGCCATCGGTATGATGATCCAGCAGATGCGTTCTGGGAATGCCTGCGTTGCAGGCAGTGACGGCCGCCTGCAGATGCAGGGATTCGGCATCAAAAGCATCGCCACTGGCGAAGGCGCTGCTGTGTGCAAGGTGCTGCAGGCATTCATCCACCGTCATATGGGGGATGACTTCACCATCACGGTTTCTGCAGCTCTGGTCAATCAGTAGCAGTTTGTCAGCGCCCAGACTGATGGCCGCAGCCGTGGCAACCTTTTCGGCGCTCAGATTGAATACATCTCCGGTCGGAGCGTAACCGAGCGGGGAAAGCAGGGCCACGCTGCCTGCATCGAGTATCTGCCGGATGGCCTGATGATCTATTTTTCTGACCTCGCCCGTGTGGCCGAAGTCCACGCCATTTCTGACCCCGATGGGGCGTGCCGTGACAAAGTTGCCTGAACAGACGCGGATGTGCGCGCCGGCCATGGGGGAATGGGCGATGCCCATGGAAAGCAGCGCCTCGATTTCCAGCCGTACTGACGAAGCAGCCTCACGCACACATTGCATGGCGGCCTCATCGGTAACGCGTAATCCCTGATGGTACACGCTTTCCAGATGCCGTTCCCTGAGTCGGCTTTCAATCTGAGGCCGGGCGCCATGTACCAGCACCAGGCGGATGCCCAGGCTATGCAGCACAGACAGATCCTGTACCAGATGGGGTAGAAGCCCCTCGCTCAGGGTTTCGCCGCCAAAACTGACGACAAAGGTTCCTGAGCGGTGGCTATGAATGTAGCTGGCCGTTCCTCTCAGCCATTCAACATGGTTGGCGGTATGCAGGATGCCGTTATTCAACGTCAGACAGATGCTTGTCAGTGACGGCGCCTTCTGAAGCGGAACTGACCAGTTTGGCAAACTTGGCCAGTACACCCCGGGTGTAGCGGGGTTCCGGACGTACCCAGCGCCTGTAACGTTCCACGATGACAGTGTCCGCAACATCAAGACTCAGCAGGCGGTTTTCAGCATCAATGGTGATGGCATCGCCTTCCTCTACCAGAGCCAGTGGCCCGCCTTCATAGGCTTCAGGCGTGATGTGTCCGACGACGAAACCGTGCGTACCCCCCGAGAAGCGCCCGTCCGTAATCAGGGCCACACTGTTGCCAAGGCCCTTGCCCATGACGGCAGCTGTAGGTGACAGCATTTCGCGCATGCCGGGACCGCCCTTGGGGCCTTCGTAGCGAATGACGATAATATCACCAGCAACGATGCTGCCATCCAGAATGGCCTTGAGGGCCAGTTCCTCACAGTCAAATACCCGCGCCCGGCCGCTGAAGGCCAGACCTTCCTTGCCGGTAATCTTGGCAACGGCACCTTCTGGTGCCAGATTGCCGCGCAGGATGACCAGATGACTGTCTTTCTTGATGGGCTGATCCAGAGGGCGGATCATATCCTGACTTTCAGGGTAGTCAGCGACATCGCGCAGATTTTCTGCCAGCGTCCTGCCAGTGACGGTCATGCAGTCACCATGCAGCAGGCCTGCATTGAGCAGGCGTTTCATGAGGGGCTGGATGCCGCCGATATTCACCAGCTCTGCCATGGAGTACTTGCCGCTTGGTTTCAGGTCGGCCAGCAGGGGAACACGCTGGCCGATACGGGTGAAGTCATCGATATCAAGCTGTACGCCACAGGCATGGGCCATGGCCAGCAGATGCAGCACGGCGTTGGTGGACCCGCCCAGTGCCACGACGACGGTAATGGCATTTTCAAAGGCTTCCAGTGTCATGATGTCGAGCGGACGGATGCCAAGTTCCAGCAGGCGTACGACCTGGGCTCCTGCCTGTTCGCAGTCAAGGGTTTTTTCCGGGGAAATGGCCACCTGGGCAGAACTGCCTGGCAGGCTCATACCCAGAGCCTCAATGGCAGACGCCATGGTGTTGGCGGTATACATGCCGCCACAGGAGCCGGGGCCGGGTATGGCTTTGGATTCGATGGCATGCAGTTCTGCATCGTCAATGCGTTCATTGGCCCTGGCACCAACAGCCTCAAACACCGATACGATGTCCAGGTTTTTTTGGTGGTGGCAGCCGGGAAGAATGGTGCCGCCATACACGAAAATCGCCGGGCGGTTCAGTCTGGCCAGTGCAATCATGCAGCCGGGCATGTTTTTGTCACAGCCACCAATGGCAACAATACCGTCGTATCCCTGACAGCCCATGACGGTCTCAATGGAATCGGCAATGACCTCACGTGAGACAAGGGAGTACTTCATACCCTCGGTGCCCATGGAAATACCATCAGATATGGTAATCGTATTGAAGATGATGGCCTTGCCGCCATGCTGGTCGACGCCGCGCGCTGCATCCTCGGCCAGGCGGTTGATGTGCATGTTGCAGGGGGTCACCATCGCCCAGGTGGAAGCAATGCCTACCATGGGTTTCTGGAAGTCGGCATCAGTAAAGCCAACCGGATAAAGCATGGCGCGGCTGGGGGCCCGCTCCATGCCGTCGACAACCTGGGATGAAAACTTGCGTGTATTGGACGATGTCATGTGTCTGTTCCGGGAATCGTTGTGGCAGTATTTACAGGGAGGATGAGCCCCAGCTGGAGCGGCGCCTGGTTTTCAGTCTGGGTAGCAGCAGTCCCAGCAGGATGCCTCCCAGCAGGACGCCTGCACCTATCATGAACCACTGTCTGCGCTCATCCTGGCGCAGTCTCTGGTTTTCTTCGTTGACCTGATCCATGGCAGACTGCTGGCTGTTCAGGGCGGTGCGCAACTGGTTGCGTTCCGACTGGATCTGCAGCGCCTGGGCCGAGGCCTGGTTTACATTGCTCAGTTCACTTCTGACCTGTTCCAGTTCAGCAGACAGGTGTTGTTTCTGGCTATCCAGCGCTTCTTTCTCCTGGCGCAGGCTGGCGTTTTCCTCTTTCATGCGGCGGTTTTCTTCGCTGCTGGCGGCCAGTTTCTGCTGCGCTACAGCCAGTAAAGCGCTGGCGATGGGTTCCTGCGTCAGCGCTTTGCTGGGTAGCCAGCCACGTTCCCCGCCCTCCATTTCTATCAGTGACCACTCCTGATCCGCGCTTTTCTGCAGCACGAAAACCGCCTGACCGGTCATCAGGGATTTCGTGCTTTTGGCCTGTGGGAGAGGTGATTGCCTCAGAGGAACTTCAAGATGATCAGATACCCACGATTTTATATAGGTCGCCTGAGCTGGCACGAAGGCCATCAAGAGAACGGCTGATACGATCAGTTTCGATTTTGGCACGCCTTACACCTGTCATTCCGCTGGAATCATCAACAGGCGACATTGTAATCCATGTCAGGACACGTGCAGTAGCAGCATCTCCATTAACGCTTTTTGGGCATGCAGGCGGTTTTCGGCCTCATCCCAGACTACGCTCTGGCTACCCTCAAAAACTTCCCCGCTGACTTCTTCACCGCGATGGGCTGGCAGGCAGTGCATGAACAGCGCATCCGGCGCGGCCTCATGCATTACAGCGCTGTTAACCTCGTAGCCGTTAAAGGCACGGAGTCTTTCCTGCTGCTCTTCTTCCTGCCCCATGCTGGCCCAGACATCAGTGACCACCAGACTGGCACCATGGGCAGCCTTATGCGGGTCGCGTTCGATGCGTACATGCTGTTGGCTGGACGCCAGCAGCTGCGGGTCTGGGTCATAACCTTCGGGTGAGGCGATGACCAGTTCGAAATCCAGCAGTTGTGCTGCTTCCATATAGGTCTGGCACATATTGTTGCCATCGCCGATCCAGGCGACCCTGTGGCCCTGTATATCACCGCGATGTTCCAGAAATGTCTGCAGGTCGGCAAGAACCTGACAGGGATGGAAACGGTCGGTCAGGCCATTGATCACGGGCACCCGCGAAAACTCGGCAAAGCGCACCACGGTTTCATGGCTGAATGTGCGTAGCATGACCATATCCACCATGCGGGAAAGGACTCGCGCAGAGTCTTCAATGGGTTCGCCCCGGCCGAGCTGGGTATCGCGGGGTGAAAGGAAAATGCTGCTGCCACCGAACTGTGCCATGCCTACCTCGAATGATACGCGGGTGCGCGTTGAGGCTTTCTCGAAAATCATGCCGAGCACCCTGTTGCGCATCGGTTCGTAGGGTGTTTTCAGGTGTTTGAGTTCTATGGCACGCTTGAGTAGGGAGCGGATCTCGTCGGGGTGCAGATCGCTCAGTGCTAGCAGATGGCGTGGTGATGTCATGTCTGGTGTCTCAGGCGCGGAAATAATCGATGAGGATGCTGCTCAGTTTTTCGACCAGCAGAGTGGCTTCATGGTCGGTCATGACCAGAGGCGGGAGTAGCCGGATGGTACTGTCAGCGGTAACGTTGATCAGTATCCCGGCGTCACGTGCGATATTGACCAGTTCGGCGCAGGGTCTGTCGAGTTCGATGCCGATCATCAGTCCCCGGCCGCGGATATCCAGTACCGGATCCAGATGACCGATCTGCCTGGCAAAATCCTCCCTGATTTTGCGGCCAAGGTCATCGGCCCTGTGTACCAGATGCTCCCTTTCAATGATCTCGGTGACCTGGAGCGCCGCACGGCATGCCAGAGGGTTCCCGCCAAAAGTTGAACCATGCTTGCCGGGGCCGAGCAGCGTGGCTGCCTTGCCCCGGGCGAGGCAGGCGCCAATGGGAACGCCATTGCCGAGTGCCTTGGCGAGTGTCATGACATCCGGGATGATGTGGGAGTGCTGGAATGCAAACCATTGGCCAGTCCGTCCCATACCGGTCTGTACTTCGTCCAGCATCATCAGCCAGCCGCGCTCGTCGCAGAGGTGGCGGACATGGCGCAGATAATCCGGATGAGGAACGCGTACGCCACCCTCGCCCTGCACCGGTTCAAGCAGGATCGCAACGACATTGTCGTCCTTGATGGCTTCCAGAGCGGCGAGATCGTTGTACTTGACGTGGACGAAGCCCTCGACCAGAGGCGCAAAGCCCTCCTGGATACGCTTGTTGCCGGTTGCGCTCAGGGTGGCCAGGGTTCTTCCATGAAAACTCTGCTGCATGACCACAATGACGGGGTTTTCTATGCCGCGCTCAAAGGCCTGACGCCTGGCAATCTTGATGGCGGCCTCATTGGCTTCGGCCCCTGAGTTGCAGAAAAACACGCTATCCATGCCGCTGAGTCCGCAAAGCCTGTCGGCAAGTTTTTCCTGAAGTCCTACCCGGTAGAGGTTGGAGGTGTGAATCAGTTTGCCTGCCTGATCTGCGATGGCCGCCGCTATTTCGGGGTGGGCGTGTCCAAGGCTACAGACCGCTATGCCTGAAATGGCATCCAGATAGCGCTGGCCGTGCTCATCCCATAGCCACGAACCTTCGCCGTGCGTAAACAGGGTGGGTTGGCGTCCATAAGTTGGCATGACATGGTTCATGGCGTCAGATCTCCATGCGCACAGGCGTTCAGAAAAGAAAAAAGGCAGCCAGTCGGCCGCCCGTTTAATAGCACTTATCCTAAACTTCCGACTGTATCACTTGTGTGGTTTAATTTGCAAGCATCAGGGTACTTTTGCCCTTGGGCCATAGTTGGAGCAAACAATGACACTAGATGAAAGAATCAGGGATATGATTCATGCACAGCCAGTCATGCTGTTCATGAAGGGAACGCGTGATTTTCCGCAATGTGGTTTTTCTGCGAGAGCGGTACAGATCCTCGATCATTTCGGGGCGCCCTATGCTACTTTCAACATTCTGGAGGATCAGGAGCTGCGTGAAGGTCTGAAGGCTTTTTCCAGCTGGCCTACTTTTCCGCAGCTTTATGTTCATGGGGAACTGGTGGGTGGGTGTGACATCATGATGGAGATGGCCAGCAGTGGTGAACTCAGGGAGATTCTGGAACGGGTGAGCTGATACCTGCGCCAGGGCGTGCCAGTGGCCACTGGTTGACGATGGTGCAGAACAGTCTGGCGGTCTGTTCTGCATCATAGAGGGCTGAATGTGCCTGACGGTTGTCCCAGGTCATGCCGGAGGCCATGGCCGCCTTGGCCAGCACGGTTTCGCCGTAGGCCAGTGCGCCCATGGTTGCCGTATCCAGAGTGCAGAATCCATGAAAGGGATGTTTTCCTATCCTGTTGCGTTCTGCGGCCGCCAGCAGGAATCCAAGATCAAATGATGGATTGTGTCCGACCAGTATGGCGCGGGTGCATTGCTGTTTCCGGACCTGTCTGGCGACCACCGCAAACAGCGATTGCAGTGCGTCCCGCTCGTGTACGGCATTCCGTTCCGGATGATATGGGTCGATACCGGTGAAAGCGAGTGCTGATGCCTCCATTTCTGCGCCTTCGTGCGGCTGGATAATGAAGCTCAGGGATTCATCCGGATAAATCACGCCAGCATCATCCATCGTTACCGTCACTGCTGCGAGTTCCAGTAGGGCGTGACGTCGGGGGTCGAATCCGGCGGTTTCGACATCGATGACAACGGGCAGGAAGCGCCGGAATCGGCTGGCAATCGTTTTTGTTGTTGCGGTCATGCTTAAAAACAGTGGTTTTTTCTCGACTCTTTGCGTTTGCGGAATTATAGTATCGTAAATTGGTGGTGGGTGTTTATTGTGTCATTGGCGGGCCGGAATGCAGCGTAGGAACTTGACGGCCGATCCTGAGGGAATCTGAATAAATGAATATAAAAACAGACCATTCTCGTGCCGTTCTCGCAGGTATCCTGCTTATGTCCGGATTTTCGGGATGTTCGTCCGAACCGGGCAAGAAGGATAGCGAGGTCAACGCTGCCTGGCAGTATAACGCTCCTGAAGCTGTTGCTGACGGCAATGCTTCTTCCCAGGCTACTGTGGCCGAGTCACGGGATAACCGCGATCCCTGGGAGGGCTGGAACAGAAACGTCCAGACGCTTAATGACAAGCTTGATCACCATGTGATGACGCCCCTGGCTGAGGGGTACAAGTGGGTGACCCCGCACTTCGTGGATCGGGGGGTCAGTAATTTCTTCAGTAATGTCGATGATGTTTCTGTCGTGGTTTACGACCTGATGCAGTTCAAGATGTTACAGTCCGGCAAGGATCTCGGGCGACTGCTGGTGAATACTACGGCAGGTCTTGGCGGTTTTGTCGACGTGGCCTCCATGGTCAGCCTCAACAAGCACTATG
>JBEBBU010000100.1:0-8959 GCA_041158225.1 Pseudomonadota bacterium | reverse complement strand
CAATACACTGAACAAGCTGGCGCAGCAGGGCGCCCGTTATTTCTCCCGTCATGCATGGCTTGGCAACTCGCGGCTACCTGATACGCTGGCCGCCGCAGAGACCGCGCTCATGGTACAGGAGGCCATGAATGCATCGGGGGTCATACCGTCAGGGGCCGCCACCAGTATTCAGGCAGATATTGTGGATACGGTCTTTGCACGCGTCCAGATCAGCTACGACTATGAGTTCAGCAACGGCTTCATGAATATCCAGCAGTACTTTGGCGCAGTGCCAGTCAGCCCGCTCCAGGTTCAGGCCTGTGCAGTCATCAGGATTCTGCAGTGAAACGGCCTGATCAGGGACTTGTCACGCTGGAGTTTGCCATGGTATCTGCCGTATTTCTGTTACTTTTTTTTACCGTACTGGAAATGGGACGCCTGCTGTTTGTATGGAACAGCCTGGCAGAAGCTACCCGTCGTGGCGCAAGAATCGCCATCGTCTGTCCCCCATCCCATCCCTCAGTCATTGATGTGACCCTGTTTAATGCCCCAGGCAATCACGCCAGCAACAGCAGTCTGGTCCACGGCCTGAGCCGTAATATGGTCAGCGTCGATTATCCGGTCATCTACGGCACCCCTATGGTTCGTGTTGCCATTTCCGGCTATATCCATACCTTGTTGCTCCCTCTACCCGAAGCCTATAGAATGCTGGAGGCTCCTGGTTTTGTGACCATTCTGCCGTCGGAAAGCATGGGAGCTTTGCCAGATCCATCTGGTGGAACTGGCACCAACGAATGCCCCTGAAAACAGGCGCCAGGATCAGCATGTCAAACCTTCAGCAAATACTTGTCACCGGCGCCAGCGAAGAGCACACCAGACCGCTGCTTGACATGCTGGCCAAAATGCAGAATGTCAAGGTAAGCTCGGTGTGTATGGACGCGATCCATCTGCCACTACAGACTGGGGTTCATGGTGACCCCGACATCTGGATACACTGTATTGGCGAAAATGCGGAGCGTGATCTTCACACTCTGATGGATCGGCCCAGAGCGTTACGCCCGGTGATTATCCTGATAGCGCCTGGCCAGGTGATCCCGCCATCTGAAACGCGCATGGCCATGCATGCGGGCGTCTATGACTTTATACCCAGTCCAGTCATTGAGGAAGAATTTATACCGCGCCTGCGCGGCATGATCGCCGGCGCGCACACGGAAGACTCGGTACATAGCGGCATGACAGCCTTTATCAGCCCCAAAGGAGGCGCTGGGGCGGGCAGTATTGCCGGCGCTACCGCACACGCCATGGCCAGCACCCTGCATATATCCACCCTGCTGCTGGATCTCGATACCCAGTTCGGCTCGCAATACGTCAATCTGGATCTTCATCCGACCCTGGGTCTCAAGGAAGCGCTTGAGGCTATCGATGATCCTGGCAGGCTGACGGTCACGGGCTATGTGGCGCATCACCCCAGCGGACTGCACCTACTCGGCGCGCTACCCCCCCAGGTACTGATTCCGGGGGATATTGATCCTGAACGCCTGCAGCGTCTGCTTCATCTGCTACAGCAGCAGTATGACCAGATCATCATTGATCTGCCCTGCATGATTGACCCGGTATTCAATGTCATTGTTGAGAATGTCAGGCATCTGGTGCTTGTCGTACAGCAGGACTTCCAGAATATCCGTAACGGTCAGAAACTGCTTAATATCCTGCATAATGAATTACTCATTCCGGACAGTAGGATCAGCCTTATCATCAACCGCTATGAAGACAACGGTTCCATCAAGGTGGTGGATATCGAAAGGGCCCTGCAGATGAAGGCTGTAGCCGTCATTCCCAGTGATTTCCGTGCCGTTAATGGTGCCGCCAATCTGGGGAAAGCCATCCTTGATCATGCACCCGAATCTCCTGTGGCCAAAGGTATTGTTGAACTGGCCTCATGGCTGGCCAACCGCCGCCGACCGGTAAAAAACCACAAATCATGGCTGGCCAACATACGCCAATACTTCTCCTGAGCGCGGGAGCCATGTCATGAGACTCAAGGAAAGACTGACGAAGAGTAATAGTGGCAGCGCGATATTTCCCCGCGATGAACCGGAGATATCGCTGCTTAACGCTGCCGAACAGGAATGGCAGGCCTGCATTTACAAAGAGTTGATGACCATCATCGATCCGACTGCCCTGGCCCAGCTGGAACCCCGCAGCGCCCACCTTCAGATTCATGATCTGATTGGCAAGCTGTTCGACCAGCATGAAGTGCCGCTGAATCCTTCATCGCGCGACATCATCTGCCAGAACATTGAAGACGAGATCCTGGGGCTTGGGCCGATACAGCCATTGCTGAATAATCCGGCTATTGCCGATATTCTGGTGAATGGCTACAGGAATGTCTATGTGGAACAGCACGGCAGACTGGAAAAAACCTCCCTGCGTTTCAGGGATGACGCCCATCTGATGAATGTCATTGACCGTATCGTATCTGCTGTTGGACGCCGTGTGGACGAATCCTCTCCCATGGTGGACGCAAGACTCAAAGATGGCTCGCGCGTCAATGTGATCATTCCACCGCTGGCCATTGACGGCCCCTGCCTTTCCATCCGCCGCTTTCCTGCCGAGCGCTTGCAGATGGAACATCTGATTGCCGGCAATACCCTGACCCGTGCAGCGGCAGATGTGCTGAAAGCCGTTGTCAGCGGTCGTCTCAATCTGCTTATTTCTGGCGGGACGGGCTCCGGAAAAACCACGCTGCTGAATGTGCTGTCAGGCTTTATCGCCCCGAGTGAGCGGATTATCACCATCGAAGATGCGGCTGAACTGCAACTGCAGCAGCCCCATGTCGTCAGACTGGAAACCCGCCCGCCCAATATCGAGGGCCGGGGCGAAGTCAGGCAACGTGAACTGGTTCGTAACGCCCTGCGCATGCGCCCGGAGCGTATTCTCCTCGGGGAAGTCCGCGGCGATGAAGCCTTTGATCTTCTCCAGGCCATGAATACCGGCCACGATGGCTCGCTGGCCACCATTCATGCCAATGCGCCACGCGATGCCCTGGCGCGACTGGAAAATATGGTGGCCATGAGCGGCATTGAGCTGCCTGCCCGCATGGTTCGTGCCCAGATTGCCTCCGCCATCCATGTCGTTCTGCAGATTGGGCGTCTGGAAACAGGCGAACGTCGCCTGCTAAGCATCCAGGAAATCACCGGCATGGAGGGGGATGTCTATCTGATGTCGGAAATCTTCCGCTTTGAAAGAAAAGGCCTGGATGATGAAGGCCGAGTGATTGGCCAGCTGCAGGCTTGTGGCATCGTGCCCATGTTCAGTGATATCCTGCGGCGCAAAGGGATCGAACTGCCCGCATCGCTTTTCAGCCCCCTGCAGGCCGGCCCAGCATGAACCACTGGACTCACACGATTTTCCTGCTACTGGTAGCGGGTTCGGTGTTCGTTATCGCTTACTCCCTGCTGTTTTCGCTCTTTGGCAAGCAGCCGCAGATGATCAGGCAACTGCTGCAACGGCTGGGCAGCCTTGAGGAAGACGCAGACGACGCGCTCTCGCTTACCCATGAACATCCGCCCGGCAGACAGGCCTCTCCCGCGCAGCGCCCTTGGCTGAAAAACCTGCTGACTGGCGTCAGTATCACGGTGATTGGCGGGCTGCTGACCGGTTATTTTTTCTTTTCCCTGCTGGCAGGCATAGGCACTGCAACCCTGCCCGTGCTGTTACGCCAGCATCGGGAACGCAAACGGCTGGAACAATTTGAGGAACAGTTGCCAGAGGTGCTGGAAGCCATCATCCGTGGCCTCAGGGCCGGCTACCCCCTTGTGGATTCAATGCGGATGGTCACCAATGAAATGGAAGAGCCCATAGCGGGTGAATTCAGGCAGACCTGTGATGAAATTGCCATGGGTATCGAACTGCGCCAGGCACTGAACAATATGGTCACCCGGGTTCCCAGTCTGCCTCTGAAAACCATGACCACCACCATGAATCTGCAAAGGGAAACCGGGGGCAATCTTGCAGAATCACTGGCGACCATCAGCAAGGTAATCCGCAGCCGTTTCCGTTTCCAGCGTCAGGTACGCATTCTCACGGCCGAATCCAGGTTATCCGGCATCCTGATGATGATCATTCCCTTTCTGCTGTTTGGACTGATGACAAAACTGTCGCCCGGCTATGCAGACATACTGCTACATGATCCCATGGGTCAACAGCTCGGACTGACGGCGCTGGGACTTGTGGTCATCGGAGGCGCCTGGATGCAGAAAATCCTGCGCATTGATATCTGAGGTCAGATAGGGCATGAACGACTTGATCAGCGCAATATCAGGTGATGCAAGCGGGCTGGAAATGATGATCATGATCCTTGCAGGCGGATCAGTGATTTCACTGGGGCTTGCCCTCTGGTTGCTGGCTCGCCCCCTTTTTGATCCGGTACGCCAGCGTCTGGCCTCACTGGGCAAGGCCGAGCCATCACCGCCCGCACTCTCCAGAATGGAACAGCACCATGGCTTACAGCTGTTTACTGACCGGGAGAAAGACACCAGGCAACAGCTGACGCTGGCGGGTTATCGCAGCCCAGCTACCCTTGGCAACTTCTATATCCTGCGCACACTGCTGATCATTTTACTGACAGTGGCAGCCATACTGTTTCAATCCAGACAGGATACCTGGACCCTGCACTCTGCCATCCTCTGGTTCGGTAGCGCCTATCTGGCAGGCATGCAGTTACCGCGGTGGTTTCTGCTGAACCGCCAGGCCAGATTCCAGCGTTTACTGTCAGAAGCTCTGCCTGACGCCATCGATCTGCTGATCGTTTGTGTGCAGGCAGGGCTTGGACTGAATGCGGCGCTGGTACGCATGGCCAGGGAAATTCAACACCTGCATCCGGTCCTGTTTGCGGAAATTGACAGGCTGAACGCTGAAATTGCTGCAGGTCAGGACAGGGCTGAGGCGCTCAGAGGGCTTGCCAGCAGAACAGGACAACAGGATATACGCGCACTTACCAGTCTTTTGCTGCAAAGCCTGCGCTTTGGCACGAGTATTACCGAGACACTGCATGTGTTTGGTGATGAACTACGGGAAAAAAGGCTGCAGCGGGCTGAGGAACAGGCTGCCAAAATGGCCACAAAACTGGTATTTCCGCTGATATTCTGCCTGCTACCGGCATTTCTTATCACTGCGGTGGGACCGGGCTTTCTGCAGATCATGCGCTTTTTCAGTCACTGATCCAGACGGCAAGAGGAGCATATACTTGGAAAACATCAGGCACCCCGCCCTTTTCCTGCTGCTGACAGTCTGCACCGTGCCGGCCTGCAGCCTTTGGGATGGCATCCGGCAGCATGGCATTCCATCGTCGCTGCTGCAGCAGACGGCAACGCCAACTTCAGAAGACACCGCACTTCTGGGCTATGTGCAAAGACTGGAAACAAGACCGGATGATAGCGATGCGCTGCTGCAGATTGGAAAGATCCACGAAGGCCGTGGCAATCATGAACTGGCGAGAACCGCTTTCAGCATGGCATACCAGCAAACGCCAGACAACACTGAGGTGCAGGAGCATCTGGGCCTGATCGAGCTGGAGATGAAAAACTGGAAGGAGGCTGGTCGCTATCTGTCGCCTCTGGCAGGCCCGGCACAGACCAACTGGCGCGTACTGAACGGCATGGGACTGATGGAAGACCATCAGGGCCATCATCAGGAAGCGCAGGCCTATTTCAGGCGTGCGCTGGCAGCCAGGCCAGAACATGCACAGATCCTGTGCAACCTTGGCTATTCACAATATCTGGATGGCCATCCGGACGAGGCCATCCTTTCGCTGGACCGCGCCATCGCCCTGGCGCCGCATCTGGAGCAGGCCTGGCTGGATAAAGGCTTTATCCTCGCACAACAGGACAGGTACGACGCATCGCTGGAGGCTTTCCTGCACGCTCTTGCACCTGCTGACGCTCATAATAACCTTGGCTATATACTCATGAAAAAAGGCCATATGGACATGGCGCGCGAGCATCTGGAGCGCGCCATTGAACTCTCACCAGTCTATCATCAGCTGGCCAACGAGAACCTGCAACACTTGCGCTCACTAGCCTGGTAGCCTCAGATCAAGCCTGGTGCTCCAGCATGCCCATCAACTGGGCAAGAAGTTCAGGACTCAGACCATCAAGCACGGACATATCAACAGCAGCGCCACTAGCCGCCGTCTCAATCTCACGCAGACTGAAATGCTCAACATCATCAGCCAGACGTCTTGCGACTACACCCAGATCTTTGGAGGCGACCGCCAGATTGGCAGCCTGATCATGGCTGGCATGTGCTGACTTGGCCAACTGGTTCATGGCCACATTGATCTGTGAAATGCCTTTCGACTGCTCGGAACTGGCAACGGTAATTTCAGCCACCAGTTCTTTTACCAGCACCACATCCTTGACAATCCTGTCGAGTGATTCACGGGTTTCATTGGCAATACGCACACCATCTGCAACCCGGCGCACTGAATCATCAATCATGTCGGCCGTTTCCCTGGAAGCCTTGGCACTTCGGCCTGCCAGATTGCGTACTTCCTGGGCAACGACCGCAAATCCGCGTCCGTGCTGGCCAGCACGTGCCGCCTCAACAGCGGCATTGAGTGCCAGCAGGTTGGTCTGGAACGCAATTTCATCAATGACCTTGATGATCTTGGCGATATTCTTGGCGGAAGCATCAATAGCTCCCATAGCCTCAATCATCGCCTCCATCTTTTTCTGGCCATCCTCGGCCGTCGTTGATGTACTGATGGCCAGCTTGTTGGCACGCTCGGCATTGCCACTGTTGGCCCGCACCTGGCTGTCAGTCTCTTCCAGGCTGGCTGTCGTTTCCTCAACTGCCGCTGACTGCTCCTGAGAAGATGCTGCCATATCCTGCGATGAATGATTCAGCTGCTCGGAAGACGACTTGATGGTTTCAACGGCAGAGCAGATATGGTGTACCGTCTGGTTAAGTGAACAGAAAGCTTTTTCGAAAGCCTCGATAATCTTCCTGTACTCACCACTGTATTTTTCAGCATCAGTTCTGACAGACAGCCGACCATCCACGATGGCCTGGGAGAGATCGACGGTATCATGCACCACTGACTTGATATTATGGCGAACCAGTTCGATGGTCTGGTTCACCAGGTTTTTCTGGCCAGGAAACTCATCAAGCTCCGCATCAAAATTGCCTTCACCGAAAGCCTGCACACAGTCAGCAACCTTGCGATAGATATCAATATGGCTGGTCACCATCTGGTTGATGCTGCTGGCAATATCGGAATACATGCCGGTGAACCGGGTTGCATCCATCAGCGAATCGATATTGCCCTTCTCGTGCTCATCCGAAACATATTTTACCGACATCAGCAGACCGGTAATCGTGTTTCTCACGGTGGATGTCGCATTACGCAGGCCCAGAGCTCCCGGCGGGCAATCCTGTCTGGTGACGAGCTGGGTATCCATTTCGCCACGCGCAACGGCCTTGAGCGTCGCAATGATGTTATTCCAGGCAGTCGATTCATACCACTCGATGACCGTACCATTAAACTCGCCGCCAGCGCCACGCAGAGGTGTCACGGTAAGATCGTAGGTGCGATCTCCCAGTGTCACCGAGCAGTAGATGCGCTCCTTGAGCGTATCATTCAGATCCGGAACACCGTGTCCAAACTGGTAAAAGGTATGGATGCTCTTGCCCAGCATGGCCTCTGGCGTCACACTGGACACAACATCGGGCCAATGCCCGGCCGCCTCCAGCATCAGCTCTTTCATGGACTCATTGACATAGATGATCCTGTGAGAAGCATCAGTGACCATCAGGCTGCTCTGTACCCTGTCGAGAACATCAGCCGACATATGACCAGCAGCAGCCGGAGCCGGCTGGTTATTATTACGGGTATTTGCCATGGCGCATCTCCTTATTATCTGCATCCATCATTATCTGCATCCAGCGATTTATATTCAGATGCAGTCAACGCATATACTTGACGAGCGCTCGCGCGCTCAGGCAACAGTATCGTGACTGACCAGTTTTTCGGCATCCAGCAGGATAAGCATGTGCTCATCCAGAGTACCCAGGCCGACAATGAGACCTGAATTGGGATCATCACCCAGATCGGGGGCAGCCTGAACCTGCTTTTCTCCCAGCATGAATACATCTGACACGCTATCCACGACAATTCCGGTAATGCGATTGGCCACATGAAGCACAATCACGACCGTCAATTCATCATATCTGACATCCGGCAGATTGAACTTCATACGCAGATCAATAACGGGAACGATCACACCACGCAGATTGACCACACCTTTCATATGCACTGGCGCATAGGGCACCCGAGTCATGGTTTCATAGTTGCGGATCTCCTGCACATGCAGGATATTGACACCATATTCCTCTGTACCCAGCCTGAAAATGAGATATTCCTGAGCATCCTGGTTTTCTCCCTGATACCCAGGCTCATATACTGCACTGCGCTGATTTGCCGGCTTGTCTGTCATGCCCTGGCTCCGACTGCTTTTTGATCCATGATACCTCTATGCTGTGATGGCTGAAGCATGGTGCTGCAGCAATCCGGGAATGTCGAGAATCAGGGAAACCCTGCCATTACCAAGTATGGTAGCGCCAGAGACGCCCGGCACCTTGCGGTAATTGGACTCCAGATTCTTGACCACTACCTGCTGCTGCCCCACCAACTCATCCACACAGAGTGCCGCTTTCTTGCCATTAGTCTGCACGATCACCACAATGCCGTCGGTAATATCGGTAGATACCGGCTCAATACCGAAAAGATGGTAGAGGGGGATCACTGGCAACAACTCATCCCTGACCCGCAATACCACACCTGAATCATTGATGGTATGGATATCTTCAGCTTTGGGCTTGATGGATTCGACCACAGACGAGAGTGGCAGTATGTAAATTTCGTCAGCACCACTGCGGATCAGCATGCCCTCAAGGATTGCCATGGTCAGGGGCAACG
>JBEBBU010000099.1:0-32597 GCA_041158225.1 Pseudomonadota bacterium | reverse complement strand
GCAGATAGCCCATGAAACGCGCCTGATAGATCGCCATGATGGGCCCAAGCCCCATGGATACCGTGGGAAACTGCCAGAAATCAGGCATGAGCCAGGGATGCGGATAGGAGGAAAGTCCTTCACCCCCCACTTCCCGGCGGAAATTGGCCAGATGCTGCTCTGTCAGGCGCCCCTCAAGGAAAGCGCGGGCATAGATACCGGGCGCCGAGTGACCCTGGAAAAAGATCAGATCACCGGCATGATGTTCATCCGGCGCATGAAAGAAATGGTTGAATCCTGTCTCATAAAGCGTTGCCGAGGAAGCAAAGCTGGCAATGTGGCCACCATATTCGGTGGATGCGCGGTTGGCCCTGACCACCATGGCCATGGCATTCCAGCGGATATAGCTGCGCAGGCGCTGCTCAATCTGAGCATCACCCAGAAACTGGGCTTCACGCTCGGGCGGTATGGTATTGATATAGGCCGTACTGGCGGTAAACGGCAGGTTGGCGCCAGCGCGACGCGACTGGTCGACAAGCCGCTCCAGCAGATAATGCGCACGCGGCAGGCCTTCTTCGGCAATCACGGCATCCAGTGCATCCAGCCATTCACGTGTTTCTTGCGGATCGATATCCATACTCACTTAGGCAACTCCCGACACTTATCTTCTGAGGTTTATTGCGTGTAGATCGCTAAACTGAATGGTGAATTATGCCATCCCCCACAGGGATAACCTAGAGGGACAGGCCAATACGGCGTCTTGCATCCAGACAATTGGCACTGCCAAGAGCAAAGCCCCTGCAGGTAGAGGGGCGATCCGCATAGATACTGCAGCTGTAATCGTCGCAAGGCGTGGTTCCTCCCCGCAGCGCAGCGCAGCGTTCGCCCTCGCGCCTGAGCCGATAACGCCCGTCCTTCTTTTCTACCAGATCAGGATGCATGCGGATCACAGCCTCGCGTGCGCCCACCTCAACAGTATCATACGCTTCGCGGCAACAGGCGCCACAACTCAGGCAATGCAGTGTTTCCCGTGATTCCCAGTACTGGCAGCCCAGGGTGTCCGCATCCAGGCGCGCCCCGGGCATACGGTGACATTTCAGGCGCGGCGCTGCAGGACGGCCGGCGCGCGCAGCGGCCTGCCATGACCAGGCGCAATCAGCGCACTTTTTACCGGCATCCGCCACATGCGGCAGCACGACACATTCTGCCCCGGCCGGATGGGCGGGCGGCACAGGTTCGGTGCAGGCCCAGAGCGAATGGGCCGGATGCATGGCGGCATCCAGACCCAGATGCCTGGGCACCAGTGCGGCAATGGCAGCACTGGCACGCAGCGCCTGGGCGAGCGGTTCGCGCCAGCGTGGCTGCGCAGCGCGCCACATCCCCAGTCGCGCCGCCACGCAGGAGGGCTCACGCCTGCCACCAGCCGACTGCGCCGCCTCAAAGGGATCAGGGCCCAGCTGCTGCCAGAAACTGACACGAAAATCCGTGGTAGGCGCCAGAAAGGCTCTCAGCCCCCAGGGGGCAGTCAGTGCCGCCTGCAGGCGCAGGCAGGCATGTTCGCGCCAGGTATGCCGGGATGAGGCATTATCCAGGCCCCAGTCGGGCAGTCGCTCACCGGCCTCGCCTTCCACCAGCGCATGACACAGCTCATGCAGGATCATCTGCGCCAGCTGGTCATCGGCATCCAGCAGTGCATCATGGCCAATCCACAGGGTTCCCTGTCCATCCGAGGAGGCATAGACACTATCCGAACGGGCTACGCGGAAGCCCGCCGCTTCGGCACAGGCCAGCCAGATCCGCGCGAGCGGATCACTGTAAACGGCCTCCACCCGGCGCAGGAATACCGGCTCAGCCAGCATCGGTAACGCCACTCCAGACGGCACAGAGACACTGCGCTGCCAGCTCAGGATCACTGGCACCGCAGATGGCATCAATCACTGCCAGACTGTCGGCACCCGCACACACCAGTGGCGCTGCATTGTCGGCGCGGATACCGCCGATAGCCACCACCGGCACAGCCAGCCTGGCAGCCGCTTCAGCCAGCAGGCTCAAGGGTGCCGGAGTAGCGGAAGGCTTGCTGGATGATGGGTAAAACGCCCCGAACGCCACATAGTCAGCGCCCTCGGCCTCAGCCTGCAGGGCCAGCGACAGGTCCGCATAACAGGAAGCGCCCAGCAGCATGGATGCACCCAGCTGCTGCCTGGCATCACGGATAGCACCATCCGACCTGCCAAGATGCACCCCATCTGCACCCACGGCCAGCGCCAGTGCAACATCATCATTGATGATCAGAGGCACCGCATGATCACGGCACAGGCGTAGCAGTTGCAGGGCCTCATCCTGCCGGACGGCGCGATCCCGGGTTTTGGCACGGTACTGGACCAGCCCTACGCCCCCCAGCAGCGCCCGGCTCACGACTTCGTACAGCGCCGTCCCCTGCAACTGCTCCGAGGTCACCAGATAGATGCTTCTGCGCGGAAATACCGGGCGCGGTCCGCTCAACCCTGTACCTCGACAGGCGTGGCCAGACCACACTGCTGGTTGGCAGGCAGCGCCTGGTCGATGTAGCGCGGATAATCCAGTTTCAGGCCGGCCATCAGTTCCACGAAAGCCTCGCGGCTGCGCTGGCCACCAAGGCGGGCATTTTTTGCTTTTTCCTGGGCAATGCTGCTGACCCGGTTACCCTGATAGTCGTGCCCGGGATAGACCAGCGTATCGGGCGGCAACACGAACAGCTGCTGGTGAATGGCATCATAGAGCTTGCCTGCATCGCCCTGCTGGAAGTCGGTACGACCACAGCCGCCGATGAGCAGGGCATCACCGGTGAATACACGGTCATGCATGACATAACTGACGCAGCCCCCAGTGTGGCCAGGTGTATGCCTGACCTCGAACTCCAGCTCACCCACCTGCAGGGTCACGCCATGCGTCACCAGCAGGTCAGCACACATGGCACCGGCATCACGATGTACCACGCTGCGACTGCCGATACGCTCCCGCAGCAGACCGGCTGCCGTGACGTGATCGGCGTGCACATGGGTTTCAAAGGTATAGACCAGCTGCAGATCCAGTTCATCCAGCAGAGCCAGATAATGATCCATCTGTGAATGGACCGT
Organism: Pseudomonadota bacterium; assembly: GCA_041158225.1. Classification (GTDB taxonomy): domain Bacteria; phylum Pseudomonadota; class Gammaproteobacteria; order Methylococcales; family Methylococcaceae; genus JBEBBU01. The sequence goes on along the minus strand of JBEBBU010000099.1, from coordinate 29,502 downwards.
ATCAATCAGCACGGCACGACCGCTATGCTCGCAACCCAGCAGATAGGTATAGGTACAGGTATCAGGCTCGAACAGCTGACGGAACAGCATGGCATCTCCTTGGTATGAAGGGGGTTGAGAGGGACTCTCGAAATAACAGGCAGATATGATACCCGCCCCGGCGCACGCTATACTATGTCCTTCGAATATTTGCACGATATGGACGCTCATGACTGACAAGCCTCGCATCAAGAAAGTGGCCCTCGCCTATTCCGGCGGCCTCGACACCTCTGTCATCCTCAAGTGGCTGCAGGAAACCTACCAGTGTGAAGTAGTGACTTTCACTGCAGATATCGGCCAGGGTGAGGAAGTCGAACCTGCACGCGCCAAGGCAGAAGCGCTGGGCATCCGCGAGATCTATATCGACGACCTGACCGAAACCTTCGCCCGCGACTATGTCTACCCGATGTTTCGTGCCAACACCATTTACGAGGGCGAATACCTGCTGGGCACCTCCATCGCACGCCCGCTGATCGCACGCCGCCTGATCGAGATTGCCAATGAAACCGGCGCGGATGCGATTGCGCATGGCGCCACCGGCAAGGGCAATGACCAGGTACGCTTTGAACTGGGTGCCTACGCCCTGCGCCCCGACATCCGTGTCATCGCCCCCTGGCGTGAATGGGATCTCACCTCCCGCGAAAAGCTGCTGGCGTATGCGGAAACGCATGGTATACCCATTGAAATGAAGCGCGGCAAGGCCTCCCCCTACTCCATGGATGCCAACCTGCTGCATATCTCTTATGAAGGCGGCATCCTCGAGAATCCATGGGCCGAACCTGAAGCTGACATGTGGCGCTGGACGGTATCTCCGGAAGAGGCGCCCGATACCCCGGCTTATGTTGAACTGCGCTATCAGGCAGGTGATGTCGTCGCCATTGACGGCGTTGACATGACACCGGCGCAGGTGCTGAAACATCTGAACCAGCTGGCAGGTGCCCATGGTATCGGCCGTCTGGACATCGTGGAAAACCGTTATGTCGGCATGAAATCGCGCGGCTGCTACGAAACACCAGCCGGTACGGTATTGCTGCGTGCGCATCGCGCCATCGAATCCCTGACGCTGGACCGCGAAGTGGCCCACCTCAAGGATGAACTCATGCCACGCTATGCCAGCATGATCTATAACGGCTACTGGTGGAGCCCTGAGCGGCGCATGCTGCAGCAGATGATTGACGCCTCGCAGGCCTGTGTCAACGGTCTGGTACGCATCAAGCTGTACAAGGGCAATGCCACCGTGGTGGGTCGCCAGTCGGAACATGACAGCCTGTTCGACATGAATATCGCCACCTTCGAAGATGACCAGGGCGCCTACAACCAGCAGGACGCCGAAGGCTTCATCAAGCTCAATGCACTGCGTATGCGCATTGCCGGCAAGCGCGGCCGTCTGGCATGAGTAACACATGCCCCCAGTGCGGGAGTGAACATGTTTACCCGGATGGCGACATGGATATCTGTCCCACCTGTGGTCATGAGTGGCTGCGTGATGCCGGCGCTGATGCAGCAGGTGACGATGATGCGCGCATCGTACGCGATGCCAATGGCACGCCGCTGGCGGACGGCGATACCGTGCTGGTGGTGAAGGATCTGAAGGTCAAGGGCTCGTCCACCACGCTCAAGGTCGGCACCCGCATCAAGGGCATACGCCTGGTGGATGGTGACCACGAAGTGGATTGCCGCACCGATCAGGGTAACTATCTGCTGAAAGCCTGCTTTCTGAAGAAGGCCTGAGCAGGCATCAGGGCGTTATCTGTACCGTGATACCCTGCTCGCGCAGCGGCAGGGCCAGCGCTTCCAGCGCCTCCAGGGAGGGGGCGCTGATGCGGCCAGCCTCTGGCTGGTTTGAGGGCCGGGCCGGACCATACAGTAAGACACCACGAAAGTTGGGATGGGAAGCAAATGATCCCAGCAGCTGCCACCACGCTTGCGGTTGCGACATGGCCGCCTGACCATCCAGCAGGAAATGACAGGTCTGCACCCAGGTAGGCACCACCTCAAGGGCCGCCATCAGACGCCTTGCCGCCAGCTCACGCTGGGTATGCACACTGTTGATACGCGCGACATCCGCTTCCGCCACACCATCCAGCTTGAACCATAGTTCCCCGCCCTGCTGCGCCCAGGCCATCAGCGCCTGTGCAATCGCGGCATCCAGCACATGACTGCCATTGCTGATCAGTACGCGGCGCAATGAGGCGGCGCCGGGTAGCGCAACATCGCCCAGCACCCGCCCGATGAGTGCCACCACCTGCGGAAAGGCTGCCGCTGAAGTCGGTTCGCCATTACCGGAAATGGCAAGATCGCATAAGCGGCGCTGGGCAGGCACCACGCCATGCCTGTCATAAAAATCACCGCAGGCGATCTGGGCCAGCAGTTCCCTCAACTCGGCTTCCAGCTGTTGCAGATCCGTGACCGGGGCACTGCCGCGCTGCAGATTCTCCACCTGACAGTAAAGGCAACGCCAGTTGCAGGCATGATTGGGATTGAGATTGATGCCGAGCGACACGCCACCAGAGCGCCGGGACAGCACTGGATAGACATAGGTCATGCCGGCGCGGTCACGGCGATGGTCACTGACAGAGAGGCCTGACATCAGGATCAACGCCGGTTCAGCTGAGCCCGTATTTCTGCATGCGGTACAGCAGGGTGTCGCGTGAAATCCCCAGCAGTCTGGCAGAGCGGGTGCGGTTGCCATTGGTCCGCGCCAGCGCCTGCTGAATCAGGTCAATTTCAACTTTTTCCAGCTCGATGCCCATATCAGGCAGGGTAATCAGGGCTTTCTGCTGGGCACCTTCACGTGCCTGCAACAATTCTGGCGGAAGATTGTCAGCTTCGATGGCTTTGCCCGCCAGCAGGATGCTCAGGCGCTCACAGACATTGCGCAGCTCGCGCACATTACCCGGCCATGCATGCTGCAGCAGGCGCTGCATGGCACAACGGGCAAAACTCGCCGCAGGCAGACCATGTTCGCGTGCAAAATGCTGGATGTAATGCTGCAGCAGCAGCTGGGTATCACCGATACGATCCCTGAGCGGCGGGATCTCCAGAGGTACGACATTCAGACGGTAGTAGAGATCCTTGCGGAATTCACCGCTGCGGATCTTGTCCTGTAGCGAGGCATTGGTGGCGGCGATGATACGCACATCAACATGTTGTGGCCGGGTCTCGCCCACCGGCTGGATTTCACCGGTTTCCAGAAAACGCAGCAGCTTGGCCTGCAGGGCGATGGGCAGGGAATCGACCTCATCCAGAAATACCGTGCCGCCATCAGCTGCCTGGAGACGCCCCTGATGATTGCCTACCGCCCCGGTAAAAGCGCCCTTGCGGTGACCAAACAGCTCGGATTCAGCCAGACTTTCCGGAAAGGCAGCACAGTTGATGGTCACAAAGGGCTTGTCAGCACGCGGACTGTTCTTCTGCAGGGCCAGGGCCAGTACTTCCTTGCCGGTACCGGTTTCTCCGACAATCAGCACCGTCACGTCGGTCGCCGCCACCATGCGGGCACTGCGCAGCATGGCCTCGAAATTGGGTGACTGGCCTATCAGCATATCAAACATGTTTACCTCCCTGACCTAACTGGCAGCACCGTGCATGACAAAAGGATTCAGCCCCGGAAACGCGGCCAGAATGGCCATGGCAATCAGGGTGACTCCGGACAGGACACGAAAGTTCCGCATGCCCGACAGGCGCACCATCAGGCTGGTCATGACCCCGACCCCCACGACCGCAGGCAGGGTACCAATGCCAAAGGCCAGCATGGTAAACGTGCTGCGCACGACATCGCCACTGGTGGCGGCCAGCGACAGCGCTGCATAGACCAGACCACAGGGCATCCAGCCCCAGATCATGCCGAAGAAAAAGGCCTGCCTGAGTGTCTGCACCGGTATCAGCCGGCGACCAATCGGCTCGATGGCGCGCCAGAGATGGGCGCCGCCACGCTCGATATAGGCAAAACGCGGAAACCAGCCGGCAATATACAGTCCGGCACCCGCCATGATCAGCGCGGAAAGCAGCTGCAGCAGGCGGTGGCCATGACCTTCACCAAACGGCATGGTCAGCATGCTTTCCAGCGAACCCGCCAGAAAACCTGCCAGGGTATAACTGGCGATGCGCCCCAGATTGTAGCTGCAGACAAAGGGGAAGAGCTGGGACTTGTCTTCGCGGATCTCGCGCCGCAGGCTCAGGGTCAGTGAGCCGATGATGGAGCCGCACATGCTGAGACAGTGAAAGGAGCTGAACAGCCCCATCAGCAGGGCCACCAGATAGGAGGTACTGAAGGCGGTATCAAGATGATGCATGGTTATTCTCCAGCGCAGCCTTTATCTGGGCCTGGGCAGTGCGCGCTGCCTCAAGCGGATTGGCGGCATCACGGATGGGCCGCCCCACGACAATGTAATCGGCGCCATAGGCAAAAGCTTGGGCGACTGTCACCGTCCGCTTCTGGTCATCCTGACGGTTATCCACCGGACGGATACCAGGGTTGACCACCAGCAGGCGATGGTCAACCTCGCGCCGCAGAGCCTCGACCTCCAGCCCCGAGGAGACCACGCCATCACAACCAGCCTCAAGCGCCCGGCGTGCACGCGACAGCACCAGGGCAGCCACATCACACTGGAAGCCAAGATCATCCAGATCACCCCGGTCCAGACTGGTCAGCGCGGTCACCGCCAGTACACGGAGGTCACCCTTGGCCGCCGCCGCAGCCTCCATGATGGCCTGATTGCCATGAATGGTGGCGAAATCAACCCCGTGATGACTCAGTGCGCGTATGGCGCGCGCCACGGTTTCGGGCACATCAAAAAACTTGAGATCGACAAACACTTTCTTCTGGCGCGCCTTGAGCCAGGCAATCAGGCCGAAGGCATCACCGGCCATGAACAGTTCCATGCCGATCTTGTAGAAGTGGACACTGTCGTCCAGCTTTTCAACCAGCTGGCGCGCTTCATCCATACCAGGCACATCCAGCGCCATGATCAGCCGCTCTTCTGATGGTATGGGCTTGGGTGAGTAGACGTGTGACATCAGTTCATTTTCTCCAGTCATCAATGGGCTTCATCCCAGTTAAGGCCTGTTCCGGCCTCAACCAGGAGAGGTACGGCGAGATCGGCCACAGCGCTCATCGCCAGGATAATACCCTCGCGCGCCGCCACCACATGATCATCCCTGACCTCAAAAACCAGTTCGTCATGCACCTGCATGATCATGTGCACATCCAGTCCGGAGGATGCAATCCAGGCATCCACCGCCAGCATGGCACGCTTGATGATATCAGCGGCACTGCCCTGCATCGGCGCATTGATGGCGGTACGTTCGGCATACTGCCGGCGCTGGGCCTGGCGTGCGTTGATATCCGGCACATGGAGACGCCGTCCGAACAGGGTCTCGACATAACCATATGTTTTTGCCCGGGTGCGCGTGCTCTCCATATACTCGCGCACGCCGGGATAGCGCTGGAAGTAAACATCCATGTAAGCCTGGGCTTCCTTCTGGGGCACCCCCAGCTGGCGCGCCAGCCCGAAAGCCGACATGCCATAGATCAGTCCGAAATTAATGGCCTTTGCCGAACGGCGCTGCTCCAGCGTGACTTCAGCCTGGGGTACACCAAGAATCTCTGCTGCCGTAGAGCGGTGGACATCACCGCCTGCAGCGAAGGCGGCCAGCAATCCCGGATCTGCGGATAGATGCGCCATGATGCGCAGTTCAATCTGGGAATAGTCGGCGGCCAGCAGGCGGTATCCCGGCGGCGCGATGAAAGCCTGACGGATACGCCGGCCAGCCTCGCTACGGATGGGGATATTCTGCAGATTGGGATCCGAGGAAGACAGGCGCCCGGTCGCGGTCACTGCCTGATGATAGGACGTATGCAGCCGGCCACTGGCAGACATCTGCAGCGGCAGACGATCGGTATAGGTGGATTTGAGCTTGCTGAGCGTGCGGTGTTCCAGCAGCAGGCGCGGCAGGGGATGCATGTCCGCCAGATCCTGCAACACACTCTCATCTGTGGAAGGCTGTCCCCCTGGCGTTTTCTTCAGCACAGGCAGTTCCAGCTTTTCATACAGCAGGGTCTGCAACTGGCGCGGAGACCCGAGATTGAAAGCCTGCCCGGCCATGGCGTGCGCTTCGTGTTCCAGTATCGCCAGTCGCCCGGCCAGCTCCGCACTCTGGATATGCAGCAGGTCTGCATCAATCAGCACGCCCCTGCGCTCCATGGCAGCCAGCACGGGTACCAGCGGCATTTCCAGCCCGGTATACAGCTGGCAGAGCGCTTCTTCCTGCTGCAGCCTGGGCCAGAGTGTCTGGTGCAGGGCCAGCGTGACTTCAGCATCTTCGGCCGCATAATGGCCGGCCTGATCAATCGGGACTTCGGCAAACTTCAGGGCAGCCTTGCCTTTACCTGTCAGATCTTCATAGCGGATGGTCTGGCGTGCCAGATAGTGCGCGGCAAGGCTGTCCATATCATGGCGCGTGGCGGTACTGTCCAGTACATAAGACTCCAGCATGGTGTCATGCCGCATGCCTCTGAGGATGATGCCATGATGATGGTTGGCCAGTACGTTGGCGTCATACTTGAGATGCTGCCCCACCTTGGCGCGGCTTTCATCTTCCAGTAGTGGCCGCAGGTCAGCCAGTACCACATCACGTGACAGCTGCGGCGGCACACCAGGATAAGCATGGGCCAGCGGCACGTAGCAGGCTTCATCGGACCTGATGGCAAAGGACAGGCCGATAATCTGCGCCTCATGGCTATCCAGACTGTCAGTTTCGGTATCAAAGGCAAACAGGGCTGCCTCGCTGAGACGGGCCAGCCATGCGTCCCACTGCGCCTGTTCCAGTATGATGTCGTAGACGGGGGCAATACCGGACGGTTCAGGCACCACGGCTGGAAGCGGCGGCACTGACGCCACAGCGCCAGCCGTATCACCTTCCAGCTGCCTGAGCCAGCTTCTGAATCCGTACAGGGAGAGCAGTTCACGTAGTTGCGCGTTATCCGGGGGCTGCGCGCACAGACTGGCCACCTCGGGCAAGGCAAGATCACAGCGCAGGGTGGCAAGGGTACGCGCCATGGGCAGCTGCTCAAGATGCATCCGCAACGACTCACCTACCTTGCCGGCAACCTCGTCCGCACGGCGCATGAGTCCATCCAGATCACCATACTCAAGCAGCCATTTTGCAGCCGTTTTCGGGCCGACTTTGGGAATCCCGGGAATGTTGTCGGCACTGTCGCCCACCAGTGCCAGATAGTCCACGATGCGCTCCGGCGGCACGCCAAAACGCGCCATGACACCCTCACGATCCATGCGGGTATCGGTCATGGTATTTTCCAGGATGATGCCAGGGCGCACCAGTTGCGCAAGATCCTTGTCGCCAGTGGAAATGATCACTTCATAGCCATGCTCTGCCGCCCGCAGGGCCAGCGTGGCGATGACGTCATCGGCTTCAACACCTGACTGGGCCAGCATGGGCAGTCCCATGGCGCTGATCAGGGCATGCAGCGGCGCTATCTGCTGGCGCAGATCATCCGGCATGGGTGGCCGGTGTGCCTTGTAATCGGGATAGATGGCCTCGCGAAATCCTGGGCCTGGCGCATCAAAAATGACCACCATGTGGGGCGTGACATAATCGGCCATCAGCTTGCGCAGCATATTGGCGACACCAAGCACAGCACCTGTCGGTTCACCGCCAGGACTGGTCAGGGGCGGCAGCGCATGATAAGCCCGGTAAAGAAAAGAAGAACCATCAACAAGTACAAGCAGCGGCTTTGAACCAGAGGTCATCGCAATGTTTACCGTGGGATCCTGCCATGATCAGGGGAAGAAGGTGGAGTCGGCCTGTAAGCCGGGTTCTGTCGGGGACAGTCATTCATCTGGGATGCACGTCACCATGCACCTCTAGCAACCTACCCGGGGACCGTGCGGGCCGCACGTATGGGACGAACCCAAAGCCCCCCTATTTGGTCTTGCTCCGGATGGGGTTTTCCCTGCCACTTGCGTTGCCGCAAGCGCGGTGCGCTCTTACCGCACCATTTCACCCTTACCTGCCGGACAAAGCCCGTCAGGCGGTATATTTTCTGTGGCACTTTCCGTAGGCTCTCGCCTCCCAGGCGTTACCTGGCATCCTGCCCTGGGGAGCCCGGACTTTCCTCCACCTGTCAGAGACAGGCAGCGACTGTCTGGCCAACTCCGGGAACCATTCTAACGCATAAATGGATCAAAAGTCCGGATTATCCGTCAATGAGGCAAAAGATGGGCCACCATATCACGCTCGGCGAGCAGTTCCTGCTCGGAAAGCCTGATGCGATCCAGACTGAAATCATTGAGTTCAATACCGCGCACAATCTCGAAGCGCCCCTGACGGCAGCGCACCGGAAAAGAGAAGACCAGGCCAGGTGTTACCCCATAGCTGCCATCACTGATGACCGACATGCTGACCCAGTCATGTTCCGGTGTACCCAGCACCCAGTCACGCATATGGCAAAGCGCAGCATGGGCAGCAGATGCCGCACTGGACTTGCCACGCGCAGCAAGGACTTCGCCACCGCGCTGCTGCACGGCCGGGATAAAAGTACGCAGATACCAGACGGTATCCAGTGGCTGCACCAGTGGCTGGCCGGCGATCCTGAGCTGATGGATATCCGGAAACTGCGTGGAGGAATGATTGCCCCAGACCGTCATGTGACTGATATCAGCCACACCGCAGTCAAAATGGGCTGCAAGCTGACTCACCGCACGGTTATGATCCAGACGGCTCATGGCACTGAAACTTTCGGGCGGCAGGCTGGGTGCATTGCGCTGCACAATCAGCGCATTGGTATTGGCCGGATTGCCAATCACCAGCACGCGCACATCATGCCTGGCAACGGCATTCAGTGCCTGGCCCTGCCTGCTGAAGATATGGGCATTATCCTGCAGGAGATCACGGCGCTCCATGCCAGCACTTCTTGGCTTGGCACCCACAAGAAAGACAATATCGGCATCCCTGAAGGCGGTTTCGGCATCATCCGTCACCTCGATATCGGCCAGCAGTGGAAAGGCCGCATCCTCAAGCTCCATGACCACACCCTTGAGGGCATGCATGGCTTCAGGAACTTCAAGAAGGTGAAGGATCACCGGCTGGTCAGCACCCAGCAGGTCACCCGCCGCCACACGGAACAGCAGGGCGTAGCTTATCTGCCCTGCCGCTCCGGTAATGGCGATATTGACCGGTTTTTTCATCATGGAGTGAGCTTGAACGTCAGACAGAAGCTGAGTAACCCTTGGATTTCAGCAGTTCACACAGCGCAGCGGGATCCTGATGCACGCTCTCGTCCACTGTAAGACGGACCTGTTTTTCCCTGAAGGAGGGCACGACATCACTGACCCCAGGCTGGCTTTCCAGCAAGGTCCTGACACTACCCTCACAGCCACCACATTTCATACCTTCCACTTTGAGCGTCCACACCGCCATGACTATCTCCGTCCTCATTTGTTCGGCCTATGATACTTGGAGTCGCTCCGGGACTCCACACCTGCGTCACTGTATCGCAAAAAGTCCAGCAGCACCGCGCGACTGCCACTGGAACTCAGATGGTCATCATCCATGTAGTACAGCACGCCATGCTGGATGGCACTGCAACGGCTGTCATCACAGAACAGCGGCAGAGGGTCATACAGTTCAACCCCCGGGGCTGCTGTGCGGATGCGCTCCAGAAGCATCCGGTAACGCGCCTGACGCGCATCAACCTTTGACCTGTCGACTTCGCAGCGTGCCGGCGGCCGCTGCCATGGCCCCAGGGTACGCGGCACGCAGAGCGATGGATCAAAGTTGAGTTCGGGCCACTCGGTCATCATGACCACGCGCCGGCCACTGGCCAGCAGCTGCCTGGCCAGTTGCTGATAGCCCTGAACGAAAGCATCCTCGGCTTCAGTGCCTGCCAGCGGCTGCCGGTCAGACAGGCGGTGAATAGGAAGATCGGTACCTGGCCGCCGGTCGAAATCCTGACCGGAAAAATAGACTGGCCCACGGGTGACCAGCAGCACGCCTTTGACCGATGGCAGATGCGCCAGGGCGCGCAGCGCCTCAGGCGCCAGATGGATACAGTCACGGGCACCGGGAATATCCTTGTCAATGCGGATCAGGAAGCCGGTGAATGGCAGGCAGCCATTGCTGGAAATCACCATCATGGAGGCGTCCACCCAGTGTTTCTGTAGCGCGGCCTGCAGGGAAATCGCATGGCTGTCACCCAGTATCAGCCACTCGGGAGCATCATCACGCATGAAACAGATCACTTCAACCGGACTCAGATCAGGCAGCCACTGCCGGCAACGGCTGCGGACACGCTGGGCATTCACACCGGCAGGCGCCACCTCGCCACGCATGGCCTCGTGCCGGTTGGCATGACGCCAGGCCAGACCGTGCATTTTCCATGTCATCAGCCCGGCAAGGGCCGCCACCAGCATCAGGGCCGCCAGTTTCCAGGCCCTGCGTGGCGCCTGATCCTGCCGACGCCGCAATGGCTGCTCCAGCAGCCACCAGGTGGCAACGGCCAGTGGCACACTGAGCAGCAGGGCCGCCAGCCGCAACAGCCAGACGGGTTCAGTGCCCTCAATGATGCGCACATAGGCCAGCAGCGGCCAGTGCCAGAGGTAGAGTGGATAACTGACCAGCCCGATGCCCACCAGCAGCCGGTTGCCCAGAAGGTAACGGTTGACTGGATTCCCTGGACCTGCGGCGATCAGCAGAACCGCGCCTGCAACCGGCCACAGGGCATAGGCGCCCGGATAAGGCAGGGTTTCATTCAGGGTGCAGAGACCTGCAGCCAGACAGGCCAGTCCCAGCAGTGACATCAGGAGCCGGGGCAGACGGGGTATGCGCGGCAAATGTCCGGGATGCTGTTCAAGCCAGGCCAGCATCCCGCCCGCCATCAGTTCCCAGAAACGGGTCAGCGGTGAATAGAAGGCCGCGGTATTGGCATGCTGTGCGATCTGCCAAAGGTTCCAGCCAAATGAAAGCAGAGCCAGCAGCAGGGTTGCCAGAAGAAAACCATGGTGCCGGCGCCAGGTTGCCCACAGCAGCAGCGGCCAGAAAATATAGAACTGCTCTTCGATGCCGAGCGACCAGAGATGCAGCAGCGGCTTGCTCTGGGAACTGATCTGGAAATAACCTGCCTCCGACCACAGCACCAGGTTGGCAACGAAACCGGCACCACCCAGCAGATGCTTGCCCAGCGCGGCAAACTCGTCAGCAAACAGCACGGTGTAGCCCGCAGCCCAGGTCGCCGCCATGACCAGCAGCAATGCCGGGAAGATGCGGTTGATGCGCCGGCGGTAAAAATCGGCAATGCTGAAACGCTCCTGTTCCAGACTGCGGAACAGGATGGCACTGATGAGATAGCCGGAGATGACGAAAAACACGTCAACGCCCAGATATCCACCCCTCACTTCATGGGGAAAGCCATGGTGCAGGAGCACTGCCAACACGGCAAAAGCGCGCAGCCCATCGATATCCGGACGATAGGCCGGATGATAAAGCCCCTGCCCTGTGCTCATGCTAGCGGGCCCGATACCAGCCCAGGAAATCGGCCAGTACCCGGTTACCACCCTCCGGACTCAGATGGTCATCGTCGCGGTAATACACGCTGTCACCGACACGAACCATGCAGCGACTGTCATCGCAAAGCACCGGCAAAGGATCATAGACCTTCATCTCAGGCACGGCCTGCCGGATCTCGTCCACCAGCTGCCGGTAGCGGAACTGGCGCATCTCAACCTTCTGGCGCGGCACAAAACAGTTTTCCCGGTAGTGCCAGGGCACCTGCCTGTGCACGCAGGCTCTGGGATCAAAATCCAGTTCAGGCCACTCCAGTACAAATACGACCTGCTTGCCCATGCTGAGCAGACGCTTCACCAGATCAGTATAACCATCGACAAAGGCACGTTCTCCCTCGACCCCCAGCAGGCGCCGGTCATCGCTGAGACGGTGAATGGGATGACCGGTATTGGGTCCCTGGGCAAAATCCTCCGCCGTGAAATAGAAACTGCCACGCGCCACGATGATGACAGTCTCAATACTGGCAAACTCTGGCAGAGCCCGTAGCAGCGATGGCGCCAGAAGATTGCATTCCATGGCTCTGGGTGTATGCAGGGGGAAACGGGTGACATAGTTCACAAAAGGCAGACAGGCTGGACTGTCAATGCGCACATGCGGAAAATCGCTCCCCCCCTGCTCTTCAGCGGACAGGAACATGGATTCGGCATGACTGTCGCCGATCAGCAGCGCGCCGGGATTATCCCCAAAAACGGCACACCTGACCTGTTCGCGCAGCCAGGGTAGCCTGGAATAGCAGCGCTCATAGGCCTGACGCTGATAGGGGTTATAGTTGACCATGGCGCCAAGCGGCTTTTCATAGGCATTGGCACTGCGACCGTGGAAGCCATCTTCCAGTACCGTCCAGCCGGCCAGGGCGCTGAGCACCAGCATGCCAGCCAGTAGCGCAAAGACCGGACGCCGGCCACGCAGGCTGCCGCTACGGAAAGGCCGCTCTATCCAGCGGTAAGTCACCCACGCCAGCAGGACACTGCAGGCCAGCGCCGCCCAGCGGTAGGCAGCTGGCGGCAGATCACCGTTGATGATGCGCATGAACGAAAGCAACGGCCAGTGCCAGAGATAAAGCGGGTAGCTGATCAGCCCTACCCACACCATGTAACGGTTGCCCAGGACATGACGGTTGATCCAGGTTTCTGGCCCTGCGGCGATCAGCAGCAGAGCCCCCATGACGGGAAGCAATGCGCGGTAACCAGGATAGGCATGATGCCCTTTCAGCACCCAGAGCCCCATGACCAGCAACAGCAGCCCGATCTGGGACAGCGTGCGGGCATGACGGGTCAATGCACGCTGTAGCCATGGCAGCTTTTCCGGATGCTGGAACACATAGGCCAGCCAGCCACCCATGAGCAGTTCCCAGAAACGGGTCACGGGCGAATAAAAAAGACCGGTATCATCCAGACGGATCATTTCCCGGATATTCCAGGCAAATGATCCTGTCAGCAGCAGCAGGGTGACCAGCAGGAATCCGGCATGACGCCGCCAGGTCGCCCAGAGCACCAGTGGCCAGACAATGTAAAACTGTTCCTCGACCCCCAGCGACCAGAGATGCAGCAGCGGCTTGATTTCAGAGGCGCTGTCGAAATAGCCAGCCTCTGACCAGAGCAGAAGGTTGGAAATAAAACCGGCACCTCCCAGCATGTGCTTGCCCAGCAGGGCAAACTCGCTACTGAACAGTGCGTACCAGCCAAGCGCATAACAGCTGGCCATCATCAGCAGCAATGCCGGGAAAATGCGGCGTACGCGCCGGACATAAAACTCGAGGATGGAAAAACGCTCCTGTTCCAGACTGCGGAACAGGATGGCACTGATCAGGAAACCGGAAATGACAAAGAAGATGTCCACACCGATGTAGCCGGTGCGGAAAGCGCGGGGAAAGGCGTGATGGATGAGGACAGCAAGCACTGCAATCGCACGCAGTCCGTCAATATCAGGACGATAGGCCGGATGAAACAGGGTATTTTTTTCAGTACTCATGGATGGGACGCGCCATGGTGAAGAAAGCCGAGCAGCACACTCTCGCTGCCACGCTGGGTAAGATGATCATCGTCAAGATACTGCAGAACCCCACCCACCAGTGCCGAGCAGCTGTCATCGCCACAGAACAGACGGTTGCTGTCATAGACATCAAGGCTGGGATGCATGGCCTGCAACCGGGCAATCAGCTGCCTGTAGTCATGCTGCCTTTCCTCCACCCTTGCCCGCGCAATGGTACACGCATGGCGCGAGCCAAGCTCAATGGCCCGCGGCACACAGGCACGGGGTACAAAATCCAGCTCGGGCCAGTCGATCATGAAACTGACCCTGACCCCACGCGCTTCCAGACGGCTGACCAGATCATCATAGCCGGACAGCCAGGCCTGCATGGCAGCAACACCGCTCTGTCGCCGATCCTCATGATCATAAATGGCAATATCGGTCTGCGGATGTACACCAAAATCCACGGATGTGAAATAGATGGGTCCACGGTTGACCAGCAGCACATGACGGAGTGAGGGGATCCGGTCAAGTGCCATGAACACCGCCTGGGCCAGTGAACGGCAACGATGATCCCCCGGAGGCAGACGCGATGACTGCACATAACTGTCGACCAGAGGAAGACAGCCGGGACTGGCCAGCAGCATGTCTGGAAACAGGTCCTGATGCGCGGCAACCCCCAGAGACAGGGAGCCGGCATGGCTGTCACCTACCATCAGATAGTAGGGTTCAGGCGAATGCAGTGCACACAGGACTTCCCTGCCAGGCTGAACCTGGTAGAGCTGCCGGCAGAATTGCTGGTCAACCACAGGCGCCTGCAACGCCTGACTCATCCCCAGTACGTGTTCATTAGCATTGGCCGCACGCGCTGGAAAACCCTGCGCACGATCCGTTGCTGCACCCAGCGCTGCCAGCAGCAGCATCGCGGCGACCAGTGACCATGCGGCCCTGTCGCGCTTCTGCAGGCCAAAACGTACCGGTCTCTCAATGGCTACGTAGGTCAGGGTCGCCAGCAGAACACTGAGTCCCATCAGCTGAAAACGCAGTTCCACATCCGGTAGCCTGCCCTCGATCACATGCGCTAGGGCCAGTAATGGCCAGTGCCAGAGATACAGGGGATAGCTGATCAGACCCACCCATACCATGGGACGGTTCGCCAGCAGATAACGGTTGACCCAGGGTTCCGGCCCCGCAGAAATCAGCAGCAGTGCGCCCGTGACTGGCAGCAGCGCCCGGTAGCCCGGATAGGCCAGATGGCCTTTCAGCACCACCAGTCCAGTGACCAGAAGCGCCAGACCTGCCCAGGACTGCAGCCCCTGCCAACGCAGGCGCCACTGATGCAGGCGGGGGAAGCGCGCGGCATGCTGATGCATATAGGCCAGACAGCCGCCTGCCATCAGTTCCCACAAACGCGACAGGGGAGAATAGAAATCAGCGGTGTCATGCCCCAGCATGACCTCGCGCAGATTCCAGGCAAACGACAGCAGCAACAGGCATCCCGTCAGCGCAAGGAAGCCCAGATGCCTTGACCAGAACAGCCAGAGCAGCCAGGGCCACAGGATATAGAACTGTTCCTCGATACCCAGCGACCAGAGATGCAGCAATGGCTTGTCGTAGGATGTGGTATCAAAATAACCAGCCTCAGACCACAGCAGGAAATTGGAAACAAATCCGGCACCAGCCACTATATGCCGGCCCAACTGGGCAAATTCGCTACTGAAAAGCACATACCATCCGGCCAGAAAAACGGCCAGCACCACCGTCACAAGCGCAGGGAATATGCGCAGGATACGCCGGCGGTAGAAATCCAGCAGACTGAAACGCCCCTGTTCCAGACTGGCGAACAGGATACAGCTGATCAGAAATCCGGAAATGACAAAGAACACATCAACACCAATGTATCCGGTACGGAAGTGCTCTGGAAATGCATGATGAATCAGAACAGAAAGGACGGCAACCGCGCGCAGGCCATCAATGTCAGGGCGGTAGAGGGGGTGCATCCAGGAAGTCCACGACTTAAACGCGGGATTCTACCCTAGCGCACCCTTTCTGTACATTGCCCATTATAATGGCGGCTCCTATCCGGAAAGCCCCCTGCATGCCACCACTGCACCACCCCAGAAACATGCCCGTGATCCGCCGCCAGCATGGTAGCGGAGACGAAGCACTGCAACCGTCCAGCCTGATCGACCGGCTCTGCCATGCGCGTGGCCACACCCGGGAAGCCTGTGAGCGCCGTTCGCTCGCTGATCTGCCCGATCCATGGCAGCTTGCCGGCATGAGACCACTGGTCAAGCATCTGGCATCCGCCCTGCAATCAGCGCAGTCCATTCTGGTACTGGGCGACTTTGATGCTGATGGTGCGACCAGTTCAGCACTGGCCGTCCTCGGACTGCGTGCCATGGGCGCGAAAAATGTCGATTATCTGGTACCCAACCGCTTCGACTATGGCTATGGCATGAGCGAAGCCATCGTGGCCGAGGCCGCCCTGCGCAAACCTGACTGGATCATGACCGTCGATAACGGCATCAGCAGCCACGCAGGCACACAGTACGCCAGAAACCTCGGCATAGGCGTGCTCATTACCGATCATCATCTGCCAGGCGAGACACTGCCTGAAGCTGATGCCATCGTGAATCCCTGCCTGAATGATGATGATTTCCCTGCGCGCTCTCTGGCAGGTGTAGGCGTGATGTTTTTTGTACTGGTGGCACTGAGACAGCATCTGCGTGAACAGGGCTGGTTCAGCGGGGAGCGACCAGAACCCGGACTGGCGGACTTTCTTGATCTGGTCGCACTGGGCACCGTCGCGGATGTGGTCACACTTGACCCGGTCAACCGCATACTGGTACATCAGGGCATGCAGCGTATCCGCCGGGCTGGCCCGCGGCCTGGAATTGCAGCCCTCCTGTCCATCGCCGGCCGGGATTACCGGCACATTGATGCCCAGGATCTGGCTTTTGCCCTGGCACCACGCCTGAATGCCGCCGGCCGCATGCAGGACATGTCGACCGGCATTGAATGCCTGCTGAGCGATGACCCGCATCGTGCAGGCCTGCTGGCAGAACAGCTGAACCAGATGAATATGGAGCGGCGGCAACGGGAAAGCGAGATGCAGGGCGAGGCACTGCAACTGTTACGCACCGACGATGGCGGCCTGGACAGCGACGCAGCGGGCCTGTGCCTGTACCAGCCAGGCTGGCATCAGGGCATTGTCGGCATACTGGCAGCAAGGATCAAGGACCGCTATGACCGGCCGGTGATTGTCTTCGCAGACAGCGACAGCGACACACTGAAAGGCTCGGCACGCTCCATACCTTCGGTTCACATCCGTGATACGCTCAGCGACATCAGTACACGCTACCCTGACCTGATGACAGGCTTCGGCGGACACGCCATGGCAGCCGGCGTGACGCTACCCAGACAGCACCTGGCAGTGTTTCAGCAGGCTTTTGCCGAAGCTGTCAGGCAACGCCGCACCCTGCCGGCAACAACAGGCATCCTGAGTGATGGAGAACTTGACGAAAGTGCGTTCTCACAGATCACCGCCCGACAGATCCAGGAAGCCGGCCCCTGGGGACAGGGCTTTCCTCTGCCAGTTTTTGATGGCACTTTTGAGGTCATCAACAATCGCATCGTGGGTGGCAGGCACCTAAAGATGACACTGGCTCCCGAAGGCAGCAGACGCCAGATTGATGCCATTGCTTTTCAGGTAGACGCCCCAGAGCGCTGGATCGGCCAGAGCAGGATACGTGCGGCCTACAGGCTGGAAATCAACCAGTATCAGGGGAAGGAGCGCCTGCAGATGGCGATTGAATACATGGAAACCTGCTGAATGCGTCAGCGTAAACGGTCAGGCAGAAGCTGCCCGCCGCCTGCATGCCGTGCGTGCAGCAGGCTGTTCCAGGTAAAACGCTGGGCACGGGCAGCCGCTTCTGCAAGTGGCAGGCCCTGCGCCAGCAGGGCAGCAAGCGCTGAGGCCAGGGTACAGCCGGAACCGTGATATTCACCTGACAGTCGCGGCCAGCGCCAGCTGGCATGCAGACCATCCCGCGTATCCAGCGTATTGATGACATCATGACTGGCAGCATGCGTGCCCGTCAGCAGCACTGCTCCGGCACCGCACGCCAGCAGGGCGCTCACGGCAGCAACGGGATCATCCAGACCCGACAGACGCTGAGCCTCCGGCACATTGGGCGTCACCACATGACAGCGGGGCAACAGTTCACTGACGATAAGCGCTCCCAGCCCGCCAGGCCCAAGACGCCCACCACCGCCTGCCGCCAGCACCGGGTCCAGTACCACCGGGATATGGGCAAGATCGGGCTGCCTGAGCCAGGCAGCCAGGGCGTATACCAGTTCCTCGCTGCCTATCAGGCCGATCTTGATCACTGCAGGCGGCATATCGGCGACAATACGCGCTGCCTGTCGCAGCAGGGTCTGTGCCGGCTGCGGCCAGATGGCAAAAACATTATGGGTGTCCTGCTCGGTCAGTGCCGTGACCACCTGACAGCAGTGACACCCCAGCGCGCGCAGGGTTTCAGCGTCAGCGGTCACCCCCGCACCGCCTGATGGATCATGACCGGCAATGGTCAGCACCACAGGGCGGCGCGCAGACAGACAGGACTGGTCACGCATCATGACAGGAGCACTCCTTGCAAAAACAGGCAGACAACATTATGGACAGGCAGCAGATCGGGCTGCTGATGCGGATTGCCGGCAGCTATACCCACTGGACCGGACAGTCGTTATGCCCGGCCATCCATCTGGATAGCAGCCAGCAGGCACAATGGCTGCATGCAGCCCCCTGGGCGCTGCTGGCGCACGATGGGCAGCCTGATCCTGTATTCATTTACGGCAACCAGCAGGCCCAGTCACTGTTTGCCATGGATATGGCCACCCTGTGCCGTACGCCATCGCGGCTTTCAGCTGAGCGTCCGCTTCAGCATGAAAGGGCGCAACTGCTGGAGACGGTCGCCCGCCAGGGTTTCATCAGCCACTACTCGGGCATCCGCATCAGCAGCGAGGGCAGACGTTTCCGGATACAGGATGCCTGGGTCTGGAACCTGCTTGATGATGACGGACAGGCCTGCGGCCAGGCCGCATGCTTTGATCGCTGGACCTGGCTATGACAGCTGGTCAAGCGCCTCCCAGCGTTCAAAACAGGCCGCCAGCTCAGCTTCAACCTGATGCAGCCTGTCCAGGGTCTGGTTGACGATAGCAAGCTCCTGTCTGTAGAAGCTGGAAGCATTAACCTCCAGCATTAATTCTGCCTGCTGCTTTTCCAGCGCATCAATGCGCTCAGGCAGGGTTTCCAGTTCTTTCTGCTCCCTGAAGCTGAGTTTTTTCTTTGTGGCGGGAGCAGATGGACTGGCTGCCGCCTGAGGCGTGACGCGCTGGCTGGCTGACGCTGCGCCAGGCTGGCCGGCAGCCCGGGATGACTGACGTTCGCGCTGCGCCACCCAGTCACTGTAACCACCCACATATTCGCTGATATGCCCCTCACCCTCAAATACCCAGGTCGCGGTGGCCACATTATCGACAAAGTCCCGGTCATGACTGACCAGCAGCACGGTACCGGCAAAATCAGCCAGCAGTGCCTCCAGCAGTTCCAGCGTCTCAAGATCAAGATCGTTGGTGGGCTCATCCAGCACCAGAACATTGCACGGCTGGGTCAGAAGCCGGGCCAGCAGGGCGCGGTTCTTTTCTCCTCCCGAAAGACTGCGAATGGGAGAGCGCGCACGCGCGGGAGAAAACAGGAAATTGCCCAGATAGCTCATCACATGCTGCTGCTGGCCATTGATGGTAATCCACTCCTTGCCATCGCCGATGGCTTCCAGCAGCGTCTGCTCAGGATCAAGCTGTTCCCTGAGCTGGTCAAAATAGGCGACCTTGAGCTGGGTGCCTGAACGCACCTCACCCTGATCCGCTGCGCGCTGCCCCAGCAGCACCTGTAGCAGGGTGGTCTTGCCGGCACCATTCGGGCCAATCAGGGCAATACGGTCACCGCGCATGACTTCCGTGGAGAAATCGCGGATGACACAGCGCTCACCAAAACTGACACTCACCTGCCTGAGCTCTGCCACGAGTCTGCCGGAACGCTCTGCCTGCTCCATCTCCAGCCGCGCGGTGCCGACACGTTCACGACGCTCGGAACGTTCGTGGCGTAACTGTTTCAGGGCACGCACCCTGCCCTCGTTACGCGTGCGCCGGGCCTTGATCCCCTGGCGTATCCACACTTCTTCCTGGGCCAGCTTTTTGTCGAACAGGGCCTGACGCTTCTCTTCTTCTTCAAGGGCGGCGGCTTTCTTTTCCAGATAATCGCGGTAAAAACCTGGCCAGGAGGTCAGCTGGCCACGATCCAGATCCACAATCCGGGTAGCTACCTTTTGCAGAAAGGCCCGATCATGGGTAATCAGCACCACAGCACCTGGAAACTGGGCCAGCTGCTGCTCCAGCCAGATAATGGAAGCCAGATCCAGATGATTGGTCGGCTCGTCCAGCAACAGCAGCTCTGGATCGTTGACCAGAGCCCGTGCCAGCGCCACACGCCGCTGCCAGCCGCCGGACAGACCCGCCACCTGCCTGTCAGGAGGCAGATTCAACCGCTCCAGGGTTTTTTCCACGCGCAGCCGCAGATTCCAGCCATCGACGGCTTCCAGCTGCTGCTGTAACTGGCCCATACGCTCGATATTGGCTGCCGAAGGATCCAGAGCCACAGCCTCGGAAATGTGATGGTAGGCAGCCAGGCAGGCGCCAGCTTCGCCCAGAGCCTGCGCCACGGCATCGTAAATGGTGGCTGCATCCGGCAGCTCGGGCATCTGCTCGAGATAGCCCAGACGCAGGTCAGGCTGGCGCCAGACTTCACCGCTGTCTGGCAGCTGGGTACCCGCCATGATCTTGAGCAGGGTGGATTTCCCTTCGCCATTGCGGCCGATAATACCCACACGCTCCCCGGCATCAATCTGGAAGCTGGCATCCTGCAGTAAGGGCTGCACCCCAAAGGCAATCTGGATGCTATTCAGTCGTAACAATGGCATGGCAGATCCGTCAGGTAATCACACAGGGTGCTTCGCGACCGGTACGCTCGCGGATTTGCGCCAGCGAGGCGGCGATAGCGATGAGATCTGCCAGATAGTCCTGGGTCGGCTGCTCGTGCAGGGCTGGATCGCGCTCGTAGCGTTCGATGTAAACACGCAGGGTAGCGCCTTCCGTGCCAGTGCCTGAAAGGCGGAAAACAATGCGCGAACCATTCTCAAAACCAATACGGATGCCCTGGCGTGCGCTCTGCGAGGCATCCACTGGATCGTGGTAGCAGAAATCATCTGCCAGTTTCACCGTGTATTCGCCAAAGCTTTTGCCAGGAAGCTCTGGCAACTGCTGACGCAACGCCTCCATCAGCGCCTCGGCCGCCGTGGCATCAATGGCCTCATAATCGTGGCGCGAGTAGTAGTCGCGGCCAAAACGGCGCCAGTGATCGCGCACGATCTCAGCGACCGACTGCTTGCGCAGCACCACCAGATTGAGCCAGAACAGCACAGCCCACAGGCCATCCTTTTCCCGCACATGATCGGAGCCACTACCAAAGCTTTCCTCACCACAGAGCGTGATACGCCGCGCATCCAGCAGGTTGCCAAAGAACTTCCAGCCGGTAGGCGTCTCGTAACTGTCAATCCCCATGGCACGGGCCACCCGATCGACCGCCTGGCTGGTAGGCATGGAACGCGCGACACCACGCACACCGGATTTATACCCAGGCAGCAGATGGGCATTCGCAGCCAGCACCGCCAGGCTGTCACTGGGTGTCACGAAAAACCCTGCCCCCATGATCATGTTGCGGTCACCATCACCATCGGAAGCAGCGCCCAGCGTCGGCGCAGTCCGGCCCATCATGTGTTGCGCCAGTTCAGCTGCATGCACCAGATTCGGATCAGGATGGCCACCACCAAAATCCTCAAGCGGTATGGCATTGACGACCGAGCCTCTCACCGCTCCGAGTTTTTCTTCAAAAATACGTCGGGCATAAGGGCCTGTTACCGCATGCATGGCATCAAAACGCAGGGTCACAGCACCTGATGTCAGTGCCGAACGCATCAGCGGAAAATCAAACAGGTACTCCATGAGCTGCAGATAATCTTCAACAGGATCGATCACTTCCACCTGCATCGCGCCAAGGCTATGGATACCGGGTTCATCCAGCGGCAGATCAGCGGCAGGCACGATCCGGTACTGGCTGATGCCCTGGCTGCGTGCGAACACAGCATCGGTAAATGACTCACTGGCAGGCCCGCCATTGGCGGCATTGAACTTGATGCCGAAGTCTTCATCCCGCCCGCCAGGATTATGGCTGGCAGAAAGAATGAACCCGCCCAGCGCCTGACGCTTGCGGATCACGCAGGATGCGGCCGGTGTTGAAAGTATGGCTCCCTGTCCCACCACGACGCGCCCCACATCATGTGCCGCCGCCATTTTCAGGATGATCTGGGCAGCCTCCCGGTTGAAAAAGCGGCCATCGCCTCCAAGCACCAGTGTCTTGCCGCTGACATCGCCCAGGGTATCGAATATGGCCTGAACGAAGTTTTCCAGATAGCCTGGCTGCTGAAAGACACGGACTTTCTTGCGCAGACCCGAGGTTCCTGGTTTCTGGTCACCATAGGGCGTCGTGGGACAGATCTCGATTTTCATAGGCTCCACTGCATCATGCTGGATTGTGAAAAAGGCTATATTTACGGTAAATTGTAACCGTTTTGACCGCCCCTAAGGAGGAAAAGGTGAGGCAGTTTTTCAGTCTGGCACTGGCCACCATGCTTTTGACAGCGGCAGACAGCCATGCCGCCACAGATGTAATCCCCCAGAATGATGTCTGGCTGCTCATTGAAACCGGGCAGCATACCCTCAAGATCATGCAGCAGGATCGGGCCATGGTGGTGTTTCCGCATGTTGCGCTGGGCAGGCGCGGCAGTTCGCTGGAAAAAAAACGGGGCGATGGCAAGACCCCGCTGGGCGAATACCGCATAGGCTGGATCAATGAAAACAGCAAGTTTCACCGTTTCTTTGGCCTGACCTACCCCAACCCGCTGATCGCCCGACATGCCTACACCAGAGGCGTGGTCTCCGAAGACACCGTGCGCAAGGTCATGCGCGCCCACCTCAGTTCAGCAACCCCTCCCCAGGATACGCCGCTGGGCGGCCAGATTGGTATTCATGGCATTGGCGCTGGCGACCGCTCCGTGCACGATGAGTTCGACTGGACCCAGGGATGCATCGCCCTGACCAATGAGGAAATCGACCAGCTGACACCGTGGATCCGGCAGGGCACCCCGGTACTTATCCGCTGAGATCGCATCCTGAAACATACCTGCAACCAAAAAAGACTGGCAACCCTTGCGGTTTTAAGGCAGAATCACCCTCAGGGATTACATATTGATCATATGTTCACCCAGTGTCGCTGCCAGAAAACAGCGGTTACTGGACATTCCCTCCGGAGTGGATGTTTTTGAATTTCTCTGTGTTTTGAATGTTTCACCTTATTTTATTGAGGATATCACTATGTTGAAAGCAACCAAGCTTGCAGTAGTACTGATGATCGCTGGCCTGTCTGTTGGCTGCGCCACCAAGGGCGACATCACCCAGCTGCAGACCCAGATCGACGGTATCAAGGCAGAACAGGCTTCCCTGAAGAGCACTGCTGACGAAGCACTGGCTGCTGCACAGTCTGCAGAAGCCAAGGCTGCCAGCGCAGATTCTTCTGCTCGCCGCGCTGCTGCTGCTGCTGAAGAAGTCAACGCCAAGCTGGATCGTGGCTTCAAGAAGGCTCACCTGAAGTAAGCACTTCAGGGTCGGGTTTTCTCGTCCAGCCCTGATGCCGGGAAACCGGCATCAGGGTTTTTTATTGCCAAATCACCCGGGCAAGGCGCATAAAGTCTTCCAGTGACAGCGTCTCCGCACGACTGGAAGGATCAATCCCAGCCAGTTGCCACTGCTCATCAGTGACCAGCTGCCTTAACGAGTTGCGCAGTGTCTTGCGACGCTGGTTGAAAGCTGCCGCCACCAGCGCCGGAAAGGATGAGGGCGCCTGTTCACGCGTACGGTGCGGCACCAGACGCACCACAGCCGACATGACCTTGGGCGCAGGATAGAAACAGTGGGGCGGCACATCAAACAGCCACTCAGCCTCACAGTGGTAGCGCGTCATGATGCTGAGACGGCCATAGGACGAATCACCCGGCAAGGCACAGATCCTGTCCACCACCTCTTTCTGCAGCATGAAGTGCATGTCATCAATCCGCGCTGCATGCTCGAAAAGATGGAACATCAGCGGGGTGGAAATATTGTAGGGAAGATTGCCTACCACTCTCAGAGAGGCATCACCCTTAGGGGCAAGCGCGCCAAAATCAAAGCGCAGCGCATCTGCTTCATGCAGAAAAAACCGCTCGTGGTTACCCCACTGCCGCTGCAGCAAAGCCACCAGATCGCGGTCGATTTCCACGACATCCAGACGCCCGGCCTGCGCCAGCAGGGCGCTGGTCAGCACGCCTTCACCCGGACCTATTTCCACCAGATGATCTGACGGGCGCGGTGCTATGGCAGCCGCTATGGACTGGATGACCTGATGGTCACGCAGGAAGTTCTGGCCAAAACGTTTACGCGGAATATGGCTGCTCAACTGCATTCCTCTGCTGCTGGTCTGACACACTGGTCAAGGGCCGCGGCAATGGCTGCATGCAGGCTGCCAGCGTGGACATTGCCGCGCCCCGCACGATCCAGTGCCGTACCATGATCCACGGAAGTGCGGATGACGGGCAGCCCAAGCGTGACATTCACGGCCTGACCAAACCCCATGTGCTTGAGTACCGGCAGACCCTGATCATGATACATGGCCAGTACCGCATCATAGCGCCGCATGTGCTCGGGCACAAAAATGGTATCTGCCGGAAACGCTCCCTCCAGCGCCAGCCCTTCATCTGCCAGACGATCCAGCACTGGCTGGATGATACGTATTTCTTCATCACCGAGATGACCGCCCTCACCTGCGTGCGGATTAAGTCCACACACTGCAATCAGTGGCCGGGGAATGTGGTAGCGCTGGCGCAGATCTTTTTCCACAATGCGGATGACTCGCTCCAGCAGATCCGGCGTCACCGCATCACTGACTCTGGACAGGGGAATATGCGTGGTGACCAGCGCCACCCTGAGCCCGGGTGCCGTCAGCATCATGACCGGCCAGCCGCCTGAAAGCTCTGCGATATATTCCGTATGCCCGGTAAAGGCGTGACCTGCGTCATTGATCACGCCCTTGTGAACCGGCGCAGTCACCAGCGCTGCATAGTCGCCGGCAAGACAGGCCTGCACCCCCTGCTCCAGCGCCTGTAGCAGCTGCCGGGCATTACGGACATCCAGTCTGCCCGGTACGACTTCAACCGGATAATGCACCGGCCAAAGATTGATGACGCCTGGTAAAGGCGTCGGGCTGTCCTCATCCAGCAGATGCGGCTGAAAGCGGATACCCAGCTGGCTGGCGCGCTGCGCCAGCACCAGCGGATCACCCAGCAGGGTCAGGACAGCATCCGGATAACGCTCGGCCTGCAGGGCGACACAGAGATCAGGACCAATACCAGCAGGCTCGCCCACACTGATCAGCAGCCTGGGAGTCTCTCCGCCCTCTCTCATCCTAACGCATGAAGGATTCTGTGGGATCAACGGCGTTGTCCTCCAGTCTGATTTCGACATAGGCTTCATCACGCAGTTTGCGCAGCCACAGCTCAGTTTCTTCTTCGACCTTGCGCCTGAAGATTTCGTCACGCGCCCGGGTCTTCAGTACTTCATCGCCATCCGTGGATTCCTGCCGCCCCAGTACCTGGATAAGATGCCAGCCAAACTGGGTCTGCACCGGCGCACTCAGCTGATTGTCATCCAGGCCATTCATGGCTTCCTCGAAAGGCGGTACCAGTGCACCAGGCTGCACCCAGCCAAGATCCCCGCCCTTGATGGCCGATCCTTTGTCATCTGAGTGGGCACGCGCCAGCTCACTGAAGTCATCACCATTTTCAATACGGGTTTTCAGCGCCACCAGCTTGTTGCGTGCCTCATCGTCGGACAGCACTTCATTGGGCTTTATCAGTATATGCCTGACATGGGTCTTGGTCAGACGGATGGACTCCCCGCCACGCACATCGGTCAGACGGATGATGTGATAACCGCTGGGATTATGAAATGGTCCGGCCAGCTGCCCCTTTTTCATGTGAGGCACCTCATCGGCAAACAGGGTAGGCAACTGGCTCAGCTTGCGCCAGCCCAGATCACCACCGGTCAGGGCCGCCTCATCATCGGACTGGCGCAGGGCGGCATCACGAAAGTCCAGCCCGGCCTTGAGCTCAGCCATGAGTTTTTCCGCACGCTCGCGCGCATGCCTGACCTGGGCCGAGCTTGCCGAAGAAGGCGTGGCAATCAGGATATGCGAAAGCGCATATTCGACATCGACCGACTCGCCTTTCATTTCCTTGGTATCCAGATAATGCTGGACTTCCCGATCACTGACCTTGATCTGGCCATTGACCTGACTGGAACGGAAACGGCTGATGGCGATTTCGCTGCGGATCTGGTTGAGAAAATCGCTGTACTCGATACCCTCGTGCTGCAGGGAACGCCTGAACTGGTCAATCGTCAGATTGTTTCTCTGGGCAATCTGCTCGACAGCAGACCGCAGGGTTTCATCATCCACATGAATCCCGGCGCGCTCGGCCTGGAGCAGCTGGACCTTGTCCAGTACCAGACGCTCCAGCACCTGCCGCGCCAGCACCGAATCCGGCGGCATCGGCGTACCATTGGCGCGGAGACTCTGCTTGATGGACATCATCTTGCGCTCAAGCTCGCTTTCCAGTATCACGCCTTCATCCACCACCGCCACGATACGATCCAGGGCAGACCAGCACGGCACGGATGCAAGCAGGAAAAAAAGCATGCAGAACAGTCGCTGCATCACGCTCATCAGTTGCCTCCAATAAAGGATTCTTCAAGATCCGACTGCTTACGGTAACCTTCGACACTGCGGTAGAGGAACTGATCCACCTGATCACCCAGCCGCGTAAGCCCCTTGAGCTCCAGCTGCACAAAGATACCGGTATTGGTGGTAGGCTCCTTGCTGGCATCCACACCGTTCTGGTAGCGGCGCCCCAGGATACTCAGACGCCAGCAGCAGGTATCGCGCTCGATACCTGCAAAACTGTCCAGGGTCATCTGGTATTCCAGCGAATACTGCCAGCGCGCGATGGCATAGAAATCCTTGGCAATCGGCAACCTGAAGGAGGCATCGGTCTGGTTAAGCGTGCTGTACCAGCCGCTGGTATTCACATTGCTCTGGTCAATACCAGGCGTAGTGCCGGTAATCGGGCGGCGGAAGCGGTAGGACAGATTGAGCAGCTGGTTGCGATCATTGTCATAACGCAGCGTCACCGACCCACGCTCCAGCTGTCCTCTGGATGGCGAAGCCTGCCCTCCCAGTTCATAACTCCATTCACGCGAGATACGACCACCCACCTCGGCAATATAGTCATTGAAATTGTACTGGCTGGCTGGCACGCTCATGTCATAGTTGAAATAGCTGACGGCCCCCTGCCTGCTGCAGGTTGCCCATATTTCATACTGGGGGGTATTGACCGGTGGCGCAGCTCCACAGTTTTCATTGATAATGGAGTCCTGGAGAATGTCACTCTGCAGCGTTACCGTAGGATCCGAGAAGTATACCACCTTGCCCAGACTGGCCCTGAAGCGCTCCATGCCACTGTCGGCGTCCAGCAGGCGCGTGGTCAATGCCAGCGAGGTCTGGTTGGCATCGCCGATCCTGTCACTGCCGACAAAGCGGTTTTCGCGGAACATCTGGTTGAAGGTGTAATCGTAGTAAGTCGTATCAAACAGCGGCAGATTCTTCTGGTTGATATGCGGCACATACAGGTAGAACAGGCGCGGCTCCAGCGTCTGCAGCATGGCGCGATCACCAATATTGAGATCCCGCTCGAAGGTCAGGCCTGAATCAATGGAAGCGATGGGGGCGACGCGGTTCATGCTGCTGCTGTACTGACCACTCATGGACTGGGTGTCCGGGGGGATGTCACTCAGCAGATAATTGGTGTTCTGGACCGACAGGCTGGGTACCACGAAGCCTTCCGGCTTGCGCACAGGATAAGAAATGGTCGGACGGAGATTGAAACGCTGTCCCTTCACGTCCCCTGAATTATGGGCAAAGCTGCTGACCTCTGACTTGGTTTCGAAGACAAAGCCACTATCAGCAACCGGACTGCGATAGTTGGCCTGGAGTGCAGGCAGACGGTTGTAGGGCTTGAGTCCATTCGGAATGGATGGATCGATGGTTTCGTAGTAATCCGAGAGGAATTTCAGGTTCAGGTTGTCCATGCGGTAGGTCAGATTGGCCTGACTGTGCATGTACAGCGAAGGTACCAGCCTGAGAGAGTTACCCAGCTGGTTGAGATAGAGCTGGTCACTGACGTAATTGATATCCACCAGCGATGACAGGTTTTCGCTCCAGTTGCCCTGATCCTTGAAGCCGACGATACCTCGCGCCTGCTGCATCACGCTGTCATAGGGCATGATTTCAGCTGCCAGACGCCCCTTCTGGTGATCGGTCAGATAGCGGAACTCGTTGCCCACCAGCGGACCACGGTTGGTCACCTCTCTCAGCACCAGTGTGTCATCGTAATTGGGCGCCAGATTGAAATAGTAGGGAGCGGAAATATTGAAACCACCCACACGCGACTGACCAAAGGTAGGCGCCAGCAGACCACTCTGGCGACGGTCATCAATCGGAAAACGCATATAGGGCGTATAAAAGATGGGCAGCCCCTCGAACTCCATCCAGGCGTGCCTGGCCTCACCCCAGCCCTCTTTCTTGTCCATATCAACAACATCGGCATGCAGCAGCCAGTCCTTGTTGCCCAGAGGACAGGTGGTATAAGTGGTACGGCTGAAGCGCATCTGGTTATTGCTGTCCAGATAGACCGTACGCGCGGTTCCGCGTGATGGCATGGTTTCGATAATGAACTGGGCATTACGCAGCACCCCTTTGCCGGTATCCATGTCCATGAAGGCGGAATCGCCGGCCATAGCCATGCCTTTTTCACGATACAGGGCATTACCACGGGCGTTCACGGTGTTCGCCGTGGTATTGAAACTCAGGGAATGTCCCTGGACATGCTGGTCGGCACGTGTAACCTCGGCAGTCCCGACAAAGGTAGCAATTTCCCCATGCTGCAGTTCGCCGTAGTTGCCTCGGGCATCAGTCGATGCCGTTTCCCGGAGCTTGCGGTCAGCCGGAGACAGCAGGAAGTTTTTCATGGCATCACGCTCGGTCTTGCCTGTGCAGGCATTGGCCCATGGATCAGCGGGCATCATGGCCAGCAGGCTGCTGAAGCGCTGCTCATCCTGCGGAGTAAGCGCTCCTGACTCGCTCCACTCAGGGCCGCGCTGGCCATTATCGCCAATACTGTGCGGCAGGCCACGCGGATCAGCCCCGACCAGATCACAGTCCCAGGTTTTTCTGTCTTCCGCCTTGTTGCAGTTCCAGCCGGGATCACCCGCCGGCAGTTCAGCCTCGCGTGGACTGTCCGGCTCCTGATGCAGGGTGACATGCCCTCTGGACATATGCGGGGCAGTGGCCAGCAGTGGCGCTGGTTCGTGCGGCGCCTCCATCTGTTCCTCTTCCTGAAGATCGCCCGGTGCATCGGCCTGCTGCAGCGGCGGCTTCAACTCCGGTTGCGGAATTACAGCTACCGCTGGAGCTGGTGCAGTTTTCCCAGCCGGAATGGTGTCATCATCCTCGTCCTCGTCCGGCTCCTCATGCGCAAAACCGGGCACGGCAGGCAGTTCTCTTGGGGGCACTGGCGGTTCAGCGACAGG
>JBEBBU010000098.1:0-6446 GCA_041158225.1 Pseudomonadota bacterium | reverse complement strand
TGCCTGTCAAGGTTACGGTGGTAGGGTATCCCTGTACGGCAGAGGTCGAGGGTTGGGGGGCATTTCTGCAGTGGCTTGCGGAAGAGCCGGGGCGCAATGCCATGATTGCCCAGTCAGCGATTCGTGCCGCAAGCACTCGCGGTACAGTGATCCTGACGTCAACCATCGCACATGCCGAAGTACTGTACGAGTTGGTGATGGCGATGGGACATGCCTGTCTGCTGCTGCATGGTCAGTTACCAAGAGCGGATCGTCTGGAAAGGATGGCGCTGGCACCTGAAAGTTCCCTGATCATCAGCACGCTTTCTCTGCTGAGTGAAGGGATTGATCTGCCTCATGTGGGGGCGCTGATTTTTGCAGCGCCTGTCAGCGCTGACATTGCAGGGCGGGAGTCACCTGCAGCTACCCGGCTCATCCAGAGTATAGGACGTACCCGGAGGCCCTATCCCGGAAAAACCGTAGCACATGTCATGGATATCGTGGATCATCATCCACTGGGTGTTTCAGCCTATCGCAAACGCCTCGAAGTTTATCGCAGGCTGGGATTTGCCGTGCATGAGTCACAGCCGGTATGAGGCTTTACTGTAATATGCCCATGAAATAGTGACGATCAGATACATTCACAGGAGAGTTTGCAATGCGTATAGGTATGGTGGGTTTGGGGCGTATGGGTGCCAATATGGTACGGAGGCTGCTTGCGGGTGGTCACGAATGCGTGGTGTTTGACGTCAATCAGGAAGCTGTGGCGGCACTGGCGGCGGAGGGTGCCATTCCTGCCTCTTCCTGTGAAGAGTTCCGGCAGTTACTGGCGCCTCCGCGGGCGGTATGGCTGATGTTGCCTGCCGCTTATGTCGGTGCCTCCCTACAGCAGTTTGCCGGTATTCTTGATGCAGGCGACATCCTGATTGATGGTGGTAACAGTTACTTTGTCGATGACATCCACCGGGCAGCCGAACTGGCCGGGAGCGGTATCCACTATCTGGATGTCGGTACCAGCGGTGGCGTCTGGGGCTTGAAGCGCGGTTACTGCCTCATGATTGGTGGTGATGCGGGTGCTTTCGCGGTGATGGAGCCGGTATTCCGCACCCTCGCGCCTGGCGCTGGCAGCATCGCAACTACGGACGGGCGCTCTGGCCGGGAAAATACGGCAGATGAGGGCTTTCTGCACTGTGGTCCGGCTGGAGCGGGGCATTTCGTCAAGATGGTGCACAACGGTATCGAATACGGCATGATGGCGGCCTTCTCTGAAGGATTCAATATTCTGAGCCGTGCCAATATTGGTAAGGAAGGTGTCACGCATGATGCTGAAACTGCACCACTGCGTAATCCCGAATACTACCAGTATGATCTGCCGGTGGCCGATATCGCTGAACTGTGGCGGCGTGGTAGTGTCGTGACCTCATGGCTGCTGGATCTGACTGCAGATGCCCTTTCGAGGGATGAGGCACTCAGCACCTTCAGTGGCCGTGTTTCAGATTCAGGGGAGGGGCGCTGGACCGTGGAGACCGCCATTGATCAGGGTACGCCTGCACCTGTGCTGAGTGCTTCTCTCTATCAGCGCTTCTCCTCGCAGGGAGAAGATATCTATGCCTGCAAGATACTTTCTGCCATGCGTCACGGCTTTGGTGGTCATGTAGAGAAAAAGCAGTAGCTGCACAGCCATGGAATCCTGTCTCGTCTGGTTTCAGCTGGATCTGAGGCTTCGCGATCAGCCAGCGCTGGCAGCGGCGCTGGCGGCAGGCCATATTCCGGTTCCCTGCTACTGTCTGGATGATGCGCTGGAAGATGGCTGGCGCCCGGGCGGCGCCAGCCGCTGGTGGCTGGGACAGTCGCTGCAGCGCCTTGATGCAGCGCTGGCCGAGCGTGGTTCACGCCTGGTCCTGCGACAGGGAGATACGGTTGAAGTCCTGATGGCACTGGCAGAGGAAACCGGCGCCCGGCATATCTATTTCAACCGGCGCTACGAGCCATGGATCAAGTCGCTGGAAAACCGCCTCAAGCTGGCAGCCGCAGAGCGGGGTATACAGCTGCACCGTTACCAGTGTGGTCTTCTGTTCAATCCCGATGAAATTGCGACCCAGAGTGGTAAACCCTATCAGGTATTTACTCCCTACTGGCGCAGCTGTCTTTCGCTTCCTGAGCGTGCGCAGGGGAGGGAGGCTCCCGCACAGTTGCCGGCACTGGCTGCCTGGCCTGAATCCATTGCACCCGATGCCATGGCGCATATGCCGCGCCTGCCATGGGTTCATGGGCTGGCCTCAAGCTGGCAGCCCGGCGAAAACGGCGGGCAGTTGCAGTTGCAGCGCTTTATTGAGCATGCGCTGGCTGATTATGCAGAGGGCAGGGATTGTCCGTCCCAGCCGCTGACCAGCCTGCTCAGCCCCTATCTGCATTTTGGTGAACTGTCCATACGCCAGATCTGGCATGCTGTGGATGTTGACGCTCCCGCGCATGCGGATAGCGTATCAACGTCAGTACAGAAATATCGTGCTGAACTTGGCTGGCGCGAGTTTGCACACCATGTCATGGTGCATTTCCCACAGACTTCGGACAGTCCCTTGCGCGAGGGATTTGCAGCTTTTCCATGGGTAGACAATCCAGAGCATCTGCAACGCTGGCAGCAGGGACAGACCGGTTATCCCTGGGTCGATGCCGGTATGCGGCAGTTATGGCAGACTGGCTGGATGCACAACCGGGTAAGGATGGCGGCAGCGAGTTTTCTGGTCAAACATCTGAGAATCCACTGGCTGCAGGGTGCGCGCTGGTTCTGGGATACCCTTGTGGATGCCGATCTTCCTTCCAACACTCTCGGATGGCAGTGGTCGGCGGGTTGCGGGGCCGATGCTGCTCCCTATTTCCGTATATTCAATCCGGTGCTTCAGGGACAGAAATTTGATGCTGAAGGGGAGTATGTCAAGCGCTGGCTGCCTGAACTGGCGCGCCTTCCGGCGCAATATGTCCATCAGCCATGGCAGGCACCCCAGAATGTGCTCAGGGAAGCCGGTATTACACTGGGACGTGACTACCCCTATCCTGTCGTGGATCATGCTACTGCGCGCGAACAGGCGCTGGTGGCACTGGAACGGTGTCGTGATAACATCGCGGGATGATTGCGGTCGTGTTCGTTTGAAACATCAGGGGGCTATATGTCAGGAATTTCAGGGGCCGGAATGTCTCCAGGGCTGTTATACGCGCAACAGGTACAGCAGATGATCAATAACGACAGCAGCCAGCAGTTGCGCCAGTCGGGTGCAGAGACTTCTGCCAGACCGTCGGAACCGCTACCGGCACAGGTCCAGCCAGAGCCGAGATCCGCTCCGGCCCAGACGAAGGTACTGGCTCCGGTTGAAACTGGCCGGATCGATTTCTATGCCTGATGATGAACGGCTGCTTCAGCCGGGCTGTTCCATAACTGGATAACCGACTGTTCATGTTCAATCCCAAGTCCTGACAGCCTGACCGGATCAAGTCTGAACAGGCGTCCCTGATGGGCGGGCAGACCCAGCCAGCGGGCTGTCAGTATGCGCAGGAAATGGCCGTGAGCGAACAGCAGGCAGTCCTGGCCGGATGCCATGCTGGCACGACAGCGGGACAGTACGCGGTCGGCGCGCTCGCCGACGTCCTCGACCTGTTCGCCTGGCGTATCACCTGCCGGAATATGGCTGTTCCAGATGACCCAGTCGGGCTGGCTCATGCGGATGCGGATATCATGGGTGCGTTCCCCCTCAAAACTGCCGTAGTCCCATTCAGCCAGGTCTTCGTCAATGATGAAATCGGTAAAACCTGCCAGCGTGGCGGTCTGTCTTGCTCTTTGCAGCGGGCTGCAGAGCACAAGCCCGGGTTGCAGATGACGCAGATGTGGGGCGGCGTTTCTGGCCTGTACTTCGCCCGCAGGGGTAAGGGCGACATCAGTACGGCCTGTGTGTTTGAGAATACGGCTCCATTCTGTTTCACCGTGTCTGACCAGCCATAAGGTTGCGTTTTTCATGCTGTAGCCTCCTGTGCTATGGATAGTGGTGTGAACTGGGCAAACCATTGCCCGGACCTGTCGGGTGTGGCGGGATGGTAGTAAAGACTTTCAAGCCTCATTCTGCCTGCACCCTGTAGTGTCTCGCCAGGTATCATGGTATGAAAATGTCTGCCTCCCAGAAGTTCATGGTGAATGGTCTGGAACAGGCGGGACAGGCGCCCGGCTCTGAGTACGGTATCCAGTATATGGGGGCCGGCCACCAGATAGATGCTGCGATACCCCCTTTGGGTCAATTGATCCACCAGCGGGGCACCTTCCACCATTCTGTCTTTCCCTGCCCGCAATACCTCGTAGCCTTTTTGTTCCCATGCAGCGCAGCGCAGAGGATCTGCGCGCTCCCCGGTAAATATCATGCCATGCTGGCCATGTCGTGCAAGGCTCTCCGGCATCGGAAAGTCCAGACTGGCGCTGACAATGGCGATGTCTGGCTGTGGTTTCAGTCCGCGTGCAGCCCGCAGGGCAGCCAGATCCTGTGAGCGTTGATCCCCGCCTGTCTGCAGTACATTGCCAAGTCTGCCATCCTCAAGTGCGCGCAGATAGGCGCCGTGTGTGATCAGGCAGTCGGCCTGGGCCAGCAGTTCCAGAAACAGCCTGAAGTCTTCAGGTGAGGTCAGTTCCTTAGGGGTTGCGCTGTTGCCCTTGCCATCATCCAGCGCGATACGGCCATCCAGACTGCTCAGAAAGTTGGCATAAACCAGTGGATCGTCCTCTGCCAGACCCTGTCTGAGATTCATGGAGGCATATAGCCCCTTCAGTTCGGTCTGGCCTGTGTGGCCGGCTGCGGGGGGAGGGTAGAGTTGCAGGAGTGTACGGGTCTGGCTCATGTTCTCGGGCTTGAGTGCCGGGTAGTTTAACTCCCACCATACCATAGGGTATAATGAGAGATTAGGCCAGACCATGTCCCCTGTTTTCAACCTTGTAGAGTACAGCAATGACTGATTTAACGCATTACCGCAATATCGGCATTTTTGCCCACGTGGATGCCGGCAAGACCACGACTACCGAACGTATCCTGAAGCTCACCGGCAAGATTCACAAGATCGGTGAAGTTCATGATGGTGCGGCTACGACCGACTTCATGGAGCAGGAGCAGGAGCGTGGTATCACGATTCAGTCAGCTGCAACCACCTGTTTCTGGAAGGATCATCGCTTCAATATCATTGATACACCGGGACACGTGGACTTTACCATTGAAGTTTACCGTTCTCTCAAGGTACTGGATGGCGGCATCGGTGTTTTCTGTGGTTCAGGTGGTGTAGAACCCCAGTCTGAAACCAACTGGCGCTATGCCAATGACTCCAAGGTTTCACGTGTCATCTATGTCAACAAGCTGGACCGTACCGGTGCTGACTTCTACCGTGTGATCAAGCAGGTTGAAGATGTACTGGGTGCCAAGCCAGTAGTCATGACCCTGCCCATCGGCCGTGAAGAAACCTTTAGCGGTGTGGTTGACCTGCTCAGCCGTAAGGCCTGGATCTGGGATGATTCCGGTGATCCGCTGAACTACAAGATTGAGGATGTTCCTGCTGACATGGCAGCGGATGTCGAAAAGTGGCGTGAAAAGCTGATCGAAGATGTGGTCGATCAGGATGATGACGTCATGGAAAAGTACCTTGAAGGAGTTGAGCCTGATGTAGACACCATCAAGCGTTGCATCCGCAAGGGTACCATCAACATGGATTTCTTCCCCACCTACTGCGGTTCCTCCTTCAAGAACAAGGGTGTGCAGCTGGTACTGGATGCGGTCATTGACTATCTGCCCAATCCTACCGAAGTCAAGCCACAGCCAGAAGTGGATCTGGAAGGCAACGAAACTGGCGAGTTTGCCATTGTCGATGCCGGTCGTCCGCTGCGCGCGCTGGCATTCAAGATCATGGATGACCGTTTTGGTGCGTTGACCTTCCTGCGTCTGTACTCCGGCCGTCTGGAAAAAGGTACCACGGTACTGAATACCTATACCGGCAAGACCGAGCGTATCGGTCGTATCGTGGAAATGCATGCCAACTCACGTAATGAGCTGGAATCTGCCCAGGCAGGCGATATCGTTGCCGTGCTGGGTATGAAGAACGTGCAGACCGGACACACCCTGTGTGATCCAGACAAGCCTGCGACTCTGGAACCCATGGTATTCCCTGCGCCTGTGATTTCCATTGCAGTAGCACCCAAGGACAAGGCCGCCTCAGAAAAGATGGGTGTTGCCCTCGGCAAGATGGTGCAGGAAGATCCTTCTTTCCACGTCATGACCGATGAGGAAAGTGGTGAAACCATTCTCAAGGGTATGGGCGAACTGCACCTTGACATCAAGGTGGATATTCTCAAGCGTACCCATGGTGTGGAAGTCATCGTTGGTAAGCCACAGGTTGCCTACCGTGAAACCATCACCCAGCGTGTGGAAGACGAATACACCCACAAGAAG
>JBEBBU010000097.1:0-11105 GCA_041158225.1 Pseudomonadota bacterium | reverse complement strand
CAGCACCCAGCCATAACCCTCCACCCTTGACATCCAGCTGACCCGCAAGGGTCACACCCGCTGGGCCTTCCAGAATGGTAGACAGCGAATCGCCGAGCGCTGCCCCTTCGGCCACTGAAACTGTTGCCGCGTAGGAGGGAATTTCTTCAGTCCCGTCCTCATAAACAATCGCAGGCAGTGCGAAGCGTACAAAGGACAGGGGCATGGCCCCCCCAACCCTGATAAAGCCACTTCCCTGGGAAACCGCGAGTGTATCCAGAGAGCGGCCCTGACCACCTCCTCCCGCAAGGACAGCTCCTTCTTCCAGCGCAAGCGCGCCATTGGCCACCAGCGCCACTTCCTTGCCCGACAGGCTGACACCGTTCCCAATGGTGACGGTCGTGGCTACAGCCGTGATCTTTTCATTCTGACGGTCACCGCTACGGGTGCCTCCCAGCAGCAGGCTACCCACTTTCAGTTTGTTGATCTGGTCAGCCAGCAGGTTGACGGCACTGGCATCAAAGCTGGCCGTATCCGAAGCAATGCGCAGATTATCGGCAATGATGTCCACACGGGCTTCAGCCCCAGTAGCGCCCTGCAAGGCATTGATGGTGCCATTCAGGTTCAGCGCGGTACTGCTGTTCAGCGTCAACTGGCCAGCATCTGCTGGCATATAGGGTAGTTGCTCACCCTTCAGGGTTGCCTGTGCCGGGAAAAAGCTGCTGGCGCGAAAATCAGTGTAGTCCGAGTAAAGTCGTGCCTGAATACCTGTCTGCACGGCATAGGCCGAGGTTCTGGCATCATGTTTACCGCTGAACTGGTTGACCTCATAACCCGAGACCACGGCCAGACCGTCCTGGGTCAGGAGCTGCTCACCCGGCTGCAGGTCATTATGTCCTGACAGTTCAGTCACCAGAAAAGCTCCCGGCAGCAGCGCATAACGCGCCGGCACCTTCACATAGACGCCAGCAGACAGGCCGCTGCCGCCACTCAGATACACGGCATTGTTTCCGGTACCTGGCGATGTACTCTGGTAATAGGGATCAAAAGGAGCCATCCCGCTTCTGACCCAGGGCAGAATAGCGAATTTTTCCGTATAGATGTCGGCGCCGCCTACAGGTGCATGATTGTCTGCCAGAACGTCGTAGCTACCACCTGGACCCGCTACAAACTCATGGCCATAGAGATCACCACCACCACTCAGGTCGATCATGGATCCCTTCTGCAGATCAATGCTGGGCGCCGTCATGACGATAGTCTTGGCTGGAGGTGCCGTGAATATCTGGCTGATGTCACTCGAGATCGGATAACTCCAGTCAAGACCACCGGGTACCGTACCCAGAGGTATCAGCAGCCCATTGGCCGAAACAGTGACATTGGCATGACTGCGCAGCACCAGCTGTTCGTCTGCGTGCAGCTGAACGGCGCCCAGTGGAGCCTTGATCGTGCCATCAATCTGAAGAGTGGCTGCATGCAATCTGAGCTGGCCTCCAGCAGAAAGCACATCCTGGGCCCTGCCGCTGGCCTGTACCAGCGAGAGCTTCCCTCCCTCGGCGAGTGATTCGATGCTATACGATGACAGCGTGGTGGGATAAAGCTGTTGCGCGGTCAGCTTCAGATGGCCATAAGCCGTCAGCTGGCCAACATAATCATTCTGCTCGGGCAGCAGACGCAGACCAGTCGCCCGGATATCGGTACGACTGGCAAGCTGTGCATCCGCAAACCCCTGTATGGCAGCCGAACCCCTGATATCAATCCAGTCAGCATTTACGGCAAGATGTCCGGGACGGCTGGCTGTATCATCTGGCACGGGTGCCGATCTCGCCTGCCCTGAACCCAGCTGGACATAGCCGGCGTTGATGATGACATTACCGGCCTCACCACCCCAGGCAATAACGGGTGCGTCCAGTGTCAGCGATCCTGGAACGGCGAGAGAAACGCTTCGATCAAAACGGATGGCATCGTGGGGAATCTGTAGCTCACCAGTAAAATCAGTGAGTGGAGACTCGACCTTCAGCCCGAGATTCTCAAAACCCGCCGCCTTGAAGGACTGTACAGGCAGCATGACCTGCCCGTAAACACTTTCGGGAACGATCTGACCATCGCCCAACTGGATGCCGGGAACGCTGGAAAGTACACTGATATAGCGGGAAACATCAGGATAAACCTGCTGCCCCAATGCCTCAATAATTGAAGGGTCACGCAGATCGTTACGGATCAGCGAACTCAGGCTGACATTCAGCGTCCCGCCTTCTGAACCCGCATCGGCATGACCCGCCATCCTGCCAAGCAGATAAGCACCTTCGGCTGCCTCGACATTGAGTGTACCTGCTGCGGAAGAAACCAGACGCTGCTGGAATCCGGTATCTGACCCGCCTCCGGCAAGGGCGTTAACATCCAGCAGGGCAGAGGTGCCACTGACATTGACGGATGACCCCTTATTCATGAGGACAAAACCACGTTCGGCACGCAGGCTGACCGTACCCCCCGGCAGAACCTGGCCGTCAGTGATGCGATAATCCACCTGGGGAACTGATACCAGCTGCCCCTGCACATCCAGCCTGGCCTGACTACCCAGATAAACGCCCTGCTCGACCACAAACCCGAGGCTTTCATCCTGATTGACTGGCGCAGTCACTTTAAGGGTAATGGATCCGGCAGGTGCCCTGATCACACCATCCACATGCACCATGCTGTCCGAGATCATGGATACCGTTGCATTGACAGGTGCGGTGATATCCGCGTGATCTTCAAGCATCAAGCCCGCATTACGCCGGCCTCTGCCTACGGTCTGCCTGAGACCCAATTCCAGTGAAACCGGCCTTTGTTCATTGAGAGGCAACACCCAGCTATCCACCAGACCAGCCAGGCTGCGGCGGTCCGCAACCGCATAAGCGCCGGTTTTTACCTTCCAGTTCACTGGTGTCAGGTCAATATGACTGCCTGACTTGATGGTAACACCCTCAAGGTTGGACATCAGTCGGACATGAGAAAAACCGGCACGACTGAACAGTGCAGGTTTGAGATAAAGCGGCTGGTAAGCTGCATCATCGCCGCTGCTAACAGGTGCTTTGCCAGGGGTTACAATGATTTCGTTGGTAACCAGCTGGAGAGTGCCTCCCTGCTGGATGCCAAAGCCACGCAGACTGCCATCGACACGTAGCGTGGAACCGTTGAGCAACGCCGCTTCAAGGCTGATGGCGCCGGCATCTCCAGCCTGCAAGGTATCATTGATACGCAGACGGGCGCCCCCGCTGACATCCAGCAGGCTGCCACTGTTCAGCAGCACATCACCCTCAGCTTTCATCGCGATAGTGCCGCCCCTGATGGCAAGGACACTGTCTGGGATACGCTTTTCAGCATAGATCAGCCGGTCGTTAAACCACTGGCCACTGACATCAATATGGGCAGCATCACCGAGCCTGATATCCCCGGTGAGTACACCATTCGTGGTACCGGTAAGGTGAGTCTTGAGGCTGATATTGCCAGACGGGGCATCAATCCCGCCTGCGATCGTAATCTGTCCGGCATCCACACTCAGCCCGCCCAATGCCGGCAGCCTGAGGCTGACATTTCTGGGCAGAACAAAATCACCGTGGGTCACAATGCTGGTTTTACCAATGCCGCCTGAAGACAGCAAGGCAGAACTCAGCACCAGAGGATCAAACCGGCCAGATTCGTCCTGGGATAGCGCCTGATCAAAAGCAGTCGCCTTGCCTGAAGTTCTATTGGCAAAAGTAACAGACTGAAAATCATCATCCAGCAATGCCAGATTGATGTTGAAACGACTGCTGGCGGGTACGGCTTCGCGCTGATAGGGCCCAGACAAGGTCTGCCCCAGCAGATCCCCCTCAAACTGCAGATGATGGGCATCGATGCTGAAAGAACCGGCATCCTTCCCTTCCAGATAGGAAGGCTCGAAACGGCTTACGGTGGTGGCATTTTTATAGGTAAGACTGGGACTGGCAGTGCTGAAATCATAGACACGGCCATCTGTCGCCAGCAGCGTGGTGCTTTTGACCGCTCCCGCCTGATAAACCACGGAGCCACCCGAAATATCGACGGTAGCATCCGGGTTGAGCACCACATCACCGGAAGAACGCATGTGTACCGAACCCGCCGAGGTGCTGCGCTCGGCCACGGTACGTTCAATACGTGCCAGTGCTCCCGAAATATCGGCGATCAGGGCGCCCTTGCGTATATCAACGCTGACGGTCTTACCGTAGAGGTAGCCATCACGCTGCAGGGGGCTATCCCTGAATTCGTTCTTGCGCAGTTCGACTTCAACCGAGTTGCGCGACATGGGCAGCGAAACATCCTTGATACCGGAGACATCAATGATGCTGCCAGCATCAGCCTGCACCCTGATATCAGGTGAATAACCAGGATCAACTGCGGGATCATAGGGATTGGATGTCGCCGTAAGGCTGACATTGCCCGAACGGGCAGCAATGACCGCATCTTTCTGCAGATGGATGCCACCTGCCATGATCTCGACACTGCCACGAGGCTGGGCGGCATCATCCACTGCCGTTGCCGTATCCGTAGTATCGGGACGCACTTCCGTGCGACTGCCTGGCGCAAGCGTGACTTTGGCGACCTGTCCCAGACCATCACCAAGATCGCTTTCCCTTGTCGTGGTATTGGGCAGCAGCGTATAGTTGCCAGCACCATCCAGATCCACCGGATTTTCGCCTTTCTCGCGCGCCAGTAATCGCACGGCACCTGCGGTACGCACAGTCGTGGTGGCTGATACCAGCCCCTGCTGGTTGACGGCAAAACCGGCAATGGTGACATTGCCCCGATCGGCAATCATTTTGCCGATATTTTCAACCTTGCCACCCGTCGCGACCTCCACCAGCAGGCCATTAACCCCAGAGGCCGGTGATGCCTCCTGCAGGTAAACCTTGTCCTGTGCGGCAGCCACAATAATCTGCCCATCCGGACTGCTGATTTCACCACGATTGACGACATTGGGGGCAATGATCATGATGCGCCCACCAAGCCCATGTGACGATATTCTGGCACCTTCGGCAATACTGATGCTGGCTGCGGGGTTGGTACCATCACTGACCAGAGCCGCACTGCCATCCTTGTCGATCACCTTGGTGATACCGCGCGCCATGGCCTCTTCTGAAACCTTCAGGGTACTGGCCAGAAATACATTGGTATCAACCGTTGCCCCCTTACCGAAGGCAATACCATTCGGATTGATCAGGGCCACATTGCCATTGGAAGTAATGGAACCGAGAATCACACTGGGATTCTGGTCCTGGATCTGGTTCAGCGCCTGAGACGTGACCGTAGGCTGCTGGAACACGACCCTGCCGCTAGCGCCGACATTGAAGCTGTCCCAGTTGAATACCGCCTTGTCACTGGACTGGTTGATCACCATGGCCCCATTTTGACTGGCATCCAGCGTGCCAGCGCCAGACTGCACCCACTGGGCTGAAGGTACAGGAAGGGTATTGGCTGCTATCGCATCCATGGCATCGGCCATGGCACCCTGTCCGAGAAAAGCACTACCTGCAAGAATACTGCGTAAGCCTATGACGACAGGCTTGATGCGCAACGGGGCACGATGATTTCTTGCGTCGGAAATTTGACTAGTAATCATGGGCAATCCTGAATTGGAGGCGGTTATCACCCGCCTGGGTGGTCGACGTGGCGATCAGCGCTTTTGCCCACTCGAACTCACCGTTGAAATGCTTCCAGAAGCGGGTTCTGAATCCTATACCCGTACTGGCCAGGGTGTAATTGTCTGGCTGGCCTGGCAAGGCCTGATTAATCCAGAGTTGTGCGCCGTCAACAAAGGCAAGCGCACGCAAGTTCTGTACCTGATCATGACTGAATAATTGTGGTGACAGCAGTTCAAACGATCCCTGAATACCGCTATCGCCCAACACCTCGACTTCGTTATAACCCTTGACACTGTACATGCCACCGCCAGCGAACTGTTCATTATTGATCAGTGGCTGACTGGCCAGCTGGCCAGAAGCCCGACCTTCCATCTGGACATCCATGGGAAGGAATACTCGCTGCTGCACCTGCCCATTAAGATGAACGTAGTTCGGCGTAGCACCATTTCTGCGATTCTGGAATTCCTGGGTGTTATCACCCATATCAGCAAAGTTGAAGTTGGCTTCCAGGTTAAAATTGGTCAGTCCTTCCTGCTCCTTGACATTGCCCATATAGGCCAGCTGGAATGGCAGATAATGAACAGGACGCTCAAACGCAGTGTTCGTCAGATCATCTGTCGTCACGATATTCTGGTTGAGGTTTTTGTAGTCCACACCGCCAGTAATCGAGTGTGAATAGTGCTGCCAGCCCTCCAGCGGCTTGACCAGACGCGACCCCAGAATATAACCGTTACCCAGTGCCAGCCCCCCGCCAATGCCAGTGGCCACACCTGACTTGGAACTGATGCCAAGACCGTAGAAAATCAGCTTGCCATCCCTCATGCCTTCGCCAAGGAAGGTGGTCGGCATGGCATAGCTGCCATTGATGACATCCACCTGATCGGGCACCTCGGGAGAAAACTGGTACAGCATGGAAATCCTGTGCTGTTTCTGCCAGAGATTGTCATAGCTGACCTGCCCTATCAGTCTGAGCCGCGATGTTCCCACACTGTTACGACCGTTGAGTTCAGCATAGGTATGCAGGGGCAGTTCATCATTAACCTTGAGTTCTGCTTCCATAAGTCCTGCCTCCAGACCTGGACGCAACACCGGTGTCACCGAACGGTCACTGGATTCAGAAGCTACCTGAGCCAGCTGTGTCTGCACCACATTCATATTGGGCACCTTGCCAGGTGCAAGCTCGGGAACTTTCTCCCGGATCTGGCCAGCAGAAAAGTAGCGCTCACCCGTAACCTGGAGACGTCCTACCTTGCCTTCCACGACGCGCAGGCGGACAAGACCGCCTACAACATCCTGTTCGGGAATATCGACCAGTACTGTCTGATAGCCAGACTCCTGATAGACTTTTTCCAGAGCGCTCCTGGCTTCTTCCACCGTTTCAATGGATTTACCAGGCCCCAGAAAAGGGTAGACCGTCTTCTGGACGTCATACTCACTAAGCACCGAGTTTCCTTCGACAGAAAACTCCCAGACATCAAACTTTGCTCCGGATTCAGTCTCAGCAGGCCCGGGTTGTGCCTGAGCCTGAGCTGCCGCCATGACAGCGGCAGGTGCGGTCAGGTGAACCATAAAAACAATCAGGCACAATAACTGGGTCATGCTGGTGACTTCTTTCCGGGGAACTTGTTGACTGGGCTACTGGATAGCGTTCATGTTAAGGGTGAATTATTACAGCTGCGTTACGTTTCTGTCATATTTCTCTGTG
Source organism: Pseudomonadota bacterium (assembly GCA_041158225.1). Lineage (GTDB taxonomy): Bacteria > Pseudomonadota > Gammaproteobacteria > Methylococcales > Methylococcaceae > JBEBBU01. Next base: position 3,782 of record JBEBBU010000097.1, on the reverse strand, counting down.
TCATCACCATGACTGAGGCGTTGTTGCTCCGGCAGCCGAAGCATTGAAAGGCACCAGACCATCCTTGCCAGTAGGCGATGCAATTGCCTTGTACACCACTGGAGAACGTGCATGGTTGGTAGGTGAACCATAGGTGTAGAGCGTGACAGGCTTTGTGGCATCCCAGCTGCCGGTAATCTGTGCACCGGCCAGCTCTGGTGTGGCCAGGTAACCAGAAAGACCAAAACTGTGGGTTGCATTCTTGGCATTGAAACTCGCAAGAGCACCTACATTCTCACCCAGCTGCTTCCTGATCAACTGCACGAAACGCTGCTTGTTCTGCACGGTATTGTACTTGGTAGTCGCCAGCAGATTGGCACCATCCTTGCCGACAGTGCCCTTGGCCAGATACTGCAAAGTGATAGTCGACCACAGGGGATATTTGCCGTTATAGACATTTTCGATAGTAGGCGCCACACCGTCTACCTTGAGGAAACGGTAGCCGAGCTTGCCAGTCGCATTCTTTTCAAGACTCTGCAGACCAATGGCCCATGCAGTATGATCAACCTTGCCGCTATTGTTGGTTCCCTTTTCAAGATCATCCAGTACCTGCTCGATTGACGATGAGTCTTCCTGATAGGCTATTGGACCATTGATAGGATCTTTGGCTTCAGTAGGTTTCCAGGCACTGGTGCCTGCCCAAGGCTGATTGAGTGCGATGGCATTGAATGCCGCGCGAATACCGGCATCACGATTACGCCAGACGACATGCACGGTTTTGTTAAACGGGATGACACCCGTGGTACCTGGAGGAATATCAGCTGAAGCGAAATCTGTCAGGGACTGCCGGCTACCATTAGCACTGGTCACCACAAAATCACTCCACTTGCCTATCTGGCCTGTGACCAGACTGACCAGTTGCTGCCGCGTCAGACTGGGCTGGTATTCAGCTTTCTCACGATCCGCAGAGGTCAGGGTCAGGCCATACTGGGCATCCTGCAGCGCATTGCGCAGACTGGTCGTGGCGACAATACCGATGACTGCATTGACCGCGGGCAGCACGGTAATCTGGCTAGCCTGCGCCGGCACAATAGCGGCCCAGCCAGTGGGCACATTGTCTCCCTGGTAGATAGCGGGCTCACCCCAGTTGATACCCGCATCCTGTTTCACGCTGACCAGCGACTGGCTATCCACCTTCCACTGGTTGGCTGCAACACTGATTGCCTTGCTCAGATCAATAAAAGACTGGGACGTATAACCCGCAGTAGCAGCCTTGTTTTTAACCGTAGACTGTTTCTGGATAAATGGAAAGGTGCCAACAGCGCCGCCTACCGAGTTCTTGACAAAAAGCACTTTAACAGCATCAGACCCCGTCACCCCCAGCTTGGTAGACTGCACATTGCCGTACAGCGCCCAGTGCAGATAGCCCTTGCTGGTGGCAGCGTCCGTGCCAATACCTGCAGAAGTGGCATTGTAATAGTCAAGGGAACTGTCAGGATCAAAAAGTCCCTGGACTGCAGTAAAAAGCAGCTTATCTGTCTGGGCAGCGCCTGCCAGATAAACCACAATGTCCGGTTTCTCAGTCGGCCCGTAGGCATGGACAGATCCAGCACCTGCCAGAGCAGCAACACCGGCAACCCCCAGCACCCACTGGCGTACACCAGCACCAGAATATCTATTATGCAGTTTCTTCATATCCATATCCTCTTTCCGAATAATTAACCAGGTATTACAAGCGAATGGCTAATTTATTTGAAACAGGACAGGAAAGGAAACAATAAAAAATTATTAACTTTTGCAAAGCCTGGAAAAGGGCTTGTCTTGCAATTCAACAACCTACTTATACGAATTGCGCATATGATTAAGATCTTTTATCACTTTACCAGAAACACAACCTTGCTTAATATATTTTACGTGAGGTTCATGGTGCCTTTGGGGGGACTGGCGTCTCCCCCTTTTTTAAGGAAGGATTATATGCCATTATTTGACTTGGTAAACTATTTCAATCAGCGCTTCATAGAAGAATATGGCGCCACTGAAAATCTGCTGTTTTATGAAAACGGCATCGCCACAGGGAGCTATCACGCCCTGCAGTTTGGCAGCCAGCTTAATCCCGTTGTTGAACCGTTTTTCAGCCAGCGTCAAATCAGTCTTGATGCCCAACTCAGCCAGCATTGGCGCTCAGAAAAAGCTGTCAGCGTGGCGCATGAAGATAGTAGCAGCATCATCAATCTGGATCGCCTCATCCGTACGGTCCATATTCTCAATTTTCTGCCACTTGCCCATGAGCAGCACAGTCTGTTTTTGCCGGTCAGTGAACATCATGTGATCAATATCAGAAAAGATCATGGTGCATATTTCAGCGATATTCTATTGCGTTGCGGACTGGAAACCAAAAAAGTCATTATTACTGTCAAACTGGATCATCACTCAAGAACCAGCCATCAACTCATTCTTTCAGGACTGAAGAATTATCGCGAGCGTGGTTATGAAATAGCACTTTCTCTGGATGCTAACCATATTCATGGCAACGACCTGCTCATCCAGTTCCTGAAACGTCTGGTTCCAGACTATATAAGGCTGCCTATACAGCTGTTTTACAACAAAACACCTGGCGATGTCTTTGGAAGGCACGGGCTTATACAGACCATTCGACGCCTGGATACGGTTGCGGTCATTGAGAATATTCGTGGCCCCGAAGATCTGAGGCTGGCCGAAAACAGCGGCGCCCATCTGATGACGGGCGATTACGCTGGGTTACTCCCGACAGAGAAAAGCAGCGCCCCTGACGCCACTGGAGTCCCCATGTACAGGCGCTAGCAGGCGGGTGGCCACATGGTCAGAAAAGATATAAGGCTGCCAGGCCATGGGGACCCGTTCATAAAGATACTGAATATTCCCCATGCCGCCGCCCAGCACGATAACATCAGGATCAAGGATATTGATCACAGCTCCCAGCGCACTGGCCAGACGCTCAATATAACGCTGTAGTGTAGCCAGGCAGGCGACATCGCCCTGATCAGCTCCACTGACAATCGCATCAGGATCCAGCGCAACACCATGCTCACGCAGATGATCAGCACGCATACCTGGCCCTGAAAGATACTGTTCGATACAGCCGGTACGCCCGCAATAACAGGCAGGCAAAAGTTCTGAATCCATGATGGCAGGACAGACCAAAGGGTTGTGCCCCCACTCTCCCGCGATGGCATTCGGCCCGGCAAGTAACAGCTGCCCGACGACAATACCACTGCCAACGCCTGTACCAAGAATAATACCCCAGACCGACCTGGCACCCCTGCCGGCACCATCAATGGCTTCCGAAAGTGCAAAACAGTCAGCATCATTAGCCATCAACACCTGACGCTGTAATACCTGCTCAAGATCCTGCTGGATTGGCCTGTCGTTAAGACAGATGGAATTGGAGTTTCTCAGCAGTCTGCTAGCCGGTGAAATGGCACCAGGAGTTCCAATGCCAAGCTTGTCTATGCTGCCAATACGGGCTTCGGCATAGCGCACCAGACTGGCAATCGCCTCCAGCGTGGCTTCGTACTGTCCCTGAGGCGTAGGCACACGATGCCGGAGTACAAAGTGTCCATCGGTATCCAGAACCGCAATCTCGATCTTGGTGCCGCCCAGATCGATGCCTGTCAGAAATTGCATGCTACCCCCCTAAAAATCGTCAGGCACAAAAAAACCCGCTTTTGGCGGGTTTTTTTGAGGTGTTAGGAGTCTGGCAGTGTCCTACTTTCGCATGGGTAACCACACTATCATCGGCGCTAAGCGGTTTCACTTCCGAGGTC
>JBEBBU010000096.1:0-3863 GCA_041158225.1 Pseudomonadota bacterium | reverse complement strand
AGATTGGCCGCATCTCGCGCTTTGGCCTTCTGGAAATGTCACGGCAGCGCCTGCGTCCATCGCTGAGTGAAGCCACCCTGAGTGCCTGTCCGCGCTGCAAAGGTCAGGGCGCCATCCGCGGTGTCGAATCGCTGACCCTATCCATCCTGCGCATGCTGGAAGAGGAAGCCATGAAGCGGAATACAGACCGCATTGTGGCACATCTGCCGATTGAATCAGCCACTTTCCTGCTGAATGACAAACGCTCCCAACTCGAACAGATTGAGTCCAGACATGGTGTCAGCATTGTCGTCATTCCAAGCCGCCATCTGGAAACGCCTGATTATGAAATCATCCGCCAGAAAGCCCAACCAGCCAGCAACAGCGAAGAAGAGAACAGCAAACCGGCCTACCATCTGATACGGGACCCCTTGCCTGAAACGGCGACCAGCCCAACACTGCGCCAGGGTTCTGCGGAAAAAGCGGCGGTCAGAGACCTGCCCGTAGCGCCCGCAATGACTGCAGAAGCTGCGCATGAAAGCCAGTCACTTCATGTGACAGCGGTATCTGACGGTCAGACAGGCAACGGCCTCATCAAACGGGTGTGGAGCCTTCTGACGGGAACCCGCAGCGAAAACGAGACAGAGAGCGAGATGGCCGTCATTCCTCCCTCTCAGCCAGCCACACTGCCTCCACCTGCTGAAATGTCACGTCATGGCGGGCGCCAGCAGGGACAGACGGGGGGACGAAATCAGGGTGCATCCCGACAGGGGCAATCGCGTCAGCAGGGACAGCAGCAGCCAGCCACCGGGGGGCGCAGAGGCCAGCAGCATGGCAATGGCAGCACCCGGGGACAGACGAACCCCAATATCCCTGTCGTTGAAGCAGACACTATACTGTTGGCAGACAACAGTCAGGAAACAGCTTCAGGGATGCCAGGAGAGACCAAAGACGCCCCACAGGGCAGTCGACGCGGCAATGGACGCAGACGGCGTGGTCGTGGTGGCCGTGACGGACAGCAAGGCTCTCAGCGTTCCGACATCGGAGCAGATGAAGCAGATGATGCTGTTCCATCAGCGCTGGAAACAGAAGCATTACGCACGGAACCAGCCCATACCGATACCCACCGTGACGGACTGGCAGATAGCGGTGATCATGAAACCGATACAACGGAAATGGCTATCGATGGAGAATCGCCGGCAAAACGCAGCGGCACCCGTAGAGGTGGTGCAAGGCGCAGAAGCCGGCGTGGCGGCGCCAACCGTCGGCAGGAAAACAGATCCATAGATGGTGCTGAAACAGCGACTGGTCACGCCGAGGAACATGCGCATACACCATCACCCGTTGAACATGCGCCTGCACCTGTACCGCCTCCTGTCTCTGAATAATCAGGGCAGACATGACTGTCAGGGCATCACAACGGTAGTGATGCCCTGAATACGCCAGGAAAGTCAGAGTCCCGAAATGGCTTTCCTGAAAAACGGCGGTTCGGCCAGCGCAGCCCGGTGCATTTCAGGAGAATAATACTGGGTATCCAGTGTGGACATGGCACGCTCCGCATCTTCGGCCCTGAATGCGGGCAGAGGATCTTTGGACACCATAGTGCCGCTCCACCACCCAGATGGGTAAATGAACTGCGGGAAAAAGAGGGTTTTACGGTGCGCGAAACCGGCTGCCCCCATGGTCTGGTGCATGGACTTCAACAGCTCAAGATGAAACAGGGGTGATTCGCTCTGCTGGATCAGGATGCCACCCGGCCGCAGACAGCGCAGACACTGCTCATAAAATGCACGATTGAACAGACCTTCAGCTGGCCCCACTGGATCAGTACTGTCGACAATGATGATGTCCACCGACTGGTCAGGCGCATCCTTGACCCACTGGATACCATCGATAAACAGCAGTTGGGCACGCGGATCATGATTGGATGCGCAGAGATCCGGGAAATAAGTCTCTGCCAGTCTGGTGACACCTTCATCAATTTCGATCTGGATGGCAGACTTCACGCCTGGGTGCTTGAGCACTTCCTTGAGGCTGCCACAATCCCCCCCACCAATAATCCAGACAGTTTCGGGGGCTGGATGGGTAAAAAGTACGGGATGCGTCATCATTTCATGATAGAGAAAATTATCCCGGTCGCTTACCATGGTACAACCATCGATCACCATCAGTTTACCGAAGTTTTCAGTTTCGAATATTTCGATATGCTGAAAAGGGGTCTGCTCTTCATGGAGGCGGCCGGTAATCCTGAGTGAAAGTGCGCTGCCATGGCCCGGATATTCTTCGGTGAACCAGGATGTTGTATCGATCATGCATGACTCCTTGTAAGGTGGTTTTTTATTTCCAGTTAATCTATCAGCAAAGGAAGACTTTTTTGTGACATCAAGCCCATCTGCCCTGATACCATCGCGCGACATCTATGCCATTGCACACTGGAGTGATGGCTATTTTGACATAGATCAGCATGGACGAGTGATCGTCATACCTCATCGTGCTCATCCAGGGGTGGTTCACAGCCTGCCTGACATCATTGCCCATATCCGGCAGCAGGGGCTTGACCTGCCCGTGCTGTTACGCTTCAGCGACATACTCAAAGACAGGGTAGAACAGTTACATGCAGCTTTTGAAAGCGCCCGGGCCAAATATGACTATCGGGGGCGCTATACCCCTATCTACCCTGTAAAGGTCAACCAGCAACGCTGTGTCATTGATGCCCTGCTGGAGGCAGGCAAAGACGGACGGGTCGGTCTGGAAGCGGGCAGCAAGTCAGAACTGCTGGCCATCATGGCCCTTGCCCCCTCCAGCACGCTGATCTGCAATGGCTATAAGGATCGTGCTTACATGCGCCTCGCACTGATTGGCAGCCAGCTTGGGCATCACATGATCATTGTGATCGAAAAGCCAGCCGAACTGGAATACGTGCTGCAGGAGGCACGTTCACTGCGTATCAGGCCACGTCTTGGTGTACGTATCCGTCTCAGCAGCATCAGTTCAGGCAAATGGCAGAACAGCGGTGGTGACCGCTCAAAGTTTGGTCTTCATGCCGGCGATGTACTACGCCTGATTGAGCGTCTCAAGAGCGAATCCATGCTGGATACCCTCGAACTCATGCACTTCCACATGGGATCACAGGTTGCCCAGATAGCTGACATCAAGACAGCCCTGCGTGAAGCCGCCCGCCACTACGGCGAATTGACCAGAGCTGGCGCTCAGATATCCACAGTAGATGTCGGAGGCGGGCTCGGTATCGACTACGAGGGGAGCCGTTCCAGCAGTGACTGCTCCATCAACTACAGCATGAAAGAATACGCTGATGCCATTGTCAGAGCGTTTGCGGATGCTGCCACTGATTATGATCTGCCTGCACCTGACATTTTTACGGAATCAGGCCGGGCCATGACAGCTCATCATGCCGTCCTTGTCACCAATGTGACCGATGTCGAATCGGTTGATACCCTGCCACCTGCTGAGGTCACCTCAACAGCCCATCCCATTCTGAATCTGAATGCCAGACTTGCATCACTACAGACAGACAGCGATGTATTACCCTCGCTGCATGATGCCCAGGATGATCTTGCAGAAGTCCGATCCATGTATCTTCAGGGCAAGATTGGCATGCCTGAACTGGCCGAAGCCGAACGACTGTCATCAGCCATTCACGCCCGCGTCAGAAGCGCCCTCAACACACATTTACGCGCACATCAGGATCAGGCCAGTCATATTGACGAGCGTCTTGCCGATAAGGTGTTCTGCAACTTTTCGGTTTTCCAGTCGATACCGGATGCATGGGCTATTGAACAGATTTTCCCGGTCATGCCGTTACAGCGACTGGATGAGCAGCCATCGCGCCGTGCCATCCTGCAGGATCTGACCTGTGATTCAGA
>JBEBBU010000095.1:0-7410 GCA_041158225.1 Pseudomonadota bacterium | reverse complement strand
CCCAGCCCCATGACCAGAATACGGGCGCTGCTGTCCATAGGCTAGCGCAGCTTCAGTGTGGCCAGGCCACACAGCACCAGAATGACGGTAATGATCCAGAAACGCACGATGACGCGTGGTTCCGGCCAGCCCTTGAGCTCGAAATGATGGTGGATGGGGGCCATACGGAATACCCGCTTGCCGGTCATTCTGAAAGAGATGACCTGCACCATGACCGACACGGTTTCCATGACGAAGACACCACCCATGATCATCAGCACCAGTTCCTGGCGCACCATCACCGCCAGCACGCCAAGGGTAGCTCCCAGCGCCAGCGCCCCCATATCGCCCATGAAAACCTGGGCAGGATAGGTATTGAACCAGAGAAAACCCAGGCCAGCACCTACCAGAGCACCACAGATCACCACCAGTTCACCAGCCTTGCCGAGATGGGGAATCCCCAGGTATTCGGCAAAATGCGCATTGCCAGAGGCATAGGCAAAAATACCCAGCGCGCCGCCGACCATGACCGTCGGCATGATGGCCAGGCCATCCAGACCATCGGTAAGGTTTACGGCATTGCTGCTGCCCACGATGACCAGATAGGCCATGGGGATATACCACCAGCCCATATTGATGACCACATGCTTGAAGAAAGGCACGATAAACTGCGTTTCCTGCGGCAGCGTCGCCAGACTGTAGAGTATGCAGGCGGCTATAAAACCGACCACGGACTGCCAGAAATACTTGTGGCGTGCCGCCAGACCCTTGCTGTTTTTCAGGACCAGCTTCTTGTAGTCATCGACAAAACCGATGGCGCCAAACGCCAGGGTCACCAGCAGAGCCACCCAGACATAGCGGTTGGAAAGGTCAGCCCACAGCAGGGTGCTGATGGTGATGGACACCAGGATCAGTGCCCCACCCATGGTTGGCGTGCCCGCCTTGGAAAAATGGCTTTGCGGTCCGTCATCACGCACACTCTGCCCGATCTTGTAATAGCTGAGGCGGCGGATCATGGCCGGCCCTGTCAGCAGGGCGATGACCAGTGCAGTCAGCACGCCAAGAATGGCGCGAAAGGTCAGGTAATGAAATACCCGGAAAACATCAAAATAATCCTGCAGCCAGTTGGCCAGGGTTAGCAGCATGAATTTTACTCCGTCCGTTCCAGCGCAGCCACGACCCGTTCCATCGCCTGGCTGCGGGATCCCTTGACCAGCAGCAGTACGCCTGGCTGCAGGTCCTGCTCTACGGCTTCTGTGAGCGCAGATTGTACTGCAAAAAAGCGCGCCCCTGTGCCAAAACCCGCCACCGTATGACGCGCGGCCTCACCCGTGGCATAAAGTCGCTCCACACCCATGATCCGCGCCGCCTCACCCAGCCGGACATGCAGTGCCTCACTGTCATCACCCAGCTCGGCAAAAGCGCCCAGCAGCAGCCAGCAGGGCTGTTCCAGTGCTGCCACGACCTCCAGTGCCGCCAGCAGCGAGGTGGGATTGGCATTGTAGGCATCATGGATCATCCAGCCGCCACGCAGGTGGCGTACTGGCTGCATGCGTCCCTTCACAGGCGGCAGCAGTGCCAGCCGCGCCAGCGCATCCGGGATACTGGCACCCAGCGCCAGCACCACGGCCAGTGCTGCCAGCGCATTGTGCACATTGTGCTGCCCGGCCAGACGCAAGGTCAGCTGCCGCGGCTGTCTGGCCAGCCATATATCCGCCGTGGTGACAAAACCATCGTCATCCAGCCAGGTCTGCACCGATTCCAGATCGCAGCGCACATCGGCCCCCGGATGAAATCCGTAGGTCAGGACCCGACGCCCGGGGCTGAGCAGAGCGCGGTCGCGCCATGCACCGGCAAAGGCATCATCGGCATTCAGCACCGCCACGCCGTCGGCATCCAGCCCGTCCAGAATCTCACCCTTGGCCGCCGCCACGCCAGCCACGCTGCCAAAACCCTCCAGATGCGCGGCCCCCGCCTGGGTGATCACCGCCACCCGCGGACGCGCCAGCGCCACCAGCGCGGCAATCTCACCCGGATGGTTGGCGCCCATCTCGATCACGGCATGCTGGTGCTGCGGCTGCAGACGGCACAGGGTCAGAGGCACCCCCAGATGATTGTTCAGGTTGCCGCGGGTCGCCAGCACACAGGACTCGCCGCCCAGCGCCGCGGCCGTCATCTCCTTGACCGTGGTCTTGCCATTGCTGCCAGTGACAGCCACGAGACCACCCTGCCAGCGCTGGCGCCACAGCACGGACAATGCCTGCAGTGCCTTCTGGGTCGAGGGCACCACATGCTGTTCCAGGCTGCAATCTGCCACCGGATGTTCCACCAGTGCAGCGACAGCGCCCTGGTTTTGTGCCTGTTGCAGAAAATCATGACCATCCACCCGGGTTCCAGGCAGCGCCACAAAAAGATTGCCCGGACACAGGGTCCGGGTATCGATACTCACACCGGTGATCCGGTCGGCAAGGGTGTTCAGCAGGGTGTCCATGCGCTCAGTTCTGGGTCAGGTTCATCAGGGTTTCAAGATCGGAATGGGGATAAAAAACCCCGGCTTTTTCCTGGGTGGTTTCATGCCCCTTGCCAGCCACCAGCAGCAGGTCGCCCGGCTGGCAGCGCTTAAGCGCTGCAGCGATGGCCTCGCGGCGATCGTGGATGACCTCAAGGCTGGCCTCTGCGCTGCAACCGGCCAGCATGTCAGCGATAATGGCCGCCGGATCCTCATGGCGTGGATTGTCATCGGTCAGAACCACATGATCGGCACCCAGCGTGGCGATCCGCCCCATGGCAGGCCGCTTGCCGGGATCGCGGTTACCGCCGCAACCCAGTACGGCCACCAGCCGTCCGCGACTGACGCGCCGCAGGTCGGCCAGCACCCGCTCCAGCGCATCCGGCGTATGGGCGTAATCAATCACGGCAGTCACGCCCTGCACCAGCAGCGACTGCATGCGTCCCGCCACTGGCCTGAGGTGAGCGAGCCGCTGCACGGCATCCGCCAGTGGATACCCCAGCGCCAGCAGTACGGCACAGGCGGCCAGGGCATTTTCGGCATTGCACCAGCCAACCACGGGTGCCTGCAGCAGCGCCTGTGCCTCACCCATGACCACCGTCATGCGCACCCCGGCTTCTGCCATCTCAAGTGAGGTGGCACGCAGCACAGCGGCATCACCTTCACCCTTCAGGCTGTAGGGCAGACTGCGCAGTGTGCCATAGCCCTGTGCCAGCTTTGCGCGGCACAGGGGGTCATCATGGTTCCAGACCATGGTTTCCAGACCGGGCTGATCCAGCAGCGACAGCTTGGCAGCGACATAGGCCTCAAAGGTACCGTGATAGTCCAGGTGGTCACGGGTGAAATTGGTCAGCACTGCCACCCGCACCCGGCAAGCCGCCAGACGGTGCTCGCACAGGCCATGGGAAGAAGCTTCAATCGCCGCCACATGACAGCCGGCATCCCTGAGCGCCGCCAGATAGCCCTGTAACTGCAGCGCAGATGGTGTGGTATTGCGTGTCGGCTGTAGCGCTGCGCTGCGCCCCCAGCCCAGCGTCCCCACCACGCCAGCCTCAGCACCCAGGGCCTGGGCGATGAAATGGGTGGTCGTGGTCTTGCCATTGGTACCGGTGACCGCCACCACGGACAGCGCTGAAGAGGGATGCTGATGGAAACGGTCGGCGATGGCACCCGCCAGCGCAGCCAGTCCCGGCAGCGGCAGCAGGGGAATACCCGGCTCAGGCAGGGGTGAAGCCCAGCCCGCAGGTTCATAGAGGATAGCCACGGCGCCGGCAGCGGCCGCCTGGCCTGCATGGGCAAGACCGTGCTCACGGTGCCCCTGAAAGGCCAGAAACACCTGACCCGGCGTGACCTCGCGGCTGTCCAGGGCAAGCCCTTCGACCTGAAGCGCCGGCACGGCCTCTGGCGCGACCCAGCCCGCAAGCAGGGCCGTCAGTACACAGGCCATGACTCAGTGTTTCTGGGTAGTCGCTGCGTGAGCAGGTGCGACGGCAGCATCCGCCGTGCGCAGCTGCGGCGCATCCAGCTGGTCAGGGGCAATGGCCAGGATGCGCAGTGCACCTTCCATGACGCTGGAAAATACTGGCGCGGCCACGGCACCGCCGTAATATTCACCGGCCGAGGGCTCATCCAGCATCACCACCATCACCAGGCGTGGATCGCTGGCAGGCGCCATACCGGCAAATACTGCCAGATACTGCGACTCGGCATAACCACCCGCCACGGATTTCTTCACGGTACCGGTCTTGCCAGCCACGCGGAACCCCGGCACGCTGGCTTTCATGGCCGTTCCCTCGCGACTGACCACCAGCTCCAGCATGCTGCGCACCTGGCTGGCGGTTCGCGCCGACATCACCCGCTGCTCGCGCCGTTCCGGCGTCTGCACCAGACTGACAAAGGGCATGACACCGTTATTGGCCAGCGCCGCATAGGCGCGTGCCAGCTGCAGGGTCGAGGAGGAAAGGCCATAGCCAAAGGATAGCGTCGCCTGCTCAAAAGGGCGCAGATTGTGATGCGGCGGCATACGCCCTGCAGCCTCGCCTGGAAATCCGCTTTCCAGCGGCTGGCCAAAACCCAGGTTGTTGAAAAAGGCCCAGAACTTTTCGGGCGGCACACTCAGGGCAATACGCGTCACACCGACATTGCTGGACTTCTGTAGTACGCCTGCCATGTTCAGCATGCCGTAAGCATGGACATCGGTCACGACATGGGAACCCAGCGACATCTTGCCGGCCGAGGTATTGATCATGGTGTCCGGACTGAAGGTATTCAGTTCCAGTGCCGCTGCCACCGCAAAAGGCTTGACGGTCGATCCCGGTTCATAGACGTCGGTCAGGGCACGGTTGCGCGTGACGCCTGGCTTCAGCGATTCACGGCTGTTGGGATTGTAGGAAGGCTGGTTCACCATGGCCAGCACTTCACCACTGCGGCTGTCCAGCAGCACCAGCGAACCGGAACGCGCCTGATGCTGCATCACCGCCTTTTTGAGCTCACGATAGGCCAGATACTGCAGACGCTGGTCGATGGTCAGCTTCAGGTCATGCCCGGGCACAGGCTCGCGCACACTGTCAATGTCCTCAATGATGCGACGCTTGCCGTCACGCATGATGCGCCGGGCACCCGGCACACCGCGCAGGCTGTCATTGAAAGCCAGTTCCAGGCCTTCCTGACCGGTATCATCGACACTGGTGACCCCCAGCAGGTGCGCGGTGACCTCACCGGAAGGATAGTAGCGCCGGTATTCACGCTCGGCATACACCCCGGGCAGATCCAGATCCGTAACCTGCTGCGCCAGTTCGGGACTGATGCGCCGCGCGATATAGGCAAACTGCCGTCCGGAATCACCATTTACTTTTTTGTGCAGTTCACGCTGGCTGAGTCCGGTCAGTTCCGCCAGCTGGGCAAACTGCTCAGGACTGGCCTCAAACTCCCTGGGGTTCACCCAGAGTGACTTGACCGGCGTACTGATGGCCAGCAGTTCACCATTGCGATCCAGGATGCGGCCACGATAGGCAGGCACCGGTATGACGCTGAGATGGCGCATATCGCCCTGCTGCTGCAGGAACTGCCGGTCCATGACCTGCAGGGTCACAGCTCTTGCCACCAGCACCAGCATGGCCCCAACCATCAGTAGCAGCAGGAAGCGCCAGCGTCCGCTGAAATCGGTCTCGGCACCGTTCCTGCGCTCTTTGCCCATGCGTCTTTCCAGTACGGCTGCGGTCACAAACGGTCCCCTCGAAGGATAGTGAAAGACCTGAGCACCATGCTCAGGGCCTGATATAAAGTATGCTTTCCCTTGCTGGCAGCACCATATCGAGACGCGAACGCGCGTAGCGCTCGACACGACCGTGCTCGGCCCAGGTATTCTGTTCAAGCTGCAACTGCCCCAGCTCGACATCGTAAACTTCCAGCTCCTGCTGCAGGCGCTGTATCTCGGCAAAGACCATGCGTGTGCGGTATTTGGTATGCACCACCGCCAGCGCCGAAGCCACCACCAGCATGGCCAGCAGAAACACCAGTTTCAAGACCTACACCCGCGCCGCAACGCGTAGCGTGGCACTGCGCGCACGCGGATTGAGGGCGAGTTCGCCCTCGGAAGGACGCACCGCCTTGCCAAGACGCTGCAGCACAGGCTGCCAGACAGGCGGCGGCAGATGACGCGGCACCCTGGGCAGATCGCCCTGCTCCTGATCGCGCATGAAACGCTTGACCATCCTGTCCTCCAGGGAATGAAAACTGATCACCGCCAGCCTGCCACCGGGCGCCAGCACCTCCACCGCGGCACTCAATGCCGCCGCCAGCTCACCCAGCTCATCGTTGACTGCCATACGGATCGCCTGAAAACTGCGTGTCGCCGGATGCTTGTGCGGATCGTGACGTGGTACTGCTTCCGCAATCAGCCTGGCCAGCTGTACCGTAGTCGCAATGGGTGCCAACTCACGTTCGCGTACGATGGCACGGGCAATACGCCCGGCAAAACGCTCCTCGCCATAATCACGCAGCACCCTGACCAGCGCCTGCTCATCCACTTCCGCCAGCCAGGCTTCCGCAGTCTGGCCACTGGTGGTATCCATGCGCATGTCGAGAGGTCCAGGACGCATAAAACTGAAACCGCGTTCCGCAATATCCAGCTGGGGAGACGATACCCCCAGATCCATCAATATACCCTGCACCTGCTGCTGCAGATGAAGTGACTGGATTACGGAACCAAGATGCGAAAGCGGAGTCTGAATAATCTGAACACGTGTGTCGTCGCCCAGACTGCGCGCTGCTTCCGAATGCACAGCATCATAATCCCTGTCCAGGCAGATCAGCCTGCCCTGCGGGCCGAGTCTTTCGAGCACAAGCCGGCTATGCCCGCCACGGCCAAAAGTGCCGTCGACGTAGCAGCCCCCCGGGTCATGCACCAGGGCGTCAATAGTCTCGTGTAACAGTACAGGAAGGTGTTCGGCCATAGCCTAATGCCGCAGAAAACCGCGTTTTGTGCACTATAATAAAATAAATCGCGTAGCGTCAATATCCAGAGCGGCGTCCATCAACAAAATAATATGGTTTTTGTTGCACCATGCTGCCGGTATACGACTTTGCAGGATTTACCCTGACGGCGTATTGACATCAGCTACACACCGATCCAGGATATGGTTATCTTTTGTATATTCACATTGGAGCCAGTCATGCGCGATGCCGCCATCAATTTGCGCGCCCTGCCGCAGCAGCGCGACCTGATCGATCAGGCTGCAAGCCTGCTGGGTAAAAACCGCTCTGACTTCATGCTGGAAGCAGCCTGCGACAAGGCGCAGTCTGTCTTGCTGGATCAGGTGTTCTTCAGTCTGGACGACACCCAATTCCAGCAGTTCACCGCCCTTCTGGAGGCGCCTTTGCAGCCCAATCCAGGACTTGAACGTCTGATGGCAGTCAAGGCG
>JBEBBU010000094.1:0-3117 GCA_041158225.1 Pseudomonadota bacterium | reverse complement strand
AATGACAATTTAACGTCATCTTTCGCGACATCAAGTTGACTACCACCTAAAGGATAATCGGTCGAAACATCCTTATTTTCTTGTCGGTACTCGCATGTTCGCTTATTGTGATACGGGCGTCCACAAATACTACATCTGCGAGGGACAGGGCATGTCAATATATTATGACCACTTTTGCCGCAATACGAGCAGCTCATAGCATAAACTCTCTTTCATTAGTAAATATGAAGAAAACTAACAGTTTTACTTTGATGACAGATTGATCTTATTTCTTCTCAATGACATGATCGGCCATTGCCACCACCTATTACGTTGCCTTTTCATCCATCGGCACCATCTGGGCCTCAAGCAGCGATCATGGCACGGCCATCCGCTCTAACCATCACGCTGAAAATCAGAACGTATTTTTGTTTTGATTGACATACAGAATGCTCCGTTATCAACCTTAGGCATACTTTACGCATATATTGGCATAAAAACCACATCAACAACAGATGTTATACCCAATGTGGTAGAGTCGACATGTGGCGCGATGTCGTTAGCCTGTTCGTTCTAGATAGTGTCGTCATAAGATAGGCTCTGTTACACTTGCGAGACTTTTGACACTGATTTTTTATCACTATGACTGACATATCCGCGCACCGCAGACACGACATATCTGATCACGTTTGGGAACTGCTGGAGCCCAGATTATCCGGGAGAAAAGGTGTTTGGGGCCGTGTTGCCCGTGATAACAGGCAGTTCATCAATGCTGTCTTCTGGATACTGCGAACTGGCGCGCCCTGGCGAGATCTTCCACCAGATTACGGTGACTGGAAGAATACACACAGACGCTTTTGCCGCTGGCGTGACAAAGGCGCTTGGGAATCATTGCTTGAAGTGCTGATCGACAGCCCTGACTTCGAATGGCTGATGATTGATGCCAGCCACATCAAGGTACATCCTCATGCGGCTGGCGCGAGAGGTGGCAATCAGGACATGAGCCTCACAAAAGGGGGCTCAACAGTAAGATACATTTGGCCGTGGATGCGCATGGTATGCCGGTCAGAATTATTGTTACACAAGGTACCACTGCAGACTGCAGCCAGGCAGAAAAATTGATTGAAGGACTGGATGCGGAGTACCTTCTGGCAGACCGTGGCTACGATAGTGACGCCATCATTGCCCAAGCTGCACGCCAGGGTATGGAGCCAGTCATTCCGCCACGAAAAAACCGTAAAAAGCAGCGCCCTTACGATAAGGATTTGTACCGATTACGCCATCTTGTTGAGAATGCCTTTCTACATTTGAAGCGTTGGCGTGGTATTGCGACCCGCTACGCCAAGAATACCGCCTCATTCGTAGCCGCCGTTCAGATTCGGTGCATTGCCCTGTGGGCAGGTATCTCATGACGACACTATCTAGAGCCTGTTCAAAACAAAAACAGGCATGCGGCATTTAATACGCATAATTTTTGTTATGTAAAGTAACCTGCTCCATCAGGAGCATTAATTTGTATACCGTCATGCCGCTAGCCTGTACGATGCTATCTGATCTTCTGAAGGATTATCCTGTGCGCCTCCTCCATTCTGCCTGCCTGACTCTGGTGCTTGCTCTGCTTTCGGCCTGCAGCACGCTGGAAGCCTGGTGGTCACCTCCACCTCCCCCCCAGATTGTTTATCTGAGAGCCACTGGTTATGCCCCGGTCATGACAGATCCTGCGCTGTCTTCCGTCCAGCTCACCATCATGGCACAGCGCGCTTCACGCATGGATGCTTACCGGCGGCTGGCTGAAATTGTCAACGGCATCAGATTATCCCGTCAGGGTGAGGTACAATCCTTTGTTTCCGGTACCATACGCGGAGCGCGGCAGGTGAGCAGCCGCCCGATACGGGACGGCAGCATGTGGGAAACTGTACTTGAACTGAAATATGATCCTGCCGCACCGCTATCTTCTGATACAGACGGTGCCAAGCCTTCACCCAGCGAGGAAGCAGACGATGCCATCGACCCCTATTTTTACCTCAGCCGCTAGCACTGGGTTAGGTGCCAGCCTGCTGTCCGGTATGATCCTGCTGGGTGGCTGTACCACACCTGCACCACCAGCTGCGAGCCCTGTTGATATTGAAGGCAAAGCCGCTCTGGATGCAGCTGGAGGCAGCCGTGCAGCTGCGCAACGGCTGGCGGTTGAGGATGGCTATCGCCAGGCTCTGGACTATAACGCTGACGTCAGCTCAGCAAGGGTCACCACTCCCGATGGACGGGTAATTTCAGCCACTCAGGTACACGGCAGCCCCTCAGGACTGGTCAGCGAGTCCCTGCAGATTGCACCAGCTGACGGACGCGCTTACGGACAGGCAGAACGGGCACTTGGCTGTGGCCGTAGCGGACAGTCTTACCGCAAGAAGCTGGCCATGGGTTCTTTTCAGCTACTGCACCGGGATGACTCCAAGGATGTCGCCGGGATCAATGACGGTTACGCCACAGCACTGGCGCGTTCACTGGCCAAAACCGGTCAATTTGTCATCAGGGACACGGAAAGGACCAGTATTTTTGAGTTCCCGACCCAGGCGCCCCGTCCCAACGGCTATGAAACCCAGGAAAACAATGTCGTCATTGATCTGGCAGACAGTGTCGACGCCCAATTTGTAGTGGGCGGCATTATCCATGACATGAAGATTCATACATCAGGTGTCGTGGATGCCCTGAGTTCACTGACCGAATACCTGATCAATGTCCCCCCCCATACACGCAGCCTGGATGTCGAGCTTTTCATCTATGATGGCCAGACCGGCCTGCTGCTTGACCGATTTGCGCTCTCCGACACAGCACACGGCACGGTCTATTTTGCACCTGGAACCTATTTTGACAGTTCGGATTTTACCGAGTCAGCCATTGGCCAGACCATAGCGGACATGATTGAACATCAGACACAGCATATCGTGGATCGCCTGCGTTGCCTGCCGGTGAGTGAACACATTCTGCAGGTTGACGGGCAGACGCTCTACATCAATGCCGGCGCCAGCCAGAATATCCGTGTGGGTGATGAACTGGTGGTCTATGGCCGTAGCCGTAGCGGCATTACCAATCTCTACTACCAGAATACGCATGTACGTGGCAGCGTCGAATCACCCATAG
>JBEBBU010000093.1:0-7597 GCA_041158225.1 Pseudomonadota bacterium | reverse complement strand
ACCAGTACTGGTGCACCCTTGCATGTAGCTGGGCTTAGCGTGGAGTATTTTCGTTGAACAGCTGGATGCGTTTGGGCTGGACCACAACCTCATCGCCATAGCGGAGCTGCCAGCGGCCGAATTCTTCACGGGTGAGTTCTGCTTCCACCAGACCTTCACCGTCATTGCGGGCAAGTCCCAGCCTGACGATACTGCCCATACGTCGGATATCACGTACGGTGGCTCTTATGCCCGGCTCATTGCTGTTCGCAGGATGGATGCAGACATCATGAGGGCGGGCGTAGAAGACGGCATCGCCATGGGCAGCATCAATCGGCAGAGTGACGCTGACTTCAGAGCTGCCGATATGGGCGTGTCCATCATGGATGCGGCCATGGAACAGATTCACATCGCCAATAAACTGGAAGACGAATGGCGTTGCCGGATGTTCATAGACATCATCCGGGGTGCCAACCTGCTCAACCCGTCCACTATTGAGCACCACGACCCGGTCGGCGACTTCCAGCGCTTCTTCCTGATCATGGGTGACAAAAAGGCTGGTGACATGCAGTTCATCGTGCAGATGACGCAGCCAGCGGCGCAGATCCTTGCGTACCTTGGCGTCCAGGGCACCGAACGGTTCATCCAGCAGCAGCACCTTGGGTTCAACAGCCAGAGCACGCGCCAGTGCAATACGTTGGCGCTGGCCACCTGAAAGCTGGGCAGGATAGCGGTTGGCCAGCCATCCCAGTTGCACCAGCTCCAGCAGCTGCTGGGATTTCTGGCGGATGATCTGGTCACTGGGGCGCTGCGAGCGTGGGCGTACGCGCAGGCCAAAAGCGATGTTTTCCAGTACCGTCATATGGCGGAACAGGGCGTAGTGCTGGAAGACAAAGCCAACCTCGCGTTCTCTGACATCGAGATCCGTGGCATCTTCGCCATGAAACAGGATCTGGCCGCTGTCGGCAGTATCCAGTCCGGCAATAATGCGTAGCAGGGTGGTCTTGCCACAGCCTGAAGGGCCCAGCAGGGCGATCAGTTCACCCGATTCTACATCCAGATTGATGCCCTTGAGTGCCTGGAATGCGCCGAAGGTTTTGGTGACATTACTGACTTTGATGCTCATGTGCTTACTCCGTATCGGCTTCAGCCGCTGCCAGCTGGCTATGGATACGCCATTCCAGCAGTGATTTCAGTACCAGGGTAACCAGTGCCAGCATGGCAAGCAGCGAGGCTACTGCGAAAGCTGCAGCACTGTTGTATTCGTTGTAGAGGATTTCCACATGCAGTGGTATGGTGTTGGTCATGCCGCGTATATGGCCTGAAACCACGGATACGGCGCCAAATTCTCCCATGGCGCGCGCATTGGAGAGGATGACGCCATACAGTAGCCCCCACTTGATATTGGGCAGCGTGATACGCCAGAACATCTGCCAGCCTGATGCGCCCAGCACAATGGCCGCCTCCTCCTCCTCGGTACCCTGCGCCTGCATCAACGGGATGAGTTCACGTGCCACGAAGGGGAAAGTGACGAACAGGGTCGCAATCACAATGCCTGGAACCGCAAAAATCAGCTTGATGTCATGCGCCTGCAGCCATGGCCCCATCCATCCCTGCATACCAAACAGCAGGACATAGATCAGACCGGATACGACCGGTGATACTGAAAATGGCAGGTCAATCAGGGTGATGAGCAGGCTTTTACCGGTAAAGTCAAACTTGGAGATGGCCCACGCAGCCGCTACACCAAATACTGCATTCAGTGGCACGGCGATGGCGGCCGTCAGCAGGGTCAACTTGATGGCTTCGACGGCATTGCTTTCAGTGATGGCCGCCAGATAGATATCCACCCCCTTGCTGAAAGCCTGGGTAAAGACAACGACCAGCGGCATCAGCAGAAACACGGCGACAAAGCCAAGCGCCAGGGTAATCAGCAGCCAGCGTAACCATGCCGGCTCGGTTTTGGTGCTCAGGCGGCGACGGGCTGCAGGGGCACTGGATAATGGTTGTTCAGTTCCAGACATGGTGGATCATCCTTTCCTTGTCGCTAGCGGCCATAGCGGCGCAGGGTCCACCACTGCACGGCATTGATGGCAAACAGCAGGGTAAACGAGGCTACCAGCATGGTAACGGCAAGCGCTGTAGCGCCAGCATAGTCATACTGTTCGAGTTTGGTAATAATCAGCAGGGGAGTGATTTCCGAGACCATGGGGATATTACCGGCAATAAAAATGACGGAACCGTATTCACCGACGGCTCTGGCAAATGCCAGGGCAAATCCTGTCAGCAGTGCTGGCCAGATGGTGGGGAAAATGACCATGGTAAAGGTCTGCCAGCGCGTGGCGCCAAGGCTGGCGGCGGCTTCTTCCAGTTCCCCTTCAAACTCCTCCAGTACTGGCTGTACGGTCCTGACCACAAAAGGCAGACCGATAAAGGTAAGGGCGACAGTAACACCCATGGGCGAGTTGGCGACCTTGATACCCATGGGGACCAGATGTGATCCCAGCCAGCCCTTGCTGGAATAGAGCGTGGCGAGTGCAATGCCGGCAACCGCCGTGGGCAGGGCAAAGGGCAGGTCAACCATGGCATCGATGAGTTTCCGGCCGGGAAACTCATAGCGTACCAGTACCCACGCCAGGAGCAGACCAAAGACTGCGTTGATACTGGCCGCCAGCGCGGATGCTCCAAAGGTCAGACGGTAGGACGCCATGACGCGAGGCGTCAGGATGGTCTGCCAGAAACCGTCCCAGCCCAGTGTCGCTGTCTTGAGAAAGGTGGCGGAGAGAGGAATCAGCACGATCAGTGAGAGATAGGCTACCGTGCATCCCATGGCAATGGGAAAGCCTGGCAGTACGCTATGACGCTTGAGCATTGAGAAAATCCATGACCAGTCAATTACAGGTTGGTTGTTAGGTATGCGTTAAAGTCTAGCGGCTTGCTGCCGGCTTATAAAGTCATTTGATCAGCTAAGCATAGCCTGCAAAGGCAAAAGCCCGGCGGGGTAAGCGCCAGGCCTGGTTTGTCTGCAGATGGTATGACTGCTTAGCGATTCTGGTAGATCTGGTCAAAGATGCCGCCATCAGCAAAATGTTTGGCCTGTGCCTTGTGCCAGTCCCCGGCAATTTCCTGAATGGTGAACAGCCTGATTTCTGGAAATACGCTGGCATATTTTTTCAGGATTGCAGGGTCGCGCGGCCGGTAGAAGTTCTGCGCGATGATTTCCTGGCCTTCTGGACTGTAGAGATAGTGCAGGTACTCTTCAGCTGCCTTTTCTGTACCATGGCGGCGCACGACCTGATCTACTACGGCGACAGGCGGTTCAGCCATAATGCTGGTGGAAGGATAAATAACCTCAAACTGGTCCTTGCCATATTCCTTGAGTGTCAGATGAGCCTCGTTTTCCCAGGTGATCAGCACATCACCGAGCTCCCGTTCAACAAAGCTGACAGTCGAGCCGCGTGCGCCGCTGTCCAGTACCGCGGTGTTGCGGTACAGGTGTTCCACAAAGGTTTTGGCTTCCGCTTCATTGGCAGGATTCCCTTTGAGTGCATAACCCCAGGCTGCCATATAGTTCCAGCGCGCCCCCCCCGATGTCTTGGGGTTGGGGGTAATGATGGATACACCAGGTTTTACCAGATCAGCCCAGTCATGAATTTGCTGGGGATTGCCTTTGCGCACCAGAAAGACCATGGTGGAGGTGAAGGGGGAACTGTTGTGGGGTAGTCTCGACTGCCAGTTTTCCGGGATAAGCTTGCCTTTCAGGTGCAGCTGGTCAATATCATAGGCCAGTGCCAGTGTGACCACATCGGCATCAAGGCCATCAATGACGGCACGCGCCTGCTTGCCTGATCCGCCGTGTGACTGCTTGATCTCGATGGTTTCTCCTGCCTTACTGGCCCAGTGTTTTTTGAAGGCGGTGTTGTACTGTTCAAAAAGTTCACGCGTCGGGTCGTTGGAGGCGTTCAGCAGGGTCACATCGGCGGCATTGGCGGCCAATGTGCCTAGCGTTAGTGCCACCGAGAGGGCGAGTTTATGCAAGCCTGATGATTGTCTGTTCATGAATGATGATTCCTTAAAGTTGTGTATCGTTGTTTTCGGTTTGCCATATGGGGAAACTGTCAGAAGCCAAGTTGCATACGGGTCTGCCAGACTTTCTCGGTTTCACGCGCCAGTATGGCAGGTGTCAGCTGACCGCTGCTGCTGAACTCGCCTGCGCCTTCCTGGAAGCTGGTCTGTGAATAGTCTGTCATCAGCTTCACATTAGGATTGAGCCACCAGCTTATACTTAATCCCCAGGTGGTGGCTGCAGCTACCGATACCCTTGGGTCTGCGAAGGGATAGATAGGCTTTTCAGCTGTGCCCACATTTTCAAAGATGTTCTTGTCAAAATTGATGGCACTCCAGCGGGCTGCCACCTGGAATGCCCCCCAGTTGCCCTCGGCAGGATTGAAGTTGTGGCGTGGTTTGATGCCCTGACCGAGGAAGGTGTTGGTTTCTCCGGTAAGGACATAAGAGGCTGTGACATTCCAGGCCTGATCATTCTGGTTGGTAGAAAACTTGTTCTGGGTCAGCCTGTCAACCGTAACCTGGTTGGCGATATCCTGATTGGAGAGTGCGTATTCGCCGACCAGCTGGAAGGGGCCCATGATCCAGTAGCTCTGTGGATAGACACGGTACTGCTGGCCGTCAGCGCGGGCAAGGCTGTTATAGACAAAAATGTTCTGCAGGCCAGGGCTCTGATAGGTTGAGAGCGTATCATCATTGGGACGTCCCCATGAGCCAGCGACACCAAGCCCCAGCCCTTCCAGTGCGCTGACACCGGAGTGCAGGAAGGGATGGGAGAACAGTCTCCCCTGATATTCTTTCGCATCATTGGTGTCTGAATCAATGCTGCCATTGTTGCGGGAACCATCAAAGATACCTACCTGATAGCTGAGAAAATCAGGGTAGTTATACATGGGATAGTTGCCGTTGTGGGTCTGGTTGCGATTGAGCGGGCTGAAGCTGCTGGGGTAGCCCGGCTGATCGAACTCGCCATGCAGCATGAAACCGACGTCCCGGTTGGGGGCCAGCTGGGTCGGGAAGGCGCGTTCCACAAAGGGCAGGGCGCTGGCGCTTTGCAGGCGTTCCAGACTGATGGGCGACTTGAATTTGCCGCCGGTCAGGCTGGCCTGTCTGAAATAGCGCATATCAATGTAAGCATCAAACAGCCGGGTTGTGCCCATGCCGAAGTCGGGCATGACCCGATAGTCAAACCATTTCCAGACAGTGCCCTCAATAATGGGGCGTACCCGGCGCATGAAAAACTTGTCAGCGATGGAGCTGCCATTAGCATTAGTCGGCGTAGCATTGCTGTCATCCATGAAGATATTGCTGTCCGCCTGGATCAGTGCGCGCAGATAGATGGAGTTTTCCTGATCCTGCGAGACGACCTTGAGTCCTTGGGAGCCCAGTTCAATACTCTTGGGCAGTTTATCCCAGCGCGAGGTGTTTTCTTCCTTTTCTACATCCATCTTGCGTTCAATCAGGCGCACTTTCTGGTTCAGGGACGCGAGTTCGCTACGGGTCACAGGTGTGTCAGCATGAGCAGTCTGAGAGAGAGTTGATGCCGTTGAGGGTGCTTTGCTTATACCCGATGCAGTAGCTGCGGCATGCTGCTGGGTATCCTGTGCGGTTGCAGATCCTGTAGCCGCTGGGGCAGCAGTGCCTTCATTCAGTTTTGCATCCAGTACTTTTTCCAGCCTGGCTTCCAGCGCCTTGATGTGAGCTTCCAGTTCTGCGATTTTTTTGTCCTGGGCGCTCGGCCTGGCGAGCGTGATGGAAGGGTACATGAGCGTGTTGGTCGCCAAGATTGTGGTGACGATGGCGAGGGCTCTTCGGCTTACTGACATTGCATTACCTTAACAGAAGTTCAAATCGTCTATATGTGCAAGCTGCATGATCATGGCTTGAATGCGTGCCGATTTTATGGATTGTTCTGTGTTCTTGAAACAAATATAAAGGCATATCATTATGCGTTAGCCGCATAAGTGATGCTTGGGTAACATCTGATCCTGTCTGTCATGGCAAGCGACCATGAGGATGCCTTCAAGCTAAAATTAACCACAGGGTCTTGTCGAGTCTGCGTATCCCTGCTAGAATCCGTGTTTTAAGTTTGAACGCCAGATATTGGAGCGTAGCTGGAAATGAAGACATTCAGTGCCAAACCCGCCGAGGTGCGTCGCGACTGGTTTGTAATCGATGCCGATGGCAAGACTCTGGGTCGCCTGAGTACGGAAATTGCACGCCGCCTGCGTGGCAAGCATAAGCCCGAATATACGCCTCATGTTGATACCGGTGATTACATCGTTGTCATCAACGCAGAGAAAGTTCGCGTTACCGGCAATAAAGAGCAGGACAAGGTTTACTACAAGCATACGGGCTACATCGGCAACATGAAGTCGATCACCCTTGGTAAGCTGCGCCAGAAAAAGCCAGAGCAGATCATTGAAACTGCTGTGAAGGGCATGCTGCCGCGCAATCCTCTGGGTCGTGCCATGTTCCGCAAGCTGAAGGTTTATGCAGGTCCTGAACATACCCATCAGGCCCAGCAGCCCAAGGTTCTTGAAATTTAACCCATACAACTTACAAGTCTAAGCTATGGCACAAGCACAGTATTATGGAACCGGACGTCGTAAAAGTGCGATTGCCCGTGTTTACACCCGCACAGGTAGCGGCACCATCCAGATCAATAACAAGACGCTGGAAGACTACTTCGGCCGCAAGACGGATCGCATGATCGTTCTGCAGCCTCTGGTAGCCACTGAGAATACCAGCAAAATGGATCTGGTCATCAAGGTTGTTGGTGGTGGTCCATCTGGTCAGGCAGGCGCAATCCGTCACGGTATTACCCGTGCACTGATCGCATACGATGAGACCCTGCGTCCCATCCTGCGCAAGTTTGGTTATGTCACGCGTGATGCGCGTGAAGTTGAGCGTAAGAAGATCGGTCTGCACGGCGCGCGTCGTCGTCCACAGTACTCCAAGCGCTAATTTCTACCTCTGTTTTATTGGGGGATCGTCTAGCGGTAGGACAACGGACTCTGACTCCGTTTACCGAGGTTCGAATCCTCGTCCCCCAGCCAGTATAAGCAAGGGCCTGCACTCCGGTGTGGGCCTTTTGTTTTGCGCGATAGCCAGCGCCAGCCCTCGTGAATGCTGGCGATCCAGCCGATGCCGGCCTGTTCTTCCTCCCGTTCGCCCTATGCCCCCCATGACCCTTGACGACCAGTCGCCGTGACCAGAAGGTGACCAGAGGGACCGCCGGCGCATCCTTTCGCAGGCGCCCAGCATGCGCTCGTCTTACCCAGCCTTAGTCTGTCAGTCCTCCTGGACCGCTGCCGGGTCTGGTCAGCAGGGCCTGCGCGGCAGTCCCGCAGGCAATATCTTCAGGCCAGTCTGGTCGTCCGGTGACGTTGGCAAGCAGTCGTTACCGGCAGATTGCCATCAGGCATCGAGTTTCCGGCATGGCCTGCCTGCTGATCCCGTCCTGTCCGGAGGCCGGCAGGTAGTGCTTGCGCAGGGGCCGTCCAGCTATGTTGCTGCTGGCAGCCCAGCTGCGCTTGGGCCTGTCCAGCGC
>JBEBBU010000092.1:0-13651 GCA_041158225.1 Pseudomonadota bacterium | reverse complement strand
GAAACAGGCGCGGTTTTTCACCTCAAACTCATAGACAAAGGTTTCACCATCATCAATGGCATACATGGGATGACCATCCATCTCCGGAGGGACATGCAGGCCGTGCCAGTGCGTGATGGTGGGTTCACCCAGCGCGTTACGGAGATGCACCCTGACCTTTTGCCCCTTCTGCAGACGCAGCAAGGGACCAAGATAACCGTGAGGCATCGGCACCAGTGCATCCTCCGGACCACTGAGCACACGTCCCTGATACATCATCACCTGCGTGGGCGCCCCTGACAGAATAGGGATGGCTTTCCTCACGCATAGCATTTCAACTTCGACATCAGGCCTGAACTGGGGATTGGCCCTGTTCGGAGGCAGCTTGGGCATTGGGGTCATGGACATCCCCTCCATGGCCAGCAGGTGCCCGGGAATGAGAGTGGAAGCCAGAACGCCAGCTGCGGTACTGCGGATAAACTGACGCCTGCTAATCGGGGACGGCCGAATGCTCATGCGCATGACTCCTGCAAAGGTATTAGGGAATATCATTCTACCCCTGTTTTATTGTGGTTTGTCATTCATCCTTGCGCATGCGATGATCATGCCGATATCACAGCACTTATGACCCATCATGACAGCAAGCATACACTTTACGCATCCCCCCCAGGCGGCCTCATCCTCGGCAGAAAAACTCGAACGCAGAGGTAAAATCCTGGGCTGGGTCGAAGAAACACAACGCCCCGCCCTGCCCACGCTGGAACAGGCTTCAGGCCTGTGGCAACAGGATCGGGCCATCCACCTGCCCGGCCTGATCACAGCCGCCATACCTGAACATGAAGCTGATCTGCAACAGTCCGCACGGCTGATGCAGGCCATGCTGGACGGCACCAGCCTTACCGAACAGCTGGAAGAAGACCCCTATCAGGAAAGATTTGAGCCTGATTTTGAACTGGCCGCCTCCAGCTTTGAAGATCATGATGAACAGGGTATCGAGAAAGTATTTTTCGATGTCTGGGAAGATGATGACATGATCGCTGAAAACCTCTGGTGCAAGGCATCATGGCTGTCATTTGATGATGAGGATGCGAGTCTGCGCTTCCGCTTTTCCTTTGGCACGGAAGGTTATGAGGACGTGAGCGCTGATCCGGAACGGCAGTACTGGAGCGCTGTGCTTACCGACCTCATCTTTCCTGAATCGCTCGCTGTAACTGAACACGCCCAACTCCACACCTACCTGCAGACAATCATGGAGGGGGAACCCTATGCCTTTGTGGAGCGCATTGTCTATTTCAATGCGCCCAATGGCGGGGCCCAGATGCATCATGATGTTGAGAGAGGCCATGAGGGCGTGGTCTTTGCCCAGATGACAGGCTCCACTTTCTGGCTTGCCATTTCGCGCAAGACTCTGGAAGAACAGGTACGCCAGTATCTGGCAAGGGAAGATCAGGACAGCAGCCAGTGGCCAGCGTTACGCCAGGCCATGGCCGCAGATGCTGCCAGTCTGGGCCAGCTTCTGGATGATGCTGACTGTGATGAAAGTGAAGCGCTGCTGAACCATACCCCGGAGTTTCTGGCCCAGCTGGTACAGGCAGGTTATGCTCACTGCCTGCACCCGGGCGACATCCTGCTGCTGCCCCAGCGTGACCTCGCCAGCTGTGTCTGGCACTCGGTGTTCTGTCTTGGCGACCAGACTGGCGAGGGGCTCAGTTTTGCCCTGAGGCGCCAGCCGCATGACGACAGCGATCGTCAGGACTAGCGCATATACTGCAGCAGGATGGACTCGACCCTTTGCCGGTCAGCTTCGGTGTCCACGCCAGGCGGTGGTGCCTGCGGTACTGTCAGCACCTTGATGGCATCACCGTGCCAGAGCACACGCAACTGCTCAAGCTTTTCCAGATCTTCCAGCGGCGAGGGCTCAAGGCTGGCATACTGGCGCAGATACGCCGCCGTATAGGCGTACATGCCGATATGCCGCCAGTAAATTCCAGCAGGCACTCCATCACCTTCGACAGAATGCCGGTCACGCTCGCAGGGAATGGCAGCACGACTGAAATAGAGCGCACGCTGCTGCCGGTCCATGACAACCTTGACGATGTTGGGGTCGGCAATATCGTTCCACTGGGTCATGGCGGCCGCCATGGTGGCCACATGACAGTCAGTGTCACTGCTCAGGGTACTGGCCAGTTCAGCGATCAGTTCAGGGGGCATCAGTGGCTCATCCCCCTGCAGGTTGACCACGACAGTTTCACCCGACCAGCCCATGCGCGAACAGACTTCTGCGATCCTTGAAGTGCCTGAGACATGCTCACTGGAGGTCAGCATACCTTCCACCGGCATATGCGCTACCACGTCCATGATCGCCGGATCTTCCGTAGCCACCACCACCTGATCCGCACCACTGGCGAGTGCGCGCTCGCAGACATGCAGGATCATGGGCCTGCCCGCAAGCGGCAACAGGGGTTTGGAAGGCAGACGGGTGGAAGCCAGTCGTGCCGGTATGACTACCTTGAACTGCATATGGCTTCAGTTGGCCAGGGCATCATATTCTTCAAGGCTGATCTTTCTGGCCTCGACCTCCAGCATCACGGGAATATCTTCCCTGACCGGAAATGCCAGCCTGTCGGCCTTGCACACCAGTTCCTGCTGCGGTTTCAGATAACGGAGACTGCCTTTGCAGACAGGACATACCAGCATATCAAGCAACTTCTTGTCCACGACGCACCTTTACAAGCGATTCAATGAAATTTCGTTCAAAATCAGATGGCAACACCGCCCTGACCGGCACTTCCCAGAGATCATCACGACCAAACTTCCGGCACTTGATACCATCTTTCTCAGTCATCAGTACTGTTCCCTGGGGCAGATCATCCGCCACATAGTCGTGGTGGTCAGGCCATGCCTTGCAGTCTACATGCAAGCCTTTGGCTCTGAGCGATGCAAAAAACCGTTCAGGATGACCGATGCCTGCGATGGCATGCATCATACCATTGATGAACTGCTGCAGCGGACGAATCTCGCCTGTCAGCAGATTGACAGCCTCATCACCAGCCAGCGTCATGCCGTAGCCAGCAGCGGGTGCCTGCCATGCACTGTCCTCACCACTGCCCAGATTGACGACGACGAAATCAGCCTCGGCCAGGCGTTCTGCAGGTTCGCGCAGTGGCCCGGCTGGCAGCAGGCAGCCATTCCCCAGTCCACGACTGGCATCCACCACCACAATCTCCAGATCCCTGTACAGGGCATAGTGCTGCAACCCATCATCTGAGAGAATAACATCACAGTCCTCATGGGCCAGCAGCGCTTCCAGAGCCCGCGCGCGGACGGGATGTATCCAGACCGGACACTGGGTTCTTCTGGCGATCAGCGTGGGTTCATCCCCACACCATGCCTGCGCAGTCTGTACACAGCGCGGATCACGCCCCACATCCACACCGTAACCACGGCTGATAATGCCCGGCCTGAATCCATGCTGCTTTAGCAATGCGGCCAGGGCAATGACCAGCGGTGTCTTGCCAGTGCCGCCTACGGTCAGGTTGCCCACCACCACCACCGGCACCGGAAAGCGTTTGGCCGCCTTCCAGCCCCGCCGGTAGGCAGTGCGCCGGATGGCCACAGCTGAGGCAAACAGTCCGGACAGACCGCGCAGCCACCAGGCCGGTGGCTTTGACTGATACCAGCCCTTGACCAGCCAGTCCATCAGTGGCCCTGCCCGACTGCCGATGAACCCTCAGGTCTTGCCATGAGCTGCACCTGGCTGACCCCCAGTCTGCTCAGTACATCCAGCACCTCCATGACCGCCTGATGCGGGGTACTGGCATCCGCATGAATGAATACCGGGATATGCTGGCGTTGGGCTTCAGGCAAGGCATCGGCCAGTACTTCTGACAAGCCTTGGGCAACAGGATCACGACCGGCAATGCGATACTGCCCGGCACTGCTGATTTCCACCACCACGGAAGTCTCGGGGCGGGTCACTGCCTGGGCGCTGTCAGCCTCCGGCAGTTTCACACCTAGGGCACTGGGCTGCTGGAAGGTGGTGGTCATGACCAGAAATATCAGCAGCACGATCAGGACGTCAATCAGGGGTATCAGGTTCAGTTCCGGTGTTTCCCTCCGCTGGGGTCTGAGGTTCATGATCAGAAACCTTCCTCACGTTCACCATGCACCAGCGCGACCAGCGTCACCGCCTCGTTTTCCATCTGCAGGGCCAGTTCGGTGACGCGCCCCTGCAGATAGCGGTAAGCCATCAGCGCAGGAATCGCCACCCCCAGACCCGCTGCAGTTGTCATCAGGATTTCGGATAACCCACCCGCCAGCAGCGCAGGATTGCCTGAGCCCTGCGCGGCCGAGAAACTGGAAAATACCTTGATCATGCCGAGGATACTGCCAAGCAATCCCAGATAAGGCGCCACCGAGGCGATGGTACCCAGCGTATTCAGATAACGCTCCAGACCATGTATGACCTGCCTGCCTGCCTGCTCCATGCTGTCCAGCATGGCCTGTCTGCCATGCGAACGGTTGGCAAGGCCCGTCGCCAGTACCACGCCCAGCGGACTATTGCCGCGGATTTCACGGAGATCCATGGCATCCAGCATACCCTGTTTTCTGTCATAACGGCGCCAGACCGTTGCCACCAGATCAGCAGGGACGATCTGCTCCGTACGCAGATACCAGAGACGCTCCAGCGTCACACTCATGGCAACCACCGAACAGATGACCAGAGGCCACATGATCCAGCCACCCGCATTCAGTATTTCCCACATCAGAAATCCCCCGTCCCCATGCTTTCGTCGCCTTTGCGCATCATTTTACGCTCTACCATCCACCATGCGATGACCAGTGCCAGCAGACTTGCCAGTGCCGCCGCAGAAAAAATCCATTCCGGTCCAAACCGCTCCCAGTATTCGCCGCTCAGCATACTGCCAGCAGCGCCGCCAATGCCATAGCAGATACTGCTGTAAAGTGCCTGGCCACGGCTGTGTAATTTTCCGGGAAAATAATGGTGGATCAACTGGATGGCAACAGCGTGCGTTGCCCCAAAAGCCGCGGCATGCAGCACCTGGGCTGTCACCAGAAGCACAAAACTGCCGGTTGCCCAGGCCACAAGCAGCCAGCGGGCGATGGACAGCAGCAGCGCCAGCAGCAGCATGAAGCGCAGACTGGTATACGGTTGCAGTCTGGGCAGAAAGATAAACAGTACGACTTCAGCCATGACGCCCAGCGTCCATAACTGGCCGATACCCGCATCACTGTAGCCATAATGGCTGAGGTGCAGGGAAAAGAAGCTGTAATAGGGACCATGCGCCATCTGCACCAGTAATCCGACCAGCATCAGCCCCATGACCTCGGGGCGGCGCAACCGCTGCAGGACGCTGCCTGCATCCGTTGCCGCATGCGGAATGACTCTGGGTGCAGGCACGCACAGTGATCCCAGCCACTGCAGCAGAAACAGCATGCCTACTACCACCGGCAGGCACTCCATGGCCAGGGTCTTGCCCAGCAGTTCTCCCATGGCCGTCACACCCAGCACGAACCCCAGCGACCCCCAGAGACGCACCCTCACATACTGATGAGCGTTGCCATGCAGATACTGCAGGGTCACACCTTCATAGGGAGGAAGAATGGCATTCCAGAAAAAGGTGTAAAGCAGGGTCACCGCAACCAGCTGCTGCAGATCCTGCTGCCAGGCCATCAGCAGGAAACTGGCCAGCAGGCCGGCACAGGCCAGACGGATCCAGCGCATGGGCGCGCCATAATGGTCGACCAGCCACCCCCACAGATAGGGCGCCACCAGGCGCGTCATGGAAGTCAGCGCCATGATAAGACCGATAGCTTCGGCCTCGTAATGCAGCGTGCTCAGATAAAGCGGCCAGTAAGGCAGGAAACTGCCCAGACCTGCAAAATAGAGCGCATAGAAACCGGCGAGCCGGATATAGGGCACGCCGGTTTTCTGAACAGGCGTCATGACAGCCTGTCAGCCCGCAGATGCCGGCAGGGCCTCCATCGATGGCACGACGTCCAGGTTCTGCGCACGATGACGCAGCACATGATCCATGAGTACCAGCGCCAGCATGGCTTCGGCAATCGGGGTCGCCCTGAGACCCACGCAGGGATCATGACGCCCGGTGGTGATGACTTCAACAGCCTGACCATGAATATCAACACTCTGACCCGGCAGACGCAGACTGGACGTCGGCTTGAGCGCCAGCCTTGCCACAATCGACTGGCCAGTGGAAATGCCTCCGAGAATGCCGCCGGCATGGTTGCTGAGAAACCCTTCCGGTGTCATTTCATCGCGGAAGGCGCTGCCCAGTGCGGATACACAGGCAAAACCATCGCCGATTTCTACGCCCTTGACCGCATTGATGCTCATCAGGGCGTAGGCAATCTCGGCATCCAGACGGTCAAAGATGGGCTCACCCAGCCCTGCCGGAACATGATCGGCAATCACGGTGACGCAGGCGCCAACCGAATCACCTGACTTGCGGAGCTGGTCCATATAGGTTTCCAGCTGCGGCAGGCGATCCGGATCGGCGCAGAAGAATGGATTATCGTTGATGACATCTGGCCGGCTGCAACCCAGCGCATGCGGCCCCAGCTGCGAAAGATAACCCCAGATGCGGATACCATAGCGTTCGGACAGGTATTTCTTGGCAATGCCCCCGGCAGCAACGCGTACCGCCGTTTCACGGGCAGAGGAACGGCCACCACCGCGGTAATCACGAAAACCATACTTCATATGGTAAGTGTAATCAGCATGCCCCGGTCGGAAACGGTCGGCAACATTGGCATAGTCACGCGAACGCTGATCTTGGTTTTCGATCAGAAGTCCTATGGGCGTACCGGTGGTTTTGCCCTCAAAGACACCGGAAAGGATACGTACCTTATCATCCTCACGCCGCTGGGTGGTATGACGTGAAGTACCTGGTTTGCGGCGGTCAAGATCCAGCTGCAGATCATCTTCACTCAGCGCAAGCCCGGGAGGACAGCCGTCGACAATCGCGCCAAGCGCTGGACCATGACTCTCGCCAAAGGTCGTGACGGTAAACAGACGGCCTATGGTATTACCGGACATGAACGGCTCCTGTGGTGACGTTGGTCGGAACTTCCAGTGGCTGCAATGCCTGATGATATTCATGGATCTGGGCAGCCGTCAGCATGAATACACCATCGCCACCGCGCTCGAAATCAATCCACCAGAAAGGTACATCCGGGTAGGCAGCCTGCAGCATATCAGCACTTGAGCCCACTTCCACCACAAGGATGCCTTCCGGAGTGAGGTAGCGCGAAACTTCTGCCAGCATACGCCTCACGATATCCAGCCCGTCTTCACCCGCAGCAAGCCCCAGTGCAGGCTCGGCATGAAATTCATCTGGCAGTGACTGCCACTCATCCAGATTCACATAAGGTGGATTGCTGACGATCAGGTCGTAGCGCTGTCCTTCCAGTGCATTGAACAGGTCAGACTCGACCGCCTGCACCTGCATCTCCAGATCGTGGTCAGCGATGTTACGCCTGGCGACAGCCAGTGCATCGGATGAGATATCCACGGCATGAACTTCTGCCTCCGGAAAGGCATAGGCGCAGGCAATGGCAATACAGCCACTCCCCGTGCACAGATCCAGCACCCGCGTCACCGCATCAGGGGCTATCCAGGGCTGGAAGCGGTTTTCAATCAGTTCGGCAATAGGTGAACGCGGTACCAGTACCCGCTCGTCTACATAGAAACGCAGCCCACAAAACCAGGCTTCATGGGTAAGATAGGCAAGTGGCACCCGGCTCCGCACGCGCTCTTCAACCATAGCCACAATACGGTCTTTTTCCGGGCGTGTCAGTCGCGCAGAAAAATAGGTTTCTGGCAACGTGTATTCGAGCGACAGTGCATACAGAACCAGCGCAGCCGCCTCATCCAGCGCCGTAGCCGTCCCATGCCCGAAGAACAGGCCTGCCTCGTTGAAACAGGAAGCTGACCAGCGGATGAAATCACGGAGAGTCAGCAGTTCGTCCTGCACACTGTTCATCGATGAATGATTCATGGATACAGCCCTATACCATCCAGTCCCATGGCTTCATCAACCCCAAGCATGCGGTTAAATACCTGTACTGCCTGTCCTGATGCGCCCTTGACCAGATTGTCAATGACGGAGAGCACGACCAGACGACGGCTGTTGCGTGGCTGGTGCAGTGCAATCTGGCAACGGTTGGAACCGCGTACATTGCGCGTATCCGGATGCGCACCAGTGGGCAGCACATCCACGAATACCTCGTCACGATAGCGCTCAAGATAAAGTGCCTGTACCTCATCCAGCGTCATCCCCTCAGGCATGGGAGCGTATAGCGTGGCATGGATGCCGCGGATCATGGGAGTCAGATGTGGCACAAAGGTCAGGCCAAGATCATCGGGTGCGCCCATGGCTTTCAGTCCCTGCACGATTTCAGGCCAGTGCCGGTGCCCGGATACGCTGTAAGCCTTGAAGCTTTCGCCAGTCTCACTCATCAGGGTTGCAATTTCGGCCTTACGACCTGCACCGCTGACACCTGACTTGACATCAGCAACCAGATCGCTGCAATCCAGTCTGCCTGAGGCCAGCAGTGGAAGCCAGCCTAACTGTACTGCCGTAGGATAACAGCCGGCACAGGCTACCAGCCTGGCATCCGCAATGGCAGTGCGCGTGAACTCTGGCAAACCATAAACAGCTTCTGGCAGCCATTGTGGTGCGGTATGCGGCGCTCCATACCAGTCGCTCCAGACCGCAGCATCACGCAGACGGAAATCAGCTGAAAGGTCAATGATCCGGGTAGCGCCTGACAGCAGGGCATCCGCCATATCCATGGCAATACCCCCCGGCGTGGCAAAGAATACAATATCGCAGGCCGCAAGCGCTGCCGGATCTGGTGCAGAAAAATCCAGTTCGACATGTCCGCGCAGACTGGGATAAACCTCACCTACCGGCTTGCCGGCGTCACCGCGCGATGTAATACAGCTCAGCCTGGCGAGGGGATGCCGTGCGAGGAGTCGCAGCAGTTCAACACCGGTGTAGCCGGTACCGCCAACGATACCTACCGATACACTGGAGTGCTCACTCATCGTAATCGGCCATGGCCATGCCATGCCCCCCAGCGTCCAGCGCCTCCACCCTCTGTTTGAGTTTCTGCCCTGCCTTGAAGGTGACCACCCTGCGCGCAGTGATAGGGATAGGATCCCCCGTCTTAGGGTTTCTTCCCGGGCGCTGGGACTTGTCCTTCAGCTCAAAATTGCCGAAACCGGACAGCTTGACCTGGGTACCGGTTTCCAGTGCCTTTTTGACTTCCTCAAAAAAATCATCGACCAGATCACGGGCATCACGCCGCTGCAGAACAGAGACATCTTCAAGCAACCGTTCCACCATCTGTGCTTTGGTCAGCGTCATGGCTTAATCCCTCAATCTGGCCTGAAAATCATGTTCCAGCAGGCGCAGCACCTCCTGGATACACTGGTCCACACACTCATCGGTAAGGGTTTCCGCATCAAGCTGCAGGGTCAGCCCCAGCGCGATACTTTTCTGCCCTTCAGGCACACCCTTGCCCTGATAGACATCGAATACCCTGACATCCCTGACCAGTTCAGCCTGCTGGCTGCGGATGGCGCTCACGACCTCGCCAACGCTGACCTGACTATCCATCAGTAGCGCCAGATCTCGACGCACGGACGGATAGCGGGATACCGGACTGAACTTTGGCAATGCGCGCTCCCTGATACGGGCAAGATCCAGCTCAAAGAGGAACACTGGCTGCTCAAAACCAAAATGCTTTTCCATTGAAGGATGCAGCATGCCGAGCCAGCCGGCAGCCATGCCCCCCAGCCAGAGACGGGCACACTGGCCGGGGTGCAGGGCTGGATGCTGGTCACGCTTCCACTCGATGGCCTGCTGCCCGGTCAGAGCCAGCAGCGATTCGACATCCGCCTTGACATCAAAGAAGTCAGCTGCACGCCCAGGCAGGCCCCACTGCTCCTGATGGCCATGCCCAAGTACCACACCACCCAGCCTTGAGACCTGTTCCAGCGCCGAGGTTTCCGAGGCCTTGAGGAAGCAGAGGCCGGTTTCAAAAAAGCGTACCCTGTCCTGCTGGCGGTTAAGATTCTTTCTAGCGGCATCCAGCAGTCCGACCCACAGGGAGGCACGCATGACCGCCATTTCGGAAGAAATCGGATTCTGCAGAGCCAGTGACACGCCGTCAGGGAGCAGGGCCTGCTGTTCTGCCGGATCGACAAAACTGTAGGTGATCGCTTCCTGATAGCCAAGCGCTACCAGGGTATCCTTGAATCTGTCAGCAGAGAGCATACGCTCAGGTACTGGCTGCATCCCCAGAGAAACTGATGGCAGGCATACGGGCAGATGATCGTAACCGTAGATACGACCAATTTCCTCGATCAGATCGGCCTCAATCGCAATATCAAACCTGAAGCCCGGCGGTAGTACGGTCCAGCCATCGGGCGTGACGGCAACCTGCATGCCCAGCCGTTCCAGCAGGGCCGTGATGGAAGCATCAGGCAGATCCAGTCCCAGTACCTTGCGGACACGCGCCTGACGCAGGGTGATGGCTGTACGCACCGGCAGATGGCTGCCTGATTCAACGCGGGTGACCACACCAGAGACACCGCCGGCATGGGAGATGATCAGGTCAATGGCACGCGCCAGCGCCCTGTCCTGTAATTCAGGATCAACCCCACGCTCAAAACGGTGCGATGAATCGGTAGCCAGACCGTAGCTGCGCGCAGCCCCCATCATCCGCGATGGCGTAAAGAACGCACATTCCAGCAATATGTCCTGTGTGGTCTCACTGACTGCCGAAGCTGCACCGCCCATGACACCTGCCAGTGCCAGTGGCCCCGCATCATCTGCAATGACCAGACTGTCGGCGCGCAGGGTAATGTTCTGATCGTTCAGCAGTGCCAGTGTTTCCCCAGCCTCGGCATGCCTGACCTGTATATCACCAGTCAGCCTGGCCAGATCAAAGGCGTGCATGGGCTGCCCAAGCTCAAGCAGTACATAGTTGGTCACATCGACCACGATGCCAAGGCTGCGCAGTCCACTGCGCCGCAGGCGTTCGCGCATCCACAGTGGCGTAGGTGCAGCCGCATTGACCCCCTGAATGACGCAGCCCAGATAACGCGGACAGGCCTCGGGGGACAGTACCCTGACCACTCTGGCAGGTACCGCCCCTGAAACTGGCTCTGGCACTGGCAGAGGTGTCAGACTCATGCCGTTGATGGAGGCCACTTCACGCGCAATACCCTGCACACTCAGGCAGTCGGCACGATTAGGCGTCAGATCAACTTCAATGATGTGATCATCCAGCTGCAGATAGTCACGGATACTGGCACCTACTGGTGCATCGTCCGGCAGTTCCAGCAGGCCCTCGGACTGGCTTTCCAACCCGAGTTCCTTAGCCGAACAGAGCATGCCCTCAGAGGGTACACCGCGCAGTTTTGAGCGCTTGATCGCCAGCCCTCCCGGAAGCTGGGCACCTTCACGTGCCAGTGGCACTTTCAGTCCCTGACGGACATTGGCAGCACCGCACACGATCTGCAGCATGGTATCGGCATCAGCACGCACCTGACAGACCCGCAGGCGATCGGCATCGGGATGGGGCTCAACGGCCATCACCTCGGCCACTACCACCCCGGTAAAGACACCCGCAACAGGCTCCAGGCTGTCGACCTCAAGACCCGCCATGGTCAACTGGTGTATCAGTTGGGCCGCATCAACGGGGGGATTTACAAACTCTCTCAACCAGCTTTCACTCAGACGCATGGTGTTTCCCGTCCTCTGGGATCAATAAGGGTGGAACTGGCGCAGAAAGCGCAGATCATTTTCAAAGAAAAGGCGCAGGTCATTGATACCATAGCGCAGCATGGTCAGGCGCTCGACCCCCATACCAAAGGCAAAACCCGACCAGACATCAGCGTCCATGCCCACGGAGGCAAGCACCGAGGGGTGAATCATGCCGCAACCCATGACTTCCAGCCAGCCAGTCTGCTTGCAGACGCGGCAACCTGCACCATCACAGATGACACATTCAATGTCGACTTCAGCAGATGGCTCGGTAAAGGGGAAATAGGATGGCCTGAACCTGACCTTGCAGTCACGTTCAAAGAACTGTGAAAGAAACTCATACAGGGTACCGCGGAGATCGGCAAAACTCACCGCATCGTCCACCCAGAAGCCTTCCACCTGATGAAACATGGGCGTATGGGTCAGATCCGAGTCACAGCGATAAACGCGACCGGGCGCAATCACCCGATGCGGTGGCTGGCCAGATTCCATTACCCTGATCTGTACCGGGGAGGTATGGGTGCGCAGCAGGGTATGCGCGTCAAAATAAAAGGTATCGTGCATGGCACGGGCGGGATGGTGCTCGGGGATATTGAGCGCCCCAAAATTATGGAAGTCATCCTCGACTTCAGGGCCTTCTTCCACACGGAAGCCAAGGCTGGCAAACAGTTTCTCGATACGGCGCAGGGTCAGGGTGACAGGATGCAGTCCGCCAGCCGCCATACCGCGCCCGGGCAGCGTCACATCCAGTGCTTCACTGGCCAGACGTGCTGACAGCAATGCCGACTCAAGCGCAAATTTCCTCTGTTCAAGTTCCTGCTGGAACTGGTCGCGCACCTGATTGATGATCTGGCCAAACTCTTTTCTGGCCTCGGGCGGCATGGCGCCCAACTGCTTCATCTGTTCAGTAAATACGCCCTTCTTGCCCAGATAATGAACCCTGACCTGGTCAAGCTGTTCTAGATTGGCGGCCTCCAGCAGGGACTGACGACCCTGTTCCAGCAAGCCATCGGGTGCTGTGCTCACAATGTTTCCCTGCGTGTGATAAGACCTTTGACAGAAACAAGGCGCATCAGATGCGCCTTGTATTCAGATATCAGCCCTGTGCAATCCGGGCCAGTTCGGCGAACGCCTGTTTGTCGCGAACGGCAATGTCTGCCAGAACCTTGCGATCGATATCGACAGAGGCCTTCTTGAGTCCGTCAATCAGGCGGCTGTAGGAAAGACCGCACTCCCTGGCCGCAGCATTGATGCGGGTAATCCAAAGGGCACGGAACTGACGCTTCCTCTGGCGACGGTCACGATAAGCATACTGACCGGCCTTGATGACAGCCTGTTTGGCAACGCGGTAAACACGACTCCGGGCACCATAGTAACCCTTGGCCTGCTTCATGATTTTCTTGTGACGGGCGCGCGCAGTGACGCCACGTTTTACGCGGGGCATAGTCTATACCTCTTAACTCAATTCGATGAACGGGGCAAACTCAGAGATAGGGGAGCATGCGATTCGCTGAGCGTACATCCGATGGATGCAGCATGGCGGGGCTCCGCAACTGACGTTTGCGCTTGGTGGACTTCTTGGTCAGGATATGACGGCGGTGCGACTGCACGCACTTGAAACCACCCGACGCGGTTTTCTTGAAGCGCTTGGCAGCGCCACGGTTTGTCTTGATTTTAGGCATGGTTGTCTCCAGGTTATCAAGCCTTTTTCTTCTTCGGGCTGAGCGTCATGCTCATCTGTTTGCCCTCGAGTTTCGGAAATTGTTCGACAGTTGCATGTTCCAGCAAATCAGTTTCAATACGCTTCAGCAGATCCATGCCGAGATCGCGGTGCGCTAGTTCGCGCCCCCTGA
>JBEBBU010000091.1:0-6056 GCA_041158225.1 Pseudomonadota bacterium | reverse complement strand
GATGCACACCGACGAAATCTGATTGAAAATGAAGCCCTGCACATGATAGAAGGTGTTTTGAGGGTTTCTGAACTTAAAGTGCGCGATATCATGATTGCGCGAGCCCAGATGGTCGTGGTTCCTCATGATGCTGAACTTGATACGATTTATCCTCTGGTCGTCGAGTCTGCCCACTCCAGGTTTCCGGTGATCGCAGAGGATCGCTCGGAAGTGGTCGGTGTGCTGCTGGTCAAGGATCTTCTTGCCCAGACGCTCAGGGGCAAGGGTGGGCGTGTTGAAAGCATCATGCGCAATGCGTTGTTTGTACCGGAAAGCAAGCGCCTCAATATCCTGCTCAGGGAGTTCAGAACCAGCCGCACTCATATGGCCATTGTGGTGGATGAATATGGTGGATGTGCCGGTCTGGTCACCATTGAAGATGTGCTGGAACAGATTGTAGGCGATATTGAAGATGAGCATGATTTTGGTGAAGAGGTCTATATCTTCAAGAAAAGTGATGCCCAATACCGTCTGAAGGCACTGACTCCCATTGACGAGTTTAACAGCTATTTCACTGCCCACCTGAATGATCAGGAATTTGATACGGTAGGGGGACTGATTGTCAGCCATTTTGGCCATGTGCCACATCGTGGAGAACAGGCGGTCATTAATGGCTACCAGTTTACGGTGCTAAGGGCTGATGCCAGGCGTGTCCACCTCCTGCAACTTGATATGCCCGCCCAGACAGAAACAAGTGCCGACTGAAGTATGCTGAAGGCTGCTCTGGCTCTGATAGCAGGGGGCATCATGCCCTTTGCTTTTGCCCCTTTTGAATATCCCTATCTTGCTTTTTTTTCCATGACCATCTTTTGTGGTTGCCTGTTACACGCAAGGCCTGGAGAGGCTTTCAGGTCAGGTATGTGGTTTGGACTTGGGCTTTTTGGTATGGGAATCTCCTGGATATTCAACAGCATCTCACTGGCAGGCGCTGGCCTGGTCGTTTCCCTGTTGCTTACCTGTCTGTTGATAGGGTTGCTGGCTTTTTTCAATGCACTCTCTGCCTGGCTGGCTGCCTGGCTACTGAATGGACAGCGAGCTGATACAGACCGGTCGGTTTTGCACTGGATCGTGCTGTTTCCTGCCATGTGGGTACTGGCTGAATGGATGCGTACCCGTTTTCTGAATGGATTTCCCTGGTTACTGGCCGGTTATAGCCAGACGGACACGCTACTGACAGGTTATGCACCTGTGATAGGTGTGTATGGTATCAGTCTGGTCATGACCTGTATGGCTGCCATGATGGTTGCGGCGTTATTCCATGCGGGGGCCCTGCGTTCGCTATTCATGACCCTGATGGCAGGCATGGTATTGCTTGGTGTTGCCCTGTCGACAAGGCACTGGACCCAGCCTTCTGGAGCGGCACTGCCGGTGGCCCTGCTACAGGGCAATATTGCCCAGGATATCAAATGGCAGCCAGAGTCCCAGAAACAGACGCTGCAAAACTATGTGGACATGACGCGGGAGCATTGGGATGCACGTCTGATTATCTGGCCAGAAACAGCAGTACCGGTTTTTTATCATCAGGTCGTCAATGGCTGGCTGAATCCGCTTGCTGAAGAAGCAAGGACGCATATGGCGACCATTATGCTGGGTATTCCCTATATGGATCAGGCCTCGCGCGCTTATCAGAATGCCCTGGTGAGTATTGGTGCGGATGAAGGCACCTATTTCAAATCTCATCTGGTGCCTTTCGGAGAATACCTGCCATTCCGATCACTGCTTGGCTTTGTGCTGGAACTGATACAGTTTCCCATGGCTGATTTCATGCCAGGTGATCCGCTCAGGCAGGTGCCACTACAGGTGGCAGGTCATGTCGTGGGCAGTTCGATCTGTTATGAGGATGTTTTTGGGGATGAAATCCGCCGTCCGCTGTTTGCAGGTGCCGAGTTGCTGGTGAATGTCACCAACGATGCCTGGTTTGGCGATTCATGGGCGCCACATCAACACTGGCAGATTGCCCGCATGCGTGCCATGGAAACCGGGCGTTATCTCGTAAGGGCAACCAATACCGGTGTGAGCGGTATCATCAATGATCGCGGTGGCGTTGAGGCGGTAGGTGGCGTGTTCAGGCGTGAAGTCATCACGGGTATGGTTCAGCCCATGCAGGGGATGACACCTTATGCCAGTCATGGCGACTGGCCCGCGTTCTGTCTGAGCTTTACTATTCTTGCTGCTTACCTGCTAAGGCGCATCTACCTGTACCGGGGATAATCCCCCCGAGTACAGGTAGCGCTCTTGCTGACGGCCTGAATACCCGTTTCAGTCGGCAGCAGTGCCTTCTTCCAGAACGGCTTTCATGCTGAGGCGTACACGCCCCTGACGGTCAATTTCAAGTACCTTGACTTTGACGATGTCGCCTTCAGCCAGTTTGTCACTGACTTTTTCGACATGCTCATCGGATATCTGTGAGATATGCACCAAGCCATCCTTGCCGGGAAGGATGGTGACAAAGGCGCCAAAATCCATCAGCCTGGCAACCTTGCCTTCATAGATCCTGCCGACTTCGACTTCGGCGGTGATATCTTCAATGCGCTTGCGTGCATCCAGTCCAGCCTGCTTGTCCACGGAGGCAATCCTGACAACACCGTCATCGGTGATATCAATGGTCGTAGCCGTTTCTTCCGTAATGGAACGGATCGTGGCGCCGCCCTTGCCAATGACTTCGCGTATCTTGCTGGGGTCAATAGTGAAGCTGGTGATGCGTGGCGCATAGTCAGACATCTCCTGACGTGGTGCTGCCAGAGCCTCATTCATCTTGCCAAGGATATGCAGGCGGCCTTCACGGGCCTGATGCAGTGCCTGACGCATGATTTCTGGTGTAATACCATCAATCTTGATATCCATCTGCAGGGCGGTTACGCCATCCATGCTGCCGGCAACCTTGAAATCCATGTCGCCGAGATGATCTTCATCACCCATGATGTCAGACAGCACGGCAAATGCGTCGCCTTCCTTGATCAGTCCCATGGCAATACCAGCCACGGGCGCGCGCGTGGGCACACCGGCATCCATCAGTGCGAGACTGGCGCCACACACTGAAGCCATGGAACTTGAGCCATTGGATTCGGTGATTTCAGAGACTATGCGAACCACATACGGAAACTCTTCGGCTGAAGGCATGATGGCAGCTACACCACGCTTGGCCAGGCGTCCATGTCCGATCTCGCGTCTTTTCGGTGAACCTACCATACCAACCTCGCCTACACAGTAGGGTGGGAAGTTATAGTGCAGCATGAAGCTGTCCTTGTATTCACCATCAAGCGCATCAATGACCTGTGCATCCCGACCGCTGCCCAGCGTAGCCACAACCAGCGCCTGGGTTTCACCACGGGTGAACAGCGCCGAGCCATGGGTACGTGGCAGCACACCGGTACGAATCGAAATGGGGCGCACCGTCCTGAGATCACGGCCGTCTATGCGGCGGCCATGTTCCAGAATATTGGTGCGAACCAGATGTTCTTCGAGCTTGTCCAGTTGCTGCTTGACCTGCTGCTCACTGAAGCCATCTTCGCCGCACAGGGCCGCAATGGCAGCTTTGCGGGCTTCTTTCAGCTTACCCTGACGCAACTGTTTTTCTGGTGTTGCGTAGGCATCGGTAAGAGAAGCCTGTGCCTGGTCAGCAACTGCTGATTTCAGTGCTTCATCGGTAGCAGGAGCTGTCCAGTTCCAGGTGTTGACACCTTTATCCTGACACAGTTCACGGATAGCACTGATGGCTGTCTGCATCTGGGTGTGCCCAAAGAGCACGGCCCCCAGCATGACTTCTTCGGGCAGTGATCTGGCTTCCGATTCCACCATCAGCACTGCATGCTGGGTGCCGGCAACGACCAGATCCAGCTCGGAGTTCTTCAGCAGAGCCTTGCCTGGATTCAGTACATAGCCGCCATTGACAAAGCCAACACGCGCAGCTGATATGGGCCCCTGAAAGGGGACGCCAGACAGGGCAAGTGCCGCTGATGCGCCCAGTATGGAAGGAATATCAGGATCAACCTCAGGATTGAGCGACATGACGGTCGCAACCACCTGGATCTCGTTGGTGAATCCTTCCGGAAACAGCGGTCTGATCGGGCGGTCAATAAGACGCGCTGTCAGGGTTTCTTTCTCGCTGGGGCGGCCTTCGCGCTTGAAGAAGCCGCCAGGGATCTTGCCGGCAGCGTAGGCTTTTTCCTGATAGTTGACCGTAAGAGGAAAGAAATCTCCGTCTGGCTTGGCTTCCTTGACGGCGACTACGGTGACCAGTACGGTAGTACCCGCCATGTCTACCATGACAGCTGCATCGGCCTGGCGGGCGATTTCCCCTGTTTCGAATGTGACGACATGGTCGCCGTACTGAAATTGCTTCCGGATGGGATTCACTGAATATCCTTGGAAATACTTGAAAGGCTGATTTACTTACGCAGACCCAGACGTTCGATCAGCGAACGGTAACGGTCATGATCCGTGCCCTTCAGGTAGTCAAGCAGTTTTCTGCGCTGGTTGATCAGTCGCAGCAGGCCCTGGCGTGAATGAAAGTCCTTCTTGTTTTTCACAAAATGGGGGGTCAGATGGTTGATGCGGTGAGTCAGCAGCGCAACCTGTACTTCCGGAGAGCCGGTGTCACCAGGTGCTCTCTGAAAATCCTGAACGACTGCTTTTTTTTCTGTTGCGG
Source organism: Pseudomonadota bacterium (assembly GCA_041158225.1). Taxonomy (GTDB): domain Bacteria; phylum Pseudomonadota; class Gammaproteobacteria; order Methylococcales; family Methylococcaceae; genus JBEBBU01. The sequence continues at coordinate 1,369 of JBEBBU010000091.1, read as the reverse complement.
TATAAGCCATTGCGTGAACTCCACGTATACGATTGATTCGATGGTTTAATGGGTGATTCTATATGTTAGAGAAACCGATCTCAAGTTGCAGCAGGCAGGTTATGTCTGATCAGCCGTTTTGCGCGTATGCTTCCATAGTCAACGCCTATGGCCAGGCCGAGAAAATCCCCGTTTTCCGTGCTGCAGCGGTAGGTTTTTCCGGTTTCGGTTGCGACGGCAGCCACTGGCTGTCCCTGCAGATAGGGGGGCAGCAGGGACGTGCTGATCTGTATCTCAGGCATGTGGGTAATCATGGTCTGCATATCAAGGAGGCAATCCGGCCGGTCTGCAGCAGGCATGGCCTCAAGCTGTTCGAGCGTGATCGCCTGCTGCAGGGTAAAACTGGCGGTTGCCGTCCTGCGCAATGCTGTGACATGGGCACCACAGCCCATAGCCTCTCCAATATCCATGGCAAGGCTGCGAATATAGGTGCCTTTTGAGCAGCTGACATGCAACATCAGCTGATCGCCTGTATAGGACAGCATATCAAGATGATGAATGATCACTGGGCGTGGAGGGCGCTCAACCTCAATGCCCTGACGCGCGAGTTCATACAGTCGCTTCCCGTTCTGTTTGAGTGCCGAATACATCGGGGGAATCTGTTGCTGCGCACCGGTAAACCGGCACAGCAGACTATGAAGAGCTTCAGGGCTCAGTGGTGATGGTTCCTGCACCGAAAGTACTTCCCCCTCGGCGTCACCACTATCAGTCGTGATACCGAGGCGGACGGTGACAGCATAAGACTTGTCGGCATCCAGCAGATGGGAGGACAGCTTGGTGGCTTCGCCCAGACAGACAGGTAGTACCCCCGTAGCGAGCGGGTCAAGGCTTCCGGTGTGACCAGCCTTGCGCGTGGCCATCAGTCGCTTCACCCTTGATAGTGCACCATTGGAAGACATACCCGCAGGTTTGTCCAGTATGAGTAAGCCAGATAGATTCACTGTTGGCTGTCTTGATCCTGGCTGGATGACTCACGCAGGGAGCGGAGCAGTGCATCCATGTGAATACCTCTTTCCAGTGAGTCATCATAGGCAAAGCGGAGTTCAGGCATGACGCGCATGCGTATCCGCCGGCTAAGCAGCTGCCTCAGATGGGGCGCAAATTCCTTCAGTCGCTTCAGGGCTGCCTTCTGCTCAAGCCTGCAGCCCAGAAATGTGACATAAACCGTAGCATGTGCCATGTCACGGGTGACTTCCACATCACTGACCGTAATCATGCCAAGTTCCGGAGCTTCAACCTCCGTTCTTAGCAGTTCAGCCATTTCCCTCTGGATCTGGGCGGCTATTCTCGTACTTCTTGTGAACTCTCTGGGCATGATCAGTGATGGGGA
>JBEBBU010000090.1:0-22011 GCA_041158225.1 Pseudomonadota bacterium | reverse complement strand
CTCTGACATCCGTGTAGTTCTTGACACCAATACCACACTCCATACCTGCCTTGACTTCAGCGGCATCATCCTTGAAGCGGCGCAGTGATTCAAGCGAGCCCTCGAATACAACGACATTGTCACGCAGGACGCGGATGGGCAGATTGCGCTTTACATGACCCTCAATCACCATGCATCCCGCAATGGTGCCGAACTTGGAGGAACGGAATACCTCACGAACTTCTGCGATACCTACAATCTGTTCGCGGTATTCAGGTTCCAGCATGCCATTGATGGATTTCTTGATTTCGTCAATCGCATCGTAAATGACGCTGTAGTAGTGAAGATCAAGACCACGCTCCTCGATCAGTCGGCGCGCACTGGCGTCAGCCCTGACATTGAAGCCAATCAGGATAGCGCTTGATGCTACCGCCAGATTGGCGTCGGTTTCTGTGATGCCACCAACACCACCCGAAATGATCCTGACCTTGACCTTGTCCGTCGACAGGGCGGTGAGGGCGGTGCGGAGTGCCTCCAGACTGCCCTGAACATCCGTTTTCAGCACCAGCGCAAGCTCTACGGCTTCTTCGGCTCCCATGCGTGAGAACAGGTCTTCAAGCTTGTTTGCCTGCTGAGCCGCCAGTTTGCTATGACGCTGCTTCTCTTCACGCTGGGTTGCGATTTCGCGCGCCTTGCGTTCATCAGAAACCACTATGAAGTCATCGCCGGCATCCGGCGCGGCTGAAAGTCCGATGACCTCGACAGGTGTGCTTGGCCCGGCTTCCTTCAGCGGTTTGCCATTTTCGTTGAACATGGCGCGCACGCGTCCGAACTCCTTGCCACAGAGAATGAAGTCACCCTTACGCAGATGCCCTCTCTGAACCAGAATGTCAGCGACTGGCCCGCGTCCTTTTTCCAGTTTTGACTCAAGAACCACACCGGAAGCCGGCGTATCGAATGGCGCCTTGAGCTCCAGAACCTCAGCCTGGATCAGTACCGCGTCAATCAGGGCATCGATACCTTGTCCCGTTTTGGCAGACACAGGTACAAACTGCACATCACCGCCCCATTCTTCAGGAACCACATTGAGAACGACCAGTTCCTGCTTGACCCTGTCGGGGTCGGCATCGGGTTTGTCAATCTTGTTCATGGCAACCACAATGGGAACGCCAGCGGCTCTTGAGTGTTCCACCGCTTCTTTGGTCTGCGGCATGACACCATCATCAGCTGCGACTACCAGAATCACGATATCAGTGACTCTGGCGCCACGTGCACGCATGGCGGTGAAGGCTGCGTGACCTGGTGTGTCGAGGAAGGTAACTGCACCATGGTCTGTTTTAACCTGATAGGCGCCAATATGCTGGGTGATGCCGCCGGCTTCACCTGCAGCCACGCGGCTTTTACGGATATAGTCAAGTAACGATGTCTTGCCATGATCGACATGGCCCATTATGGTCACTACTGGCGCACGCGTGCGCTGCTCGGCATCTGCTTCTGCGGCAATGCTGGCGGTGATTTCGGTTTCAAGCGGGTCATCATCATGGAGAACAGGCGTGTGGCCCATTTCTTCCACAACCAGTACAGCGGTATCCTGATCGATGGGCTGGTTGATAGTGGTCATCACGCCCATCTTCATCAGGACGCGGATGACTTCCGCACCTTTGACCGACATTCTGGAGGCCAGCTCAGAGGGGGTAATGGACTCAGGTACGCTTACCTCACGGACAACGGGTGCAGTTGGTCTTTCAAAACCATGTTTCTGCTCAGGAAGTACAACCTGTCGGGTGCCCTTGCCTTTTTTCTTGTTGCGGTTGCCACCTTTGCGTGCATCGTCATCACTACCTTCGCGGAAGTCTTCATCACGGCGGCCTCCACGCTCACTGCCTGTGCTCTTCTTTTTGCCGCGAGCATCGTTGCGGCCAGCAGCAGGTGAAGGGGGCGGGGTGGCAGCTGCGGCTATGGCAGAAGGGTTATTGCGTCCTGCATAGGATGATGGCGCACTTCCCGGGCGCTGTTGTCCCTGACCACGTGAATCTCCGCTCCTCGGTGTGTGCTGTGAGGCAGGTCTTGAGCCATCGTTGCGTTGCGGTGGTCGTGTTGTCTGATTGCGCTCGCCTGCTGCTGGTGTGGCAGATCGGGGAGACTCGTGTCTTGCTGGTGGTGTGGTCGTGCCAACTGTTTTGGGTGCAGCTGTCTCCTGAGGCTGAATAGCCTGGGGTGTGGCCAGCTCGGCTTCGGCATGGCTTGGCTTGCTGGTTTCGGGTGCAGTCTGTTCTGCCATGGTTGCAGCATCATGTGCGTCTTCAGCAACAACAGGCTGCTGGATCGCAGTTTCAGGTTCGCTGACGGACGGTGTCTCTATGGTGACACTTTCAGTTATTTCGGGTGTGGTGGCGACATCTGTTTCAACAGCGTCCTCTGCCCGTTCCGGGGTTTCAAGCTCGCTACGCTTGACGTAGGTTCGGCGTTTGCGAACCTCTACGCTAATCGTCTTGGTTCCCTTGCCAGGCACCTGACCCTGTTTGAGTTCGCTGACCGTCCTTCTCTGCAGGGTAACCCTCTTGGGATCGGCCAGATCATTCTGATCTTTGCCGTGGCTCTGGCGCAGGAAGCTCAGAAGTTTCAGCTTTTCTGCATCATTCAGTTTGTCGTCGGCATTGGATACCGAAAGTCCGGCTTCGCCGAGCTGCCCCAGCAGTCGTTCCAGAGGAATTCCTACGACTTCGGCAAGTTGTCTTACTGTTACATCACTCATATTTCAGTCTCGGGTCGCCCGGCAATATCTCAGTTTTCTGCAAACCAGGGTGTGCGCGCCTGCATGATCAGTTGCGCTGCTCTGGGTTCATCCACGCCATCATAGGCCACCAGTTCATCGACAGAGAGTTCAGCAAGATCTTCCATGCTGCTTATTCCCTGAGCGGCTAGCCGGTATGCGAGGTCGCGATCCATTCCATCCATGTTGAGCAGGTCATCGCCAGGCACTTTTTCTTCCAGCTGCTCTTCTGACGCGATGGCGCGTATCAGCAGTGCATTTCTGGCCTTGTTGCGCAACTGCTCCACGATGTCTTCATCAAATTCTTCAATTTCCAGAAGTTCCTTACTGGGAACATAAGCCAGTTCTTCCACACTGGAAAAACCCTCCCTGATCAGAATGCTGGCGACTTCCTCGTCAACATCCAGCTGGCGGACAAAGGTGTTGAGAAGTTTCTGTTCCTCTTCCTGATTTTTTGCATCGGCCTGCGTTGCGCTCATGACATTCAGTGTCCAGCCGGTAAGCTCGGAGGCCAGTCTGACATTCTGTCCACCACGTCCGATAGCCTGGGACAGGTTTTCATCAGCGACGGCTATATCCATGCTGTGTCTGTCTTCGTCAACCACGATGGACACGATTTCGGCTGGTGACATGGCGTTAACCACGAACTGTGCTTCGTTATCATTCCAGAGGATAATGTCAACACGTTCGCCGGCCAGTTCATTGGATACTGCCTGCACGCGCGAGCCGCGCATGCCTACACATGCACCTACCGTATCAAGCCTGGGATCATTGCTCTTGACGGCGATCTTGGCTCTGACACCTGGATCACGGGCCGAGCCCATGATTTCAATCACGCGCTCGCCCACTTCAGGCACTTCCAGCCTGAAAAGGGCAACCAGCAGTTCAGGCGCTGTTCTGCTGACCAGCAACTGCGGCCCTCTGGCATCAGGACGAACTTCTTTCAGGTAGCCACGCAGGCGGTCACCTGACCTGACGGGTTCCTTGGGTATCATTTCTTCTCTGGGGATAATCGCTTCGACGTTACCACCAAGATCGAGGAACACATTGCCGCGTTCTATGCGCTTGATGATGCCTGTGACCAGTTCGCCAATGCGATCCCTGTAAGCATCCGCCACCTTGCGCCGTTCAGCTTCGCGAACCCTCTGTACAATGACCTGACGGGCTGCCTGTGCCGCAATTCTTCCAAAATCAATAGAGTCTATACGCTCTTCGACATAATCACCGGGCTGAATGGAGGGTGTTTTCTGCCGGGCATCTTCCAGCGATATTTCTTTGCCTTCCATCTCGGAGCTTGTGCCAAAGTCGTCATCAGCCACCACCAGCCAGCGGCGGAAGGTTTCATAATCACCTGTCTTGCGATCCACGGCTACACGCGCGTCAATGCCATTGTCATGGCGTTTGACTGTCGCAGTACGCAGGGCGTCTTCTATGGCGCTGAAGATAACTTCCTTTTCTATGTCCTTTTCGTTGGAAACAACGTCAACGACAAGCAGTATTTCTTTGTTTGCCATGGGTTATAGATCCTGTGATCCTGATATGATCAAAATTCGGGTACGAGACGTGCTTTCTCGATCGCGCCATAGGTCAGTTCAACGCTGCCGGTTTCCGTTTCCAGAGTGACGCTTTCGTCACTGGCCGCTGTGATCCTGCCCTTGAAGCGCTTCTGGTTGCCTATTGGCCGCAAGATCTGGATGCGCGCCATCTGGCCGGTAAAACGCTGGAAGTGCTCGGGTTTGACCAGCGGACGATCCATGCCGGGTGAGGACACCTCCAGCTGGTACTGTCCTGAAATAGGATCTTCAACTTCAAGTATCCCGCTGACCTGATAGCTGACCTTTGAGCAGTCATCAATAGTGATCCCATCTGCATGGTCAATATAAAGGCGCAGTATGCGTCCCTGACTCTCGAACTCGAGATCCACCAGTTCATAGCCCAGACCAGTCACTGCGGGCTCAATCAGCTTTGCCAGTTGTTCGGGCATTCTCATGCGTATCTTTCTGCAACCATAAAAAAAAGGGCTCAAGGCCCATGTGGTAAAAATGAACTGACCGTAGACAAAGGCGCTACAGGTAAAGCACGCCTGATCAAATTGCATTATAACATCAAGACCGTTTAAGTTAAACTGCCTTGTCTTATCGGTTTCTGCAGGCGCAGTTTCATGGCTTCTACCTGTCTGTTCATATCTGACTTGCACCTCGGTTCAGGCGTTCCGCAACGGGTGCAGGGATTTGTGCATTTTCTTGAGTCTCTCGGCAGTGAGATCGAGACGCTTTATATTCTCGGTGATCTTTTTGACAGTTACATTGGCGATGACGATGAGGCCGGTATGGCTCTGGATGTCAGGAATGCGCTGGGCAGGCTGGCGCTGCGTGGCGTGGCCATCTGTTTCCAGCAGGGTAACAGGGATTTTCTTCTGGGGGAGTATTTTCTCCTGAAGGCCGGGGCTGTTCTGCTGGACGATTATGCGCTTGTTCAGGCGGCTGGTCGTCATGTTTTGCTGACACATGGCGATCTGCTGTGTACCGATGATGTTCAGTATCAGTCGGTACGTAAACTGCTGAGAAGTACCGAATGGCAGCGCAATGCACTGGCCAAGCCACTATGGGCGCGACGCTTGTACGCAAGATGGTACCGGCTGCGCAGTTTTTTCAGCAAGTCCCGCAAAACCGGTGAGATTATGGACGTGAACCTGCTGAAAGTGGAAGAAGTGATGCGTTCATATCAGGCCTGTACTCTGGTGCACGGCCACACGCATAGACCTGACTGTCATAAGGTGGATCTTGGTCATGGCATTCAGGGCGAACGTTGGGTGCTTGCAGAATGGAAAGATGAGGGAGAGTATCTGTTGCTGGATCATGCGGGATTCCGCAGGGTTGCCGTGACATGGTAGCAATGTCAGGCGCGATCGATAGAAAAACTCAGTGTCTGCTCGATACGTCTGCAGCCTGAAAGCAGCATCAGCAGTCGATCCAGACCCATTGCCATGCCGGCGCACTGGGGTATACCTGCATCCAGTGCTGCTATGAGGCGATCATCGGCTGCCGCCGGCGGCAGGTCGTGCCGCTGACGATAAGCCTGATCACGGCTGAAGCGTTCCGCCTGAAGGCTGGCATCGGTGAGTTCGTCAAATCCATTGGCCAGCTCTGTGCCATAGGCATAGATTTCAGCTCTTCTGACCCAGCGTGGATCCTGGGGGCAGGGTTTTGCCAGCGATGGCAGTATGGCCGGGAAATCGTAGATGACCTGAAGTGCTTTTGATTTCATTGCTGGCTGAACACGCTGGCTGAACAGCAGTTCGAGCCACAGTGCTCTTTCCTGGCCGCACAGATAGGGGGCATCGACAAGGCCTGTTCCTGCAGCCAGAGCCATCATGTCATCCAGTGATGCATCCAGCGGGTGCAGGCCTGTGTGTTGCAGGAATGCTTCCATATAGGATGTCCATCGTATGTTGTCTGATGCAGGAGGGGGCTTGCCGGAAGTCGCCGGGTTTAGCAGCACCCAGAGATGCAGGATGAGTTCCAGGGTTTCATGGACGATGTCATCCAGGGTCAATGCCGGGCGATACCACTCCAGAAGGCTGAACTCCGGGTTATGGATGGCGCCTTTTTCCTCATTGCGGAAGGCCTTGCAGATCTGGAAGATGGGGCCTGAGCCGCTGGCGAGCAGCCGTTTCATGGCGAATTCTGGCGATGTCTGCAGGTAAAGCTGTTTCGCGCTGCCGGGTCTGCCTGGTAACCATGTGGCAGAAAAAACATCCAGATAGGGATCAGTGACCGAATATCGGGAGAGTAACGGGGTTTCAACTTCAAGTACCCCGCGCTGGTGAAAGAAGTCACGGATGCCTGCCAGCGCCTGGGCGCGCTGGCGGAGCATGGTGATATCGCATTCAGCCCGCCAGTTGCTGGCGGACTGGCTTACTTGACGCGTGATACGTATTCACCGTTACGGGTGTCAACCTTGATGACTTCGCCGGTCTGGATGAAAAGTGGAACCCTTACCACGGCCCCTGTCTCCAGAGTGGCAGGTTTGCCGCCACCACCAGAAGTGTCGCCGCGTACGCCAGGATCGGTTTCCGTGATGGTCAGTTCAACGAAATTGGGCGGCTGGACAGCAATGGGGCTATTGTTGTAAAGCGTCAGGATGCAGGTATCCTGCTCTTTGAGCCATTTTTTGGCATCGGCAATGGCTGCAGGCTCTGCCGCATACTGCTCAAAAGATTCGGGCACCATGAAATGCCAGAGTTCGCCGTCAGAATAAAGGAACTGCATTTCCATATCGACAACATCAGCACCTTCAAGGCTTTCGCCGGATTTGAAGGTGCGTTCCACGACACGTCCCGTTTTCAGGTTGCGCAGTTTGACACGATTGAAAGCCTGACCTTTGCCGGGCTTGACGAACTCGTTTTCCATGATGGAGCAGGGATCTCCATCCAGCATGACCTTCAGGCCTGATTTGAATTCGTTGGTGCTGAAAAATGCCATTCTGTCCTCTTGCGGGTGAAAATAGGTCAATGGGGTATTATAGGTTACCGTTCGCCTTGAGCGAAAGCCGTTATCAGGATGATATTCAATGAACTGGCAGCAGGCATTGTCAGACAGTTTTACTTCGCCAGAGGCGCTGCTGGCCCATCTGGATCTTGATCCTCAACTTGGAAGTCGTGTTGCTGAGTCTCTTTTTCCCTTCCGTGTGACGCGCTGTTATGCTGATCGCATGACAAGGGGAGATGCTTCAGACCCATTGCTCAGACAGGTATTGCCGTTGCGGGACGAGCATGATGCCGGTATCCAGCGCTATGCTACTGAAGATCCTGTGGGCGATCTTCTGGCGGTGCGCGGCGGCGGCATTTTGCACAAGTATCAGGGCAGGGTGCTTGTCCTTGCTACGGGTAGTTGTGCCATTCATTGCCGCTATTGCTTCAGGCGCAATTTTGCCTATGCAGAACACCAGTTTTCCCGTTCGGCCATGGCAGGTAACCTCCGTTTTCTTGATGAGCATCCTGAAACTGAAGAGGTCATACTTAGTGGTGGAGATCCCCTGACGCTTTCAGATCAGCGGCTATCCGAGCTTCTACAGGCCCTTGACAGGCGCCCGCAGATCCGGCGTCTGCGCATCCACAGCCGTTTCCCCATGATATTGCCAGAACGGATCACGCCAGAACTGCTCAGTCTCCTGGCATCGTTGCGAGTTCCCCTCACATGGGTGCTGCATGCCAATCACCCTCAGGAAATTGACGCTGCTACGCTGGAGGCGCTGCAGTGTCTGCGGCGCTCGGGTGTACAACTGCTCAACCAGTCGGTGCTGTTGAAGGGGGTCAATGATCATCCTGATGTGCTTGCCAGTCTGAGTCGTATCCTGTTTGATGAGGGGGGGGTACTGCCGTACTATCTGCATCAGCTCGACCAGGTCAGGGGGGGGATGCATTTCCTGGTTGATGATGATGCAGCGTTGGCCATTCATGCAGAACTGCAGCGTCAGTTACCAGGGTATCTGGTGCCGCGACTGGTGCGCGAAATTGCCGGGCAGCCCTGCAAGACACCACTTGCTGACGTCTCAACTTTCGGATGATGCGTTAGCGATGCCATGTGGCACATGAGCGGTAGTGACATGTGCTGCGGCGGCATCGCAGTGCCGCTGCTGATCATCAAAGAAGATATCCGCGCCAAAGGCTTTCAGGAAGGGGCCTTTATCCATACCCCCCAGAAACAGAGCCTCATCGATACGTATATTCCAGGCGCGCAGGGTGCGAACCACTCTTTCGTGAGCTGGAGCTGCTCTTGCGGTGACCAGTGCGGTGCGGAGCAGCGGTGCTTCGTGTTCCAGCTGCTGCTGCAGGTGCTGCAGTGCCGCCAATACAGGTTTGAAAGGGCCGCCAGTCAATGGACGATGGGCCGCTTCTTTTTCTCTGGCAGCAAAGGCTTCCAGTCCCTCCGTCCGGTAAATGCGTTCTGACTCATCAGAAAAAAGTACGGCATCACCGTCAAATGCTATGCGCAGTGCCTGATTATCATCATTGAAATGAGGGTGTGATGTCATGATGGTGGCAGCGGCGTGCCCCGCATCCAGTGCCTTGCTTACATCCTCGGCATCAGCTGAAAGAAACAGGTGGGCGCCAAAAGGGCTGATGTATTCGTAAGGTGGCTGGCCACTGGTAAATACGGCTCTGGTGATGGCAAGCTGGTGATGCTGGATGGAGTTGAAGATGCGCAGGCCAGTATCTGCGCTGTTGCGCGACAGCAGTATCACCTCAATCCATGCCTGTGGCAGGTACTGGTTGAGCCGAAGTAATTTGCGTACCAGTGGAAAAGCGACGCCTGGATCCAGTGGGTCATCTTCATGCTCGAACTGGTAGCGACAGAAGGCTTCCTTGCCCTCCGACTCAAATATGCGATGCGATGCATCAAGGTTGAAAAGCGCGCGGGACGAGATGGCAACTACCAGCTTTTTTTCCTGGTTCACGGGAATGACCTTCTGCCTTGTCTGTATACATTTGACAGAGGATAGCGGAAAATTGGGGGCTTTCAACTTGAAGCACAATCGAGAATAGCGTCATGTCGCGAAAATATTCACTGCTCCTATTGGTCCTGTTCATTACCGGACTTTATGTGATCCTGAACAAGGCTATTGTCCCTTTTGTCACGAAGGTAGCTGAGTCTGAGCTTTTCTTCGAAAAAGACGCGGAGCCGGATGAACTGCTCGGCAAGGTTCAGACCGAGCGTACTGGTTATGGGCTTGTGCACTGCAAGGCTGCCGTGCGTGAATCTGAAGATCTGGGCGACACCGCTGTTTTTCATGACGAAGCTTACGAGGCCTGGGCGCTTGGCAACCGTACTTACATCATAAGATCAAGCGTGCTGGTAACGCCTGGTGATGAGAAGCCACGGGCGTTTGCCTGCAAAATGAAATTCAATGGCGAGGACGCCTCGGTTGCCAGTAACTGGAGCGTGATGGGTATTGATTACAACGTGGCAGACTGAACAGGCGCTCTATGTCTAGCCGGGTGGCCAGTGCATGGGCCGCCCGCCCAGGATGTGCATATGGAGGTGATAGGCCTCCTGGCCGCCGTCTTTTCCACAGTTGATGACGGTGCGGTACCCATTTTCGGCCAGTCCTGCGATTCTGGCTGCCTGGCGGGCTCCCATCAGCAGTTCTCCGGCGATGGTCTTGTGTTTTCCCGTTTCCAGCGAATCCAGTGAGGCAATGTGCTCTCTGGGGATGACCAGAATGTGCTGCGGAGCCTGAGGCTTGATATCGCGGAATGCCAGTACATATTCATTCTGGAATACAATGTCAGGCTGAATGGTGCCGGTAGCCATTTTGCAGAAAATGCAGTCTGTGGTCATGTCGTTTGATTCCTGTTCGTCAGATGACTTTGCGCAGGTTGAAGGCGTGAGCAAGGGTAACGCCGTCAACATACTCGATTTCCCCGCCGTAGGGCATGCCATAGGCAAGTCGGGTGGTGCGTATGCCCATTTTCTGGGCAAGTTCTCCAAGGTAGTGTGCGGTGGCTTCCCCTTCCACTGTTGTATTGGTGGCCAGTATGATCTCGGTGATTTTCCCTGAAGCCAGTCTGGTTTCAAGCATGGGAATACCGAGTTCCTTGGGGCCGATGCCGTCCAGGGGCGATAGCTTCCCGTTCAGTACAAAGAAAAGTCCCTGGTAAACGGTGGAGCCTGATATGGCCATCATCTCGGAAGGTGATTCAACGATACAGAGTAACGAAGGATCGCGCTCTGATGACTGACAGATATTGCAGATGCCATTCTCTGTAAGTGTCCGGCACATCTGGCAGTGGCCTACTTTCTGGAGTGCTTCCAGCAGTGTGTGGGCGAGTTTTTCTGCGCCGGCCCTGTCTCTTTGCAGGAGGTGTAACATCATGCGCTGGGCTGACTTTGGCCCTACGCCAGGGAGGCAGCGCAGTGTAGCCGATAGCTTGCCAAGCAGGCCGGCATGCATGGGGTCTATCCTCTCAGAACGGCAGTTTCAGGCCGGCAGGCATTTCGAAGCCACCGGTGACACCGGCCATTTTTTCCTGTTTGACCCTGGCTACCTTATGTACGCCATCATTGAAAGCTGCCATGATCAGGTCAGTAAGCATGTCCTGATCCTCTGCAAGCAGGGATGGATCAATCTGCATGCTGGTTACTTCGCGCTTACCGTTCATGCTGATTCTGACCAGACCAGCGCCTGATTCACCTTCAATGCTCAATTCGGCAAGTTCTTCCTGTGCCTTGACGTAATTTTCCTGGAGGCGTTGCGCCTGCTGCATCATGCTGGCCAGTGGGTTTTTCATGGGGCGGTTACTCCTGAGAGTCTTCAGTTTGTGTGTTTATCGGCCTGATTGAGCCGGGTATGATGTTGGCGCCCAGTTCTGATTTCAGCAGTTGCACGGTGGCATCGGTGTTGATGTCGCGTTCGGCAGCACGCTGGCGTTCTTCCCGGGCCATGGCGTCGCGGCGTGCAGGTGTCAGTGTTTCCGGTGAAGGGGCTTCAGAAAGCTGGATGCGCAGTTTTATGGGTTTGCCGCAGAGTTGATTCAGCGATTTGCCCAGCTGTGATTCCATGGCTGCTGTCTTGAGATTCTCAAACCTGCTTTCCAGCAGCAGCAGGCACTCCTGGTCATTCATTTCCTGCAGTATGCAGTGGCTTGCAAGCTGGCCTACCATGCCCTTGAGAGACATTTTGCGCACCATCTGGTGCCACGGGTCGTTCATGGGGGGCGCGGCGGCTGTCGGCTCCGGGCGTACGGGCGCCTGTGGCGTCGGGGGAGCTTCTGTCTGGCGTTGTGGTATCGGGGGTGACGCCGTTCTGGGTGTAGCTTTTGGGGTTTGCGGGGGCTGGCGCTGCTGGCTTGATGAGGCAGGGCGGAATGCGAGCATGCGCAGCAGGGTCATTTCCACGGCAGTGCGGGCGTCAGGCGCATAAGGCAGGTCGCGCTGACCATGAATGGCTATCTCGTAATAAATCTGTATATCCTCTGGCGCAATACCTGTCGCGAGTGCCTGCAGGCGTTCCGCGTGATCATCGGTGGCGATCAGTTCCGGCACCATCTGACCTGCGGCCAGCAGATGCAGGACCTCCATGAGATGCTGCAGAAGCGCAGTAAAACTGGTGGATACTTCACTCAGGTTTTCAACCTGTTGCAGAAGCTCGGCAGCATTGCCAGCCATGACCTGTTCCAGTAATGCGATCACAGGTTGTCTGGGTATGGTGCCTAGCATGGCGTCTACGGCTTTTTCCCTGACTTCTCCGCTACCGTGCGCGATGGCCTGATCCAGCAGGCTCAGTCCATCGCGCATGCTGCCGTCGGCGGCTCTGGCAAGAGAGCGGAGAGCATTGGGCTCGAAGGGAATCCCCTCAGCCTCCAGGATATGTGCCATCTGGTTGCGTATCTGCTCTGGCGTAAGGTTTTTCAGGTTGAACTGCAGACAGCGCGACAGTACGGTGACAGGCAGTTTCTGTGGGTCTGTGGTGGCCAGCAGAAATTTGACATGCTCCGGCGGTTCCTCAAGCGTTTTGAGGAGTGCGTTGAAGCTGTGTGTGGAGAGCATGTGAACTTCGTCAATGAGATAGATCTTGTAGCGTCCCCTATTGGGGGCATAGGCTACATTTTCGAGCAGTTCCCGTGTGTCCTCTACCTTGGTGCGCGAAGCGGCATCGATTTCCAGTAGGTCAGTGAAGCGGCCGGCGTCAATGTCTGTACAGTGAGGGCACTGGTTGCAGGGTTCGCCGTTCTGGGGGGATGTGCAGTTGAGTGCCTTGGCTAGAATGCGCGCGAGAGTGGTTTTACCAACCCCACGGGTGCCAGTGAACAGATAGGCGTGATGCGTTCTTCCATGTTCGACGGCGTGCCTCATGCCGCGTACGGCATGCTCCTGACCGACCATCTGTGAAAATGTACGGGGACGCCACTTACGTGCCAGCGCTTGATGAGCCATGGACCAATGCAGCAGAGTTGGAATTAGGGTGGTGTGCTACGCCAGCTACACCCCGGCACACGAATCTGCAACTACCGTTGCTCCCTTCCGGGCCTGGCGGGGTTTGTCACATATCATTGCGAGGGAACCGACGCAGCCCACCATTGAATGGTAATGCCTGCGTTGACAGCAAGTAAGAGAATGATACGCCACCAGACTGACGCTGTCAAGGTGTGTTCAGTCTGAGGGTGGTGCGGGGGCCAGCACCTGACGACTGCCGTTGCCATCTGCCTGGCTTACTATGCCGGCCCGCTCCATATCCTCTATCATTCGTGCAGCACGGTTGTAGCCCACCTTGAAACGTCTCTGGACGCTTGAGATCGAGCCTTTGCGGCTCTCGGTCACAAAACGTACGGCTTCATCATAGAGCGGATCAGTTTCGCTGCCGCTTTCCTCACTTGGTGATGCCCCAGATCCACCCGAAGCAGATTCTTCATTAAACCGGGTAATATCCTCAATGTAGTCAGGTGTTCCGGTGCTTTTCAGAAATTCGACAATGTGATGCACTTCCTCATCAGAGACAAAGGCGCCATGTGCTCTGACCGGATAGCCAGACCCTGGAGGCAGATAAAGCATGTCGCCATTACCAAGCAGGGCTTCTGCGCCTCCCTGGTCAAGGATGGTGCGTGAGTCAATTCTGGAGGATACCTGAAAGGCGATACGGGTAGGGATGTTGGCCTTGATAAGGCCGGTGATGACATCCACGGATGGCCTCTGGGTGGCCAGAATGAGATGAAGGCCCGCTGCCCGGGCTTTTTGCGCCAGTCGTGCAATCAGTTCTTCAACTTTCTTGCCAACGATCATCATCATGTCGGCCAGTTCATCAATAACGATGACGATATAAGGCAGTGGTTCGAGTTCAGGCGCTTCATCGCCTTCGAGTGCCATGGCTGGATTCCATAGTGGATCACGTAGCGGGGTGCCGGCCGCAACTGCCATTCTGACTTTTTCGTTGAATCCATCCAGATTGCGTACGCCAACCTTGGCCATAAGCTTGTAGCGCCTTTCCATTTCGGCAACACACCAGCGCAAGGCATTGGCGGCTTCTTTCATGTCGGTGACGACAGGTGCAAGGAGGTGCGGGATGTCTTCATAAATGGACAGTTCCAGCATCTTCGGGTCAATCATGATCAGCCGGACTGCGCTGGGAGATGATTTATACAGGAGGCTGAGGATCATGACATTGATTGCGACCGACTTTCCTGAACCCGTGGTGCCTGCCACCAATACATGAGGCATACGTGCCAGGTTGGCGACAACAGGATGTCCACTGATATCTTTGCCCAGTACGAGTGTCAGGGGATGGGGGGACTGGACATAGGCATCAGAAGCCAGTACTGATCCCAGCAGTACCATTTCGCGCTCACGGTTGGGAATTTCCAGGCCAATAACCGATTTACCTTCGATGACCTCGACCACTCGCACGCTGGTGACTGCCAGTTGTCTCGCGAGATCGCGTGAAAGATTGCTTATCCTGCTACCTTTGACACCTACGGCAGGCTCGAGTTCGAAGCGTGTAATGACAGGTCCGGGATGTACCGAGACGACGCGCACGCTGACTCCAAAGTGATTGAGCTCCTTTTCCACGTTATCAGCCATGGTCTGGAGCGCTTCCTGTGTATAGGCTTTAACCCTGACAGTCTCGGTCTTGAGCAGTTCAAGCGATGGCAGTCTGGAGCGTGGCGTTGCCTGCGCCGGTCTGCCTGTTTTTTCCGGTTTGGATGCGGTGCGTGCTGCTGGCGTGGTAAGCGTGTGCTCCAGTTGTGTGGATGGCGCCAGGGGTTCAGGGGTAACAATATCCATGCTGGTAGCGGCTTTGATTCTTTCTGCTGCTTCCAGTGGGGCAGTAGGGTGCGTGGTGATGTCCTTATCCCGCAGGTTATGGTTAATGGCGGTGGCGCTGCTCTCCTGCTTATATCCGCTGCCAGCCAGGCTGTTGCTTATCCAGAGTGCAAGCGCCCCCAGGCGGTCAATAACTTTGAGCCACGAAAGCCCCGTATAGAGTGATATGCCAGCCAGAAAGAGGATCAGTAATAGAAAGCTGGACTGTTTGATGCCGAAAGAATCCAGGGCAATATCAGCAAGTACCTGACCTATCACCCCGCCGCTGCTCTCTGGAAGGTTGACTGGAGAACGGGCTATGTGCAGATCCGCCAGCGCTGCACCTGCCGCGATGGTGGTGACAAGCCCCATCCAGCGCAGGCCATTTTCAATCCAGTCGACAAATTGCTTGCGTCCCAGATACTGACGGTAGGCATAGCTGGCGAGAAGAAAAGGAAACAGGTAAGCCGTCAGTCCCGTCATGGCCAGGCTGAAATCTGCAAGCCAGGCCCCGGCTACGCCACACCAGTTGCCGGTCACACTTCCGCTGCTGCTGTGTGTCCAGCTGGCATCTTCCGGGTCAAAACTGATCAGGGAAAGCAGGAAGAACAGGCCAATACCAAGATAAAGGAGAAAAGCAGCCTCTTTGATGGTCTGAAGAAAACTGCTGCGTAAATCCTGGATGTCTGTCTGGAAACGGATAATCTTGTCGGGTCTGGCCAAAGCGGTTACCAAATCGGGCTGGGATGAAAGTGACTGTGATGTGGATAAGTACACTTTATAGCAGGATGAATTTGCAGCATACTACCACCAGCATGACAATTTTTCTTCCATTTCGCTCAAGTCTAGCAAGAGGATTCTGATGACTGATACGCGCCATAGCAAACTGCTGATTCTGGGGTCAGGCCCGGCAGGTTACACTGCGGCTGTTTATGCCGCCCGCGCCAATCTGTCTCCGGTGCTGGTGACCGGTCTGCAGATGGGGGGGCAGTTGACTACAACGACTGAGGTCGATAACTGGCCAGGTGATGATACAGGCGTTCAGGGGCCTGAGCTGATGGAGCGTATGCGCCGGCATGCAGAGCGCTTCAGCACCGAGATCATTTTTGATCATATCCATACTGCTGATCTGGCAAAGCCTCCGTTTCGTCTGGTTGGGGATTCTGCCGTGTATACCTGTGATGCGCTGATCATTGCAACTGGCGCTTCGGCACGCTATCTGGGCCTGCCTTCTGAAGATGCCTATAAAGGACGAGGGGTTTCTGCCTGTGCAACCTGTGATGGCTTTTTCTACCGTGGCAAGCGCGTCGCTGTCATCGGTGGCGGCAATACCGCCGTTGAAGAAGCACTCTATCTTTCCAATATAGCTTCGGAAGTGATCGTGGTGCATCGTCGGGATCAGTTTCGCAGTGAAAAGATCCTTTCAGAAAAGCTGCTGGAGCGTGCCCGTAATGGCAATGTGACGATACACTGGAACTGTGAACTGGCTGAAGTCCTGGGTGATGATGTCGGCGTTACCGGCATGCGGATTCGTAACCGTCTGGATGCAGCAGAAACCGATATTGAACTGTCAGGTGTTTTTGTAGCCATTGGCCACACACCCAATACAGGTATTTTTGAAGACCAGCTGGAGATGCGGGGGGGCTATATTGTAGTCAAGGGTGGTAGCGCAGGCAACGCCACGGCTACCAGTATCCCGGGTGTATTTGCAGCTGGTGATGTTGCTGACTCCATCTACCGTCAGGCGATTACTTCAGCAGGCTCGGGGTGTATGGCAGCGCTTGATGCCGAGCGCTACCTGGATCATGCAGAATCAGACTAGTCGCTGCTGCAGCGACCAGTCCCTGTAATTGAGTACCTGACCATTTTCCCGGGTTGCCTGAACCCGGGAAAGATCCAGACTGGCATAGACCCACTGGGTCTGGTTCAGGGTGCCCTGAGCCATGATGCCATCATCAGGAAAACCGCGGTCTACCGGGGTATAGATGGCGGCGGCGCCTGTGTTGACGTCCACAGCCTCAGACCAGGGCGCATGACCCACTGTGGGGGACTGAATCACATAGCACTGGTTTTCCAGTGCCCGGGCCTGACAGCCGATGCGTACCCGGTAGTAGCCGGCAAGGGTATCCGTGCAACTGGGTGCCAGGATAACCCGCGCGCCCAGTTCAGTCTGACGGCGCGCTATCAGTGGAAACTCGCTGTCGTAGCAGACACTGATGCCTACAGGTCCCCATGGTGTATCGAGTACCTTGATGGCATCACCCGCAGTGATATGCCACAACTCGTTTTCAAAACGTGTCATCTGCAGTTTATCCTGATGGTCAATACTGCCATCAGGTCTGAACAGAAAGGCGCGGTTCCTGTAAAAGCCGTCGCTGTCTCTTACCGGATAGGTGCCCGCCTGGATATGTACCTGAAATTCTTCAGCGAGATCTGCGTAAAGCATCATGAAGTCAGGGAGTATTGACTGCATGGATTCCAGTTGCAGTGAGAGTGAACTGTAAACTGATTCACCAAACAGTGATGCCAGTTCCATGCTGAAGTATTCCGGAAATACCAGCATGCGGGCACCGTGACCGGCTGCATCGCCAACCCATTGTCTGGCCTTCTCCCGATACTGTTCCCAGGTATGAAAGAAGCCGATGTCATACTGGGCTGCCGCTATGGGCAGAGTGGATGTGTCAGTCATGGCTATCCTTGAGAGCCTTGATCCAGAAGTTCATGGGCTTGATGGTTTCTTCGTTCATGTCGATGTCTTTCCACGCATAGCCGGTTGTCAGGCCTGGTTGGGGATGGTAGCCAAAGCGTGTCCACACGGCATCCAGCGGCGCATAGCCCTGGGGGCGAAGAGGGTGGTCAGCTGGCCGCTGTACGCAGCAGAATGTACAGTGCGAGAAGCGCCCAAGCCTGCGCGCGTGCGCTTCCCGCCCCTCAAAAAATGCCTTGTAAACACCACGCCCGCGATATTCTGGCAAAAGAACCGATTCGGCACAGTAAAAGAAATCAGCCGGGTTTAAGCCCTGAGCTATGAATGGAGCCTGAAACTCGCTGGTTTCATCCGCCATTGGCAGGCCGGTAGAAGCGCCTATGGTTTTATCACCATCCAGTGCCAGAACCACTATGCTTTCAGATGATTTCAGATAGGTTTCGAGGTAATGCTCCTCATATTCGCGGGTGCCATCATAAAGATAGGGGAAATCACGGAATACCGTGATTCTGAGTGTGGCAAGATCCGGGATGTAATCCCGGATGGCCTCGCCGGACAGGTGTTTGATTTGCAGCATAGCTGTCTTCAGTCCTGGGAAACCTGTCTGATCCAGTCTTCAAGATTATAGTAGTTGGTGATCCTGGCAACCTTGCCATCCCGTACATCGAAGAAAGCGCCGGCTGGCAGGCGGTATTTCTGGCCGCGGGCTTCGGGCAGGCCTTCGTCGGTCACGCGGTATTCACCCAGTACCACAAACTCGGCAGCGGCACGGCTGCCATCCTCGCTGGCCATGATGACCATGTCGACCAGTTGTTCACCGTAATTGCGGTTCATACGATCCATGAAGGCAGCAAAAGCGGCCTTGCCTGTTTCACGGCCGCCCTGGTTAATGTCGTGGACAACATCGTCAGTCAGCAGTCCGAGAAAACGGTCCATGTCGCCTGCGTTGAAAGCAGCGTAATAATCCTGGATGAGGGTGAGCGTTTGCTGGTGCATGAAGGATTTCCTGTTTATATGGGTGATGGAATGCAACCCTGAATTCTAGCGTCATGCATGGGGGGTTGCAATCGCAAGGGCTGGAGGCCTATTCGAGAGACTGGGTGAATCTGTGGATAAGGCGGCGGTCACGCTTGCTGGGGCGACCTTCGCCGGCTGTCAGATGATGCCCAACCAGACGTCTTTCTTCAATGAGGGCGAGCCGTTTTTCCAGGCTGTCAGGCAGTTCCTGATATAACTGCTGGGCTTCGCTAGCGGGGCGTCGCTGTGAATTGAGGCCCAGAACGGTAATGCGCCATTCCAGTCCTTCACGCTGTATGGTGAGGCAGGTGCCCTGACTTACCATTCTGGAGGGTTTGCCACGCACGCCCTCCACGAGCACCTTGCCGCCATGAATGGCTTCCGTGGCAAGGTGACGTGTCTTGAAGAAGCGTGCTGCCCAGAGCCAGGTATCCAGACGCTGGCCTGCTGAGCTTCTGGCGCTGCCCTGGCTGTTTTCAGCGCTCTGACGCGTATCCCGCATCTGTCCAGGCCTTGTATCCACCTGCCATGCTTAATGGGTGATGCCATCCCATACTGGCCAGTGTCCTGGCAGCCAGCGCTGACCGGCCTCCGGACTGGCAGTAAACAACAAAGGGCGTCTGCCTGTTCTGCAGGGCGGGTAGTTGCTCGACCCTGAATTCCAGCAGCCCTCTGGGGATGTTGATGGCGCCTGGCAGGTGGCCCTGGGCAAATTCTTCGGGTTCCCGTACGTCCAGCAGTATATGGCTGGAGAGTACGTTGCTCACTTCCTCGCAACTGGTTTCACGGATGACTGCCTTGGCTTCTGCAACGAGTTGCATGGCGGTGATGGACATGATTTCAGTTTCCCTGGCTTGATTTTCTCAGTTCCTTAGGCAGTGAGAAAACGACCTTTTCTTCAATGCCCTCTTTTTCTTCGATGGTTTTACCGCCCCAGGCCTGAAGCTGGGCGATAACCTGCCTGACCAGTATCTCAGGTGCGGATGCACCTGCCGTCACGCCAACGCGTACAGCGTTTTCTACCATATCGGGTGTCATGTGTGAGGCGTTGTCGATCAGATAGGAGCGACGCCCGAGTTTGTCGGCGATTTCGCGCAGGCGGTTGGAATTGGAACTGTTAGGAGAACCGACCACCAGGATGACATCACAGTCACCAGCCAGTTTCTTGACCGCATCCTGACGGTTCTGGGTGGCATAGCAGATATCGTCCTTCTTGGGGCCTACAATTTTTGGGAAGCGCTGCTTGAGTGCATCCACAACGGC
Organism: Pseudomonadota bacterium; assembly: GCA_041158225.1. Taxonomy (GTDB): domain Bacteria; phylum Pseudomonadota; class Gammaproteobacteria; order Methylococcales; family Methylococcaceae; genus JBEBBU01. The sequence goes on along the minus strand of JBEBBU010000090.1, from coordinate 2,474 downwards.
AAGCGTATCATCAATGGAAAGTGTGGTCTGGGTGACATAAGCCAGATTCTCAGGGTTTCGCACATTGAGTGTCGCAACATCACTGGGTGATTCCACCAGATAGATGCCGCCTTCCGGATTAATGTACTGCCCCATGGTGCCCTCCACCTCGGGGTGGCCGGCGTGACCGATAAATACGATCTCGCGCCCCTCATTGGCGTGGGCATGTACTTCAATATGAACCTTGGTGACCAGAGGGCAGGTAGCATCAAACACCTGCAGTTCACGCATGCGGGCTTCTTCCTGGATCTGCTTGGAAACTCCATGGGCACTGAAAATAACCGTTGATCCTGAAGGAACCTCTCCCAGTTCTTCGACAAACACTGCCCCCCGGTCACGCAGGCCATCCACTACATAACGGTTGTGTACGACCTCATGCCGCACATAGATAGGTGCGCCGAAGACTTCAATGGCACGGTCGACGATCTCGATAGCCCTGTCAACGCCAGCGCAGAAGCCGCGTGGATTGGCCAGAATGATTTCCATAATATTTTCCCGGTATACGCTTGAGCAGAAAGAATCCAGACATCTTTGCTGGGGATTGTGCCATGCGCCCTGCATGGACGCAACGCATCCGTCAGCTGGCTCAATCTGCAGCAATGTCTTCTTCGCTCACCACGATGCCATCTTCATCCACATAGACAAAATGATCGTGGCGAAAATTGACGCCTGCAAAGCTGATCAGCAGATCCCTGTCGCCGCCTCCCCGGTGATGGGCGGGCATAGGATGGGAGTGCAGGGCGCGAATACCCACAGCCTGCACATCAATGGCATCCCGTTGTCTGATGCAGCCATAGACGATGATGCCATGCCAGCCATGTTCGACTGCGCTAGTGCACATGGCGGCGTCAATCACACCACAGCGGTGTGATCCGCCACCGTCAATGACCAGTACACGTCCCTGGCCTGGCTGGCTCAGTGTTTCCCTGATAAGTCCATCGTCCTCGAATATCTTGAGGGTGGTGATTCTGCCACTAAACCTCCGGATTTTACCGAAACTCTGAAAAAGTGGTTCAGGAATCTGCAGATGCTGTCTGCTGGCATGGCGTTCACACAGATCGGCGGTACGGATAGACATGGTCTGGTCTCCTTGATGACAAGCTTATGATCAGGCAGGAGAAGAAGGCTGGAGATAGCGGGAAAGCAGACCATGCTGCATGCCATTTTTCACCGGCAGGCGCAACCGAACCTGCCAGCCACCGCCAGCAGCCAGTTGCAGAGGCTGGCCATGCATATCCTCCATGTCATCCAGAACCAGATCTTCGTTGCCTTCAGGGGTAATCCACTCGAGACGGTCGCCGACGGCAAACCTGTTTTTTACCAGCACTTCGGTCAACCCGGTGGTTTCGTCGTATTTGACCACTTCGCCAACGAATTGTTGCTGGTGACTCGATGAATATCCCTGAAGATAGTTCTGGTATTCATGGGTATGATGGCGCTGGTAGAATCCATCGGTATAACCTCTCTGGGCAAGGTTTTCCAGTATTCCCAGCAGACGGTAATCGAAGGGTCTGCCAGCTTCAGCATCATCAATAGCCTGACGGTAAGTCTGGGCAGTGCGGGCAACATAATAGTGGGATTTTGTGCGCCCCTCTATTTTCAGGCTGTTGACGCCTATTTCAACCAGACGCTGCACATGTTCAACTGCCCTCAGGTCGCGTGAGTTCATGATGTAAGTGCCGTGTTCATCCTCCATGACAGGCAGCAGTTCACCAGGACGGTTTTCTTCCTCAAGGAAATAGATGCCGTCAGCCATTGGGTGGCGCTCTGAGCCTCCACAGGCTGCGATGGAGGGAGCATTCAGATCCTGAAGGGTGAAGTGGGCTTTTGCAGGTGCTACCCAGTCACCTTCCGGATTTTCTGCTGCTTCGCTCAGATCATATTTCCAGCGGCATGAGTTGGTGCAGGTTCCCTGGTTGGGGTCTCGGTGATTGAAGTAACCCGATAACAGGCAGCGTCCGGAATAGGCAATGCACAATGCACCATGCACGAATACTTCGAGTTCCATGTCCGGGCAGGCCTGTCGTATACCAGCAACTTCATCCAGCGAGAGTTCGCGCGACAGTATGATGCGTTGTACGCCGACCGATTGCCAGAAGCGCACGCTGGCATAGTTCATGGTGTTGGCCTGAACTGAAAGATGAATGGGCATGTCCGGCCAATGCTCCCGCACCATGAGTATCAGTCCTGGATCTGCCATGATCAGGGCATCTGGTCTCATGGCGATGAGTGGTTCCATATCCCTGATAAAAGTGCGTATCTTGCTGTTGTGAGGAAGCACGTTGGTGGCAAGATAGAATTTCTTCCCCAGCGCGTGAGCCTCCTGTATGCCTTTGCCTATGTTTTCCTCAAGAAAATCATTATTTCTGACCCGCAGCGAATAGCGCGGCTGGCCAGCATAGACGGCATCTGCGCCAAACGCATATGCATAGCGC
>JBEBBU010000089.1:0-5394 GCA_041158225.1 Pseudomonadota bacterium | reverse complement strand
CTTTGCTGGCAGTGACAGACTGGATCTGCGTGCTCTGGATGCTGATGCCATACGTTCAGGCAATCAGCGCTTCCATTTCATAGGGACACATGATTTTACTGGTCATGCTGGTGAAGTCAGGTTTTCCAGTGCAGATCACCTGCTCAGTGCTGATGTCAATGGCGATCAGACAGCTGATTTTGCGGTGATATTGGCTGGGGTGAGTTCAATGACATCATCCAAAATTATGCTTTGATGTCATGGAGAGGCATGGCGGCCTAATGGCCGCCATGCCTTAACAACACAGTTTTGCCTGTAATAAAGCCATAATTTTTATGGAAGTTTGGTGACAAAACCGAAGTTGACTACCATGTCATTCAGTACCCCCTGACTTCCAACATTACTCGGAAGTGTATTGATCCGATAGCGGACGTCAGCCCGCAGATCAATAAGGCTGGACAACTGATAATAAGAGCCCAGACCCGTTTCAAAAATAAATGAACTTGCATTCTGTGTGCTTGCGAGGGTGCGATTGATCATCTGTGTGTTCATGCCCCCCAATGCGGCCACCAGATAGGGAGATGCAACGTCATGTTCCAGTGGAAACCACTGGGCATCCAGAGTCCCACCTGCCAGTGTGGTCTCGGCATCACAACAGTGAAAAGTATTCTGATAGTTTTGCCAGAATCCGCGTGCTTCAATGTTAAAGTTTGGAAAGGCTTCCATGCCGAGGCCTGCACCAGCACCCCAGCCACCTAATCCGTGCGAATCACCACCTGGCTGTATATAACTGCCAAAAGGTGCTATGTATAGTTGCTTCTCTCTGGTTTCTGCCCACACAGATGAGGTTAACAGACATAGAAACAGCGTATGGCAAAATTTCATCGCCAAAGACCCATATGAGCTGATCAATGGCAGAATCATAGCATGTCAGCCTGATTTTTACAGGTTTCACCTGTTGATGGGATGATATTTAGGCTGGATGAGTCATATCTGTATAAGGAGCCATGGTTTGCTTAAGCAACCACCAGGATTCATCTTGAAGGCATGGCGGAATACTTCGGGGTCGATAACCGGTTAAAAATGCGGTTTTTGCATAATGGTTACTCTAAAGAATGGATAAAGGCGGTAAATAGGGTGAGGGCCGTTTCGGCTCTACCCGCCTTGTGTGTCAATATAGAGTTGTGCAGCCGTATGCTACCGGCTACTGTCGGGACGTCCATATGACGGTTGGTAACCCATGACTGTATGGCTGATGGTCTTGGCTCGGAAAATGGCATAGCATAGGGCCATGTGCAGGCTTAAGGTTCAATACGTTCAGGCACCTCTGTGCCTCCTTTTCATACTATTTCACATCAGCAGGTAGTTTATGACCATCAAGGCTTTTGCCTCTCTATCTCCATCCTCCCCACTGGCACCGCTTGCCATTGAGCGTCGTGCACTGGGCGATCAGGACGTCGCCATCCATATCCTTTACTGCGGTGTCTGTCACTCGGATCTGCATACAGCGCGCAATGAATGGCATATGACCCAGTATCCCTGTGTACCCGGACACGAGATTGTCGGGCGCGTCACGGCAGTCGGAGCTGGCGTCAGTGATTTCAGGCCGGGAGATCTTGCGGCAGTGGGCTGTATGGTCGACAGCTGTGGTGTCTGTCCTTCCTGTCATGAGGGCGAGGAGCAGTACTGTGAGACAGGCTTCACCGGTACTTACAACGGCCCCATTGCCGGCGGCGAGAATACCTATGGCGGTTATTCCGAATCCATCGTGGTCAAACAGTCTTTCGTACTGAAAGTGCGCCACGAAGAAGCTGACCTGCCGCGGGTAGCGCCCCTGCTGTGTGCAGGTATCACCACCTATTCGCCACTGAGACACTGGGGCGCGGGCCCCGGAAAAAAGGTCGGTATTGTCGGCCTTGGTGGACTCGGACATATGGGCGTCAAACTTGCCCATGCCATGGGCGCGCATGTCGTGCTGTTTTCCACTTCACCTTCCAAGGTGGAGGATGGTTTGCGTCTGGGCGCGGATGAAGTCTGTATCTCCACGGATACCGAAGCCATGCAGCGTCTGGCAGGCCAGCTGGATCTGATCATTGATACCGTTGCGGTTTCCCATGATCTGGATGCTTATCTGGCATTGCTCGGCAAGCATGGCCATCTGGTACTGGTAGGCGCGCCGGAACATCCCCATCAGCCGTTTACGACCTTCAACCTGATTTTCAAGCGGCGTGCCATCGTGGGTTCGCTGATCGGCGGCATTGCCGAAACTCAGGAAATGCTGGATTTCTGCGCTGAAAAAGGTGTGCTGTCGGATATTGAGCTCATCCCCATGGCTGATATCAACGAGGCTTACGAGCGTATGCTGCGCAGTGACGTGCGTTACCGCTTTGTCATTGACATGGCAACGCTCTGAGTCAGGGGTATAGCGTGCCGGCCAACCGGGCTGTTTCCTGGTAGATTGCCGGAACCGCGAGGCCACGGGAGGCAAGTCTTGAAAGGCATATGGCAACGGCAAACTCATTCATATGGATGGGGGGAATGCTCTGGCCTGGGGTAGCCTTGAGCAGGGCTGCGGATTGGGACAGGGCCATTTCACCGAAGCGTCTTGGTGAAGCCTCAAAGGCCAGTCCACCCCCATAGCGTACATATTTGCTTTCTACCGATATCGGGAGAGGCCGGCTGTTGTCTTCAGTCCAGAATATCAGCTGTTTCTCCGGAACCATGCTATCCGAGCCATCACCCGCTTTGAGTGAATCAAAATTCAGGATGATAAGAATATCCAGATCCTGATGTCTTTCGATGAAACTTTTCCAGGCTTCAAAATCTTTAACCAGAGCACTGGCTTCAAGATGGTGCTGGTTCCATGCACAGCCCCGGATCTGTTCAAGCCTTGCGTGTCCGCCTGGATTATCAACACCAATCACGCCATAACGCAGTTCTTCTCCAGGACGAAGCAGAGACATCAGTTCATGAATGGGATCCACGCGCAACTGTTCATCAATGCCGGCAATCCTGTAGTCTGGACCATAACCGTAGTATTCGGGGTTCTGGTCGATGCCCACATAAAGTATTTTCATCCTGTCATTTCCCGGCAGATAGGGGGCAAGACGCGCATTAGCCTGATCATCCACCAGAACGACAAGGTCAGGATCTTCTCTTTCAATAGAGCGTATGGCTGCCACGGTTTTGGTCATGGCATCTGGGGTGACATCCTGATCAAGAAAAAACCACAAGTTCCGGGCAATAAAATGGCTTGCATTGGCTTGATGCAGCCAGCCATCTTTGAACTGACGCGAGCGGTAACTGTCTGCCTGTTCACTCTGGATGATGAGTATTCTTGGCCTGTTGGCAACAAAAAATACCAGACTGGCGATGGCTGCCAGTATGAAAATGCAGATGATCGGTCGTTGTGAGGATGAATTCATAAGATCAACAGCCATTGCCAGTAGGGAATGCAGAGATACACCAGGAATAACCGTCCTATATTCATGTAAAGGTTGTAGCGATTGAATTTTGAGATGTCCAGTAAGCCTGCCACTGGCATTGACTGGGTCTGCGTCCATGTTCCGCTTTGATAGGACATAAACCAGATGTCACTCAGAAATCCACAGACAAACAGGGATACCCATGGGTTGATGTGATTGTCGATGGCAACGGGATTGAAAATAGTGGTTGCAAGTAGCGCGCTGGGCGGGCCAGGAAGCAGGAATCGCATGGGAATGATGACCACTGTGACCGCAGTGACAAAACGCCATGGATCGCCCTGTATCCAGCCACTGACGCCGGACATTGACACCAGGATCAGTTCATTGATACCCAGATTTTCTGCGATGCGGATGAGACATTGTCCCCCTATCAGAAAGAAGATCAGGGGCCAGTCAATATCTTTTCTGAATCCCGTCTTGCTGATCAGTCCAAGTGACAGCAGGGAGAAGAGTAGCAGACCTGATATCGAACTCGTGGGAATATGATGATATTCATAGGTCATGGTACCAATAATCAGTATGAATATGGCAATAGCGGCAATAGACTCTTCAAAAGATAGCTGGCCTAAAATGCGCTGGCCTTCGTGGATCATCTGTCTTTGTACAGGCGCAGCATCTTCTGTCCTGAATAGCCAGAGGGTTAACAGCAGATGAATCAACACCATGCCCATGGTGACAATGGCGGCAGACTGGAACCAGAAAAATCCGCTGAATTCGGCATGAATCTGGGGAGGCAGGACGCCTGCAAGTGCTATGTTGGTGGCTTTGCTGGAAGGAAGCATGTTGGAGAAAATGACAGACGCTGAATAGCCGCCAGCGAGCATGGAGGTGGCAGCGAGAGGAAATCTGGTCAAGCGCATGAGACTGGCAATTTCGTTCATGACCGGGATGAGTAGGGCCATGCGGCTGTTATTACTGGGAATAATGGGAGAAATGGTAAATCCGAGGAATAACGGTATCTGCAGTTGCCATGACAGCTTTTGAGGACATCGCGCCATAAAAGTCAGCAGCAGCCGGAAGCTCAACCCGCTGGACATGACGACTGAACTGATCACAAGGACACACAGCAAGTCAACAAAAGAAGAGGATGCAAAACCAGCCAGAGCAGTTTCAGCAGGTACCAGGCCGGTAAAAATAGCTGCAGCAATACCTATGATGGGCGGAATAAACTGATCAACCAGAGAAAAAAACCACAGGAGAATGACCTCAAACATGATCGCCATGAATATGGCCATACTTGGCGTCAGACCCATGAATTGAAGCCAGACATACAGGATGGGGGGCGCAAAAATGGCGATTAACCAGCCCAAAGACTTGAACATGGGGAGTTGAGTTTCCCGCTTTTGTGGCGCCGCCTTTTGCTGGGTTTCGGGTTCAGGCATTTCACGGAATCTGTTGGCCAGATTCACCATGGCCGCAGACTGAATCTGGCTGTTTTCCTTGCCGATATTTTTCGCGGTCGCTGCGCTGAGTTTCCAGCCTTGCATGTCCCCGCTGGCCACTACTGTAAAAATATAATGGGAAAGTCCGGCTAGACATTCTTCACCACAGGCATGCCCTGATTCGTGATGACCTGTCGAGGGATCAAATTGCAGGGCGGGAGCGTCATGGCTGAACTGGTGGAAGGCGTGCACCCTGTCGCCTGCCTGCTGGATGACATCACCTTTCCGGTAGCTGCATGCTTCAAAATGTCCTGCGAGTCGTGCCCACTGGTGACGTGTCAATGGTGACAGGAGTACGCTTGATGCCATGAGGCCGGAATGTGAAGCTGCTGGGTCTGAATATTGACTGGTTTTCATTTTTTCGCTGGCCATTCAAGTCACTGGGCTCTGCCTGCGGCATGCTGCTGATATGGGGTGGTTAGTATTGCAGGATGGCATCGATATTAAGCGAGAAAAGCTGCTGGGCGCTTGCATCCAGAAACGGCGTG
>JBEBBU010000088.1:0-4238 GCA_041158225.1 Pseudomonadota bacterium | reverse complement strand
ATGGGTGGTATGGGAATGTCCCATGGCGCTGACGCACTGGCACCCGGCAGCGAGTTTGAAATCATGCGCTTTCAGATTACGCAGGAAACCAGTGACAGTCCGGCGCTGCCTCACCAGCTTTCCGTAATTGAGCGTTACACGCTGGATGACGTTGCCAATCCGGGCAAGCCCGTTCCCATTGCCATTTCCGAAGGGCCCATGGCCATGCTGCTGAATGGCCGGCCTTATGCCATGGATGATTTTCTTCCCGAGGAACGTATTCCGGTCAATACCCTGCAACTGATGGAAATCTTTCATAACCATGGTGGTGAGGGCGGTGGTCATGGTAGTGGCCATGGTGGCAGTGGCGGCATGAACATGGCGGCCATGATGTCCATGGCGCATCCCATTCATATCCATGAACAGCCCTTCCAGATTATCAGTCGCAGCATGAGTGATGATGGCCAGGAAGCTTATGCCTCAGTGCATGAGGGCCTGGTTGACAGTGGATGGAAGGATACTGTGCTGGTGCTGCCTGGTGAGCGGGTGCGCATCATCAAGCCTTTCAGGGAGTTCAAAGGGCGTTATATGATGCACTGTCATAACCTTGAGCATGAGGACATGGGTATGATGCGGGATCTACTGGTGGAGTAATGTGTATGCTTCAGTTTGACCGTTTACTGGCCGATACAGAGCCGGGGTGTTTCATCAGGTAGGCTAACGATCAGCCTGCGCGCGCATGCTTGTGCGCATGGGCTGTTGATGTTTCGGGTTAATCAGGAATTTTATGAATTAGCGGTTTGTGATGGTCATGATGGATAACCAGTTAAAATCATCGGATGGAGTATTGACAGGTTGTGATCTGGAGCCTATCCACACGCCGGGAAGCATTCAGTCGCATGGTATCCTGCTGGTGCTGGATCCGGAGACGATGGTTGTCCTGCAGTGTTCAGCCAATGCAGGACAGCTGTTTCCCGTGTGTGCAGGCGGAGACATTCCGGGGCAGCCGCTCTCCCAGCTGGTTCCCGCCGAGGTCTACGCCAGGCAGCTGGCTGTACCTCTTATGGAAAGCCGTCAGGCCAACCCTTCGGGTACGCTGGTCACCGATCTTGCAATGGATGCAACGGGTAAGCTCTGGGATCTGGTGGTGCACTGGAGCAACGGGCTGGGACTGCTTGAGTTTGAGCCAGCGCCGGCAGAGCGCAGTGGTATCCCTCCCTCTCTGGATGTCCTCCATCAGAAGCTTGAGGCCATTTCCGGTTTGCAGAATCTTCTGCAGGCTGCTGTAGATCTCATCCTTGCCATGACGGATTATGACAGGGTGCTGGTATACAACTTTATGGATGATACCTGTGGACTGGTACTGGCTGAGGCGCGTCGTGCGCCGGAAGTTCCATCATTGATGGGGTTGCGTTTCCCCGCGGGTGATATTCCAAAGCAGGCCAGACAGCTGTATCTTCTCAACCGCATCCGCTGCATTGCCAACGTGGGCAGTGAGCAGTCACCTCTGCTGCCGCTGGTTAATCCCAAAACATTTGCCCCGACCGACCTGTCGCTTGCTGTGCTTCGCAGCGTTTCCAGCATTCATATCCAGTATCTTTCCAATATGAAGGTGACCGGTGCTCTTTCCCTGTCTCTGGTGGTGGAGGGCAAATTATGGGGGATGCTGATATGTCACCGTATATCGGGAAACTATCACCCTGATACCACTGCCCGTATGGGACTGTCTGCTCTTGCCGATACCATTTCACGGCTGATTGCCTTGCAGATCAATGAAGCCCGGCATGCCGCCATGGATCATCTCAAGGCAATGATGGATCTGCTGGAAACATCGGCCGGGCAGTGCGCCCATGAGGACACCATGCTCTGGGAGGGAGATATCGCCAGCATCTGCTCGTTTCTCCTGAACTTTGTGAATGCAGATGGCTGTAGCCTGTCCTGTGGGGGATACCGCTATACCTCTGGTTGCACCCCAGATGCTGGTGAGATGCCTGGGCTTCTGGCATGGCTGGAAAGCCTTGAACTGCAGGAAAATATCTGGGTAACCCACCGCCTGTCTGCGCTGTATCCTGCTGCCCAGGGGTTCAGAAACCGTGTTAGTGGCATGATGGTCCTGAAACTTTCCGGATCTGAGGGTGGTTATATGCTGCTGTTCCGTGAGGAATGGATACACACGATTGCCTGGGCTGGGGCACCAGGGCACGGTCTGGTGCCACACACGGAAATACCCAGAGGTTCTTTTGCCCCATGGAAAGAACTGGTGCGCGGTCAGTCCTATCCATGGAGTTCCATGGATATTGAAATGGCGCAGGCATTTCGCCATCATGTCGTCAGTCTTTGCGGCCGCATCCAGAAGGCGGCTGCCAGTACCGACCATATGGAGGAGAGTTGATGATGGCCGACGTCTCTGTTCTGGTCGCGGATGATAATGAAATCAACCGGGATATTCTGGCTTACCAGCTGAAGAAACTGGGCTATTCCGTGCTTGCTGCCGAGAATGGCCAGCAGGTTCTGGACTGCCTGCTGGCTCAGAGGATCGATGTGATCCTCATGGATCTGCGCATGCCAGTCATGGATGGTCTGGAAGCCTGTCGCCGGATAAAAGCGTGGGTTCTGGACGGAACCCTGTCATCCCCTGTACCCGTGATTGCCATGACAGGCAGTCTGACAGAGGAGGTTCATGCGGAAGCGCAGGCTGCCGGTGTGTCTGCTGTCCTGAGTAAACCATACAACTCAGAGCGGTTGGGTGGTATGCTTGCCGCAGTACTTAACCCTACAGGATCATCTCATGAATAGCATCCCGCCAAGTGCCGTTGCGGATGAACTTCCACTACTGAATCTCGAACCGCTGCGCGATGCCCTTGGGGGGGACGAGGCTTTTCTGTCGCATCTGCTGGAGCGTTTTGCTAAAGACCTGGAGCAGATACTGCCTGCGCTGGACAGGGCTACATTCGAGGACGATCTCTCCGCAGCCCGGGAACTGGTACACAAGGTCAAGGGGAGTGCCGGTGATCTGGGCGCCATGCGCTTGAGGGCGGCCTCCCAGTCGTTTGAAATGGAACTGGCTCAGGGAGTGTTCTTGCCAGCCAGCCTTGACAGTTTCAGCAAGGCTGTCCATTCCCTACGCGCAGCGCTTGATGCCAGAACTGGCTGAAGCACTGGACTTGCAGCAACACTAGGCTCCCGGCACGACCTGTTTGATGACTTTCAGCAGGTCGGGTGCCGCCACGGGTTTGACCAGCCATCCTGTAGCGCCTGCTGCCTTGCCTTCATCCCTTTTGGGACCCTGTGATTCAGTCGTCAGTACAAGAATGGGCGTGAAGCGGTACAGGGTCATCTTGCGCAGTTCGCGTATCAGTTCAATACCATTCATTTTGGGCATATTGACATCGGTAATCACCAGATCGACCTTGCCCAGAGCCTTGAGAGCCTGCAGGGCTTCTTCGCCATTCCCTGCCTGACTGACCGAGTATCCCTGTCGTGACAGAATATCGGTCATGCTCATCAGTACGGTAGTGGAATCATCTACCAGAAAAATCTTTTTCACTATTTACCTCATGCCAGGAGCGAACAGCATCTTGCGTATCAGGCCACTTTGCGATGCCTTCTAAGGTTATCAGTTTGGAAACAATTCTGCCAGAGCCACTTCAATGGCTGGTACCAGACGGGACGTGATGCTCTCGCCGTCTTCTACCATGGCATACGTAGTAAAATGCCCGTCTATATTCTCAAATATTTCGACGCTTTTGCCTTTGGGATCAACAATCCAGTATTCACCGATGCCTTTGCGGGCATAGATTCTTTTGGATTCAACCAGATCCCTATAGGCTGTACTGACATCCAGTATCTCAATGATCACATCAGGACGGGTATTCAGGATGGCAGGATTGCCTTCCTGATGCAGTCTGGTTTCAGGCAGGAACAGACTGACATCCGGCTGGGCCAGCGTACTCTCATCCAGTCTGATCTGGATGGGGCCAAGAAGGATCTCACCCAGAAAGCCGCCGCGGACATAAACATCCAGCAGTGTAACCAGCTTTCTGAGTACTTGCTGATGACTAAGTGTATTTTCTGTGTTCATATTTCCAGCCTATACGTCTTCTGGAACCTGCTCATCCCTCGGATTTCAGGAGACCTAGTGTCTGTAGCAGGGTGGCAAGGAACGGATCCTGTGGTTTTACATGGATACGCGCGTTTTTTTCTATCAGTACATCAAGCACCGCCGCATGCAGGTGATGACAGTTTTCCAGATCTACCAA
>JBEBBU010000087.1:0-60767 GCA_041158225.1 Pseudomonadota bacterium | reverse complement strand
CAGGCCTGCCAACAGCAGTCCCCAGCGGATTGGATTACTCATAGTGCTCATGCTCCGGCATTAAAAGCATTAGGATAAGAAAGGGTATATGGGATTTTACCGGAAAGGGGGCCGAGGCGCCACAATCGCAAGAGGATCGTGACGCTCCTACCCTGAACTGCTAGCTGTTAAGCGCCTGTTTGAGCGCTTCTTCAACTTCTGCAGCATCAACCACGCTTTCTTCGGCTTCGTGCAAATCGGCTATCGACCGGTTCTTGCGGTCAAGGTGGTAAGCAAGACCAGTTCCCGCAGGAATAAGCCTTCCCACAATAACATTCTCCTTCAGGCCCTGCAGGCGATCGGTAAGACCACGAATGGCTGCTTCGGTAAGCACGCGCGTCGTTTCCTGGAAAGAGGCTGCTGAAATAAACGACTCTGTGGTCAATGATGCCTTGGTAATACCCAGCAGCACCGGTTCCCAGCACGCCGCAATCTTGCCATCAGCTTCAAGCTGATCGTTCTCTTCCAGCAGACGCGAGCGGTCAACCTGCTCCCCAATCAGGAAGCTGCTGTCACCTGGATCGGTAATCTCGATCTTGCGCAGCATCTGCCTGATGATCACCTCAATATGCTTGTCGTTGATCTTCACACCCTGCAGACGGTACACATCCTGAATCTCCTTGACCAGATAGGATGCCAGTTCGGCGACCCCACGCAGTCTCAGAATATCGTGCGGGGTCAGTTCACCTTCGGCGATGGTTTCACCCATTTCAACATGCTCACCCTCGAATACCGTAATATGCCGCCACTTGGGCACCAGTACCTCGTGCTGGACATTGTGGGCATCCGTAATCACCAGACGCCTTTTGCCTTTGGTTTCCTTGCCAAACGACACAATACCTGTGGCCTCGGCCAGAATGGCGGGATCCTTGGTTTTACGCGCTTCAAACAGGTCGGCAACCCGTGGCAGACCACCGGTAATATCACGCGTTTTACTGGATTCTTGCGGAATACGTGCCAGTACATCACCCACTTCAACCAGATCACCATCCCGAATACCAATGATGGCACCGGCCGGGAGGAAATACTGGGCGGCAATTTCACTGGAAGGAATCAGGATATCATTGCCATTTTCATCAATAAGCTTGACCAGGGGACGCAATTCACGACCGACGCTGCCACGTTGCTTGGGATCAATCACCACCATGGCGCTCAGCCCGGTGACTTCATCAGACTGCTCACGGACGGTGACGCCTTCGACGAAATCGACCAGTTTCGCTCGCCCCCGAACCTCGGTAATCACCGGATGGGTATGAGGATCCCACGTAACAATGATTTCACCCGCACGTACCGGACTGTCTTCCCTTACGGTTAATACCGCACCATAAGGAATCTTGTAACGCTCACGTTCACGGCCATGCTCATCAATCACGCTCACTTCACCTGAGCGTGAAACAGCCACAAGATTATTGTCGCGGTTCGTTGCCGTCTTCAGGTTGGTGAGGCGGATCTGTCCACTGGATTTGGTTTCCACATTACTGATAGCAGCAGAACGTGAAGCAGCACCACCAATATGGAAGGTGCGCATGGTCAGCTGTGTACCTGGCTCACCGATGGACTGGGCGGCAATAACACCGATGGCTTCGCCATTGTTGACCTTGTGGCCACGACCAAGATCGCGGCCGTAGCAGGAAGCACAGACACCGTGACGGGTACGGCAGGTAATGACAGAACGTACGCGGACATTATCGATACTGCTTTCTTCGAGGCGTGCCACCGCACTCTCATCCAGCATCTCCCCAGCGTTCATGATCAGCTCACCAGACACCGGATGCAGGACATCTTCCGCAAGCACCCGCCCCAGTACGCGTTCAGCCAGAGGCTCAACCACGTCACCACCTTCAATCAGGGGAGACATCAGCAGACCTTCCGTCGTGCCACAATCCCGTTCTGTGATCACCAGATCCTGAGCGACATCGACCAGGCGTCGCGTCAGATAGCCCGAGTTGGCAGTTTTAAGCGCCGTATCTGCAAGTCCCTTACGGGCACCATGCGTAGAGATAAAGTATTGCAGTACCGTCAGACCTTCGCGGAAGTTGGCGGTGATAGGCGTTTCAATGATGGAACCATCAGGTTTCGCCATCAAGCCACGCATACCAGCCAGCTGCCTGATCTGGGCAGCCGAGCCTCGAGCTCCGGAATCAGCCATCATGAATACGGAATTAAAGGATTTCTGGTCGACCACTGCATCATTCGGTCCCACGACCTTATCGGTTCCCAGACCATCCATCATCACCTTGGCCACGCGGTCATTGGCATGCGACCAGATATCAACCACCTTGTTATAGCGTTCGCCATCCGTCACCAGACCGGAAGCATACTGGTTCTGGATTTCCTTGACCTCGTTTTCAGCAAACTGGATGATTTCCGCCTTCTGTTCAGGAATCTCCATATCGTTGATACCGAATGAGACGCCAGAACGGGTCGCATTATAGAAACCGGTATACATCAGCTGATCAGCAAACACGACCGAAACCTTGGTACCCAGTGCACGATAGCTGTGGTTAAGCAGGCGTGAAATGGCTTTCTTGGTCATATCGACATTGACCATCTCGAAAGGTATACCGGCAGGTACGATTTTCCAGATCATGGCACGGCCGACCGTCGTCTGGACACGGCGTCTGTTTGCATGATGCTGACCGTCCTCATCAATGGTAACCTCATCAATACGGACGGTAATTCTTGCCTGCAGATCAACAGCCTTGTTCTGCAGTGCGATTTCAACTTCACTGATACTGGAAAAAATGGTGTCTTCGCCCTTGGCAAAGCGCTTTTCCCGGCTCATGTAATAAAGACCGAGTACCACATCCTGCGTAGGATTGATGATGGGTTCACCATTCGCAGGTGACAGCACGTTATTGGTTGCCATCATCAGCGTGCGGGCTTCCAGCTGCGCTTCCAGTGACAGCGGCACATGAACGGCCATCTGGTCGCCATCGAAGTCTGCATTGAATGCCGTACAGACCAGGGGATGCAACTGGATCGCCTTACCCTCTACCAGCGTGGGCTCAAAGGCCTGGATACCCAGTCGATGCAGCGTCGGCGCACGGTTCAGCATGACGGGATGTTCACGGATAACCTCATCAAGGATATCCCAGACCTCTGAACTCTCACGTTCAACCATCTTCTTGGCAGCCTTGATGGTTGTTGCCAGACCACGGAACTGCAGTTTGCTGAAGATAAAAGGCTTGAACAGTTCAAGCGCCATCTTCTTGGGAATACCGCACTGGTGCAGACGCAGGGTTGGCCCCACCACGATGACGGAACGCCCTGAGTAATCCACACGCTTTCCAAGCAGATTCTGACGGAAGCGTCCCTGCTTGCCCTTGATCATATCGGCAAGGGACTTCAGGGGGCGCTTATTGGAACCAGTGATGGCCCGCCCACGCCGTCCGTTATCCAGCAGTGCATCGACCGATTCCTGCAACATGCGCTTTTCATTACGCACGATGATATCAGGCGCATTGAGGTCAAGAAGACGCTTGAGACGGTTGTTACGGTTGATGACGCGCCTGTAGAGATCGTTCAGGTCGGATGTAGCAAACCGTCCGCCATCCAGTGGCACCAGCGGTCTCAGATCAGGTGGCAGAATCGGCAGCACCGTCAGGATCATCCATTCCGGACGATTACTGGAAGCTATCATGGATTCGATGGCTTTCAGACGTTTGGTATGTTTCTTGATCTTGGTTTCAGAGTTAGTGCTGACAATTTCCTCACGCAGCTGGGCCACTTCCCCCTGCAGATTCATGGTACGCAACAGTTCGCGAATGGCTTCCGCACCCATACGCGCATTGAATTCCTCACCGTACTGTTCCCGTGCAGTCAGGAATTCGTCTTCGTTGAGCAGCTGTCCACGTGCCAGCGAAGTGGTACCTTCCTCAATCACGACATAGGATTCGAAATACAGCACGCGTTCGATTTCACGCAGTGTCATATCCAGCAGCAGCGCGATCCGGGACGGCAGGGATTTCAGGAACCAGATATGCGCCACAGGACTGGCGAGTTCAATATGCCCCATGCGCTCGCGACGGACCTTGGAAAGCGTGACTTCAACGCCGCACTTTTCACAGATGACACCACGGTGCTTCAGGCGCTTGTACTTGCCACAGAGACATTCGTAATCACTCACAGGGCCAAAGATCTTGGCGCAGAAGAGACCATCCCTTTCTGGCTTGAAAGTCCGGTAATTGATGGTTTCTGGCTTTTTGACTTCGCCGTATGACCATGCACGTATCATTTCCGGTGATGCCAGGCTGATTCGAATGGCATCAAATTCTTCAGACTGGCTTTGACGTTTGAGGAAACTGATGAGATCTTTCACGAATTATTCTCCAAATCCTGAACGGAACGCAGATGGGTAAAGGAAAGAGACATCAGTCTCTTTCCAGTTCAATATTGATACCCAGTGAGCGTATTTCCTTGATCAATACATTGAATGATTCTGGCATGGCGGCTTCCATACGGTGATCACCGTCCACGATATTCTTGTACATCTTGGTACGACCATTCACATCGTCTGACTTGACGGTCAGCATTTCCTGCAGGGTATAGGCAGCACCGTAGGCTTCCAGTGCCCATACTTCCATTTCTCCGAAACGCTGGCCACCAAACTGCGCCTTGCCTCCGAGCGGCTGCTGGGTTACCAGACTGTAAGGCCCTGTAGAACGCGCATGCATCTTGTCATCAACCAGATGGTTCAGCTTGAGCATATACATATAGCCCACAGTGACCGGGCGATCAAACTGTTCTCCCGTCCGTCCGTCAATCAATGTCGTCTGACCGGTTTCAGGAAGATCACCGAGCTTCAGCAGGGATTTGATATCCTGCTCCGTGGCACCATCAAATACGGGAGTGGCAATAGGCACACCACGACGCAGGTTTCCTGCAAGCTCCAGCAGTTCAGCATCATTCAGTTCATCAAGATTCTCCTGACGTCCCGTGGAGTTGTAGACCTCTCCCATGAACTGCCGCAGTGCTGCAATATCACCTGTATCCATGATGCGCCCGATTTTTTCACCAACCCCTCGGGCTGCCCATCCCAGATGGGTTTCCAGCACCTGTCCCACGTTCATACGGGAAGGAACACCCAGCGGATTCAATACGATATCCACAGGACGTCCATCCGCCATGTGCGGCATGTCTTCTACTGGCACAATGCGTGAGATGACACCCTTGTTACCGTGTCGGCCGGCCATTTTGTCACCCGGCTGGATACGACGCTTGACGGCAAGATAGACCTTGACCATCTTGAGCACACCTGGTGCCAGATCATCTCCCATCGTAATCTTGCGGCGCTTTTCTTCAAGGCGTTTGGCCATTTCCTCACGCTGCAGCGCCACCTGTTCAGCAATGGATTCCAGCTGAAGATTGATATCTTCATCCTTGATACGCACCTCCAGCCATTGGGCCGGCTTCTGCTGATCCAGATATTCTGCAGTGACGGTCGTACCCCGCTTGAGACCACCCGGACCGGACTCAGCCTCTTTGCCCAGAATCATGCTACGCACACGTTGCTGAAAATCCTTTTCAATGATACGCAACTGGTCATTCAGATCCTTGCGCACCTTCTCGACCTCAGCTTCCTCAATCTGACGGGCACGTTCATCTTTCTTCACACCATCGCGCGTGAATACCTGAACATCAATGACCGTACCATCCATACCAGATGGCACACGCAGTGAAGTATCCTTGACGTCAGAGGCTTTCTCGCCAAAAATGGCACGCAACAGCTTTTCTTCTGGCGTCAACTGGGTTTCACCCTTTGGTGTCACCTTGCCTACCAGAATGTCACCCGCCTTGACTTCAGCACCAATGTATACGATGCCTGAAGCATCAAGCTTGGAAAGGGCTGCCTCACCTACATTGGGAATATCGGCGGTAATTTCTTCAGGTCCCAGTTTGGTATCACGGGCGACACAGGCTTTTTCTTCAATATGAATGGTTGTGAAACGGTCGTCCTGGACTACCCGCTCGGAAATAAGAATCGAGTCTTCAAAGTTGTAGCCGTTCCATGGCATGAACGCCACCAGAAGGTTCTGCCCCAGGGCGAGCTCACCCATGTCAGTAGACGGCCCGTCAGCCAGAACATCACCACGGGACACCACGTCTCCAGGTCTGACCAGCGGCCTCTGATTGATGCAGGTATTCTGGTTGGAGCGGGTGTATTTGGTCAGGTTATAAATGTCTACACCGGGTACACCAGCTTCAGTTTCAGCGTCATCCGCCCGCACAACGATACGGGTTGCATCGACAAATTCAATGACACCACTGCGACGTGCAACCACAGCCACACCAGAATCCCTGGCGACAATACGCTCCATACCTGTACCTACCAGCGGCTTCTCGGCTCGCAGTGTCGGCACAGCCTGGCGCTGCATGTTGGAGCCCATGAGGGCGCGGTTGGCATCATCATGTTCAAGGAAAGGAATCAGTGACGCGGCCACCGACACAATCTGCTTGGATGAAACATCCATCAGGTCAATGCTTTCACGGCTGGCCAGGGTAAACTCATCCTTGTGCCGACATGAAACCAGATCGTCCAGCAGTGTGCCTTCACCATCAACTGCAGCACTGGCCTGTGCGATGAAATGCTGGCCTTCCTCAATAGCAGATAGATACTGGATTTCATCAGTCACCCTGCCATCGATCACCTTTCTGTAAGGTGTCTCCAGAAAACCATACTCGTTGGTACGGGCGTAAACAGAAAGGGAATTGATAAGACCGATGTTGGGCCCTTCAGGTGTTTCAATCGGACATACACGTCCGTAATGGGTCGTATGAACATCTCGCACCTCGAATCCGGCACGCTCGCGCGCCAGACCACCTGGCCCAAGAGCGGATACACGCCGCTTATGGGTAACTTCAGACAGCGGGTTGTTCTGATCCATGAACTGGGACAACTGGCTCGAGCCAAAGAATTCCTTGATGGAAGCCGCCACAGGCTTGGCATTGATGATTTCCTGAGGCATCAGGCTTTCGGCATCAGCAAGAGAAAGTCTTTCCTTGACCGCTCTTTCCACACGTACCAGTCCAAGGCGGAACTGGTTTTCCACCATCTCGCCTACGGAACGTACACGCCGGTTCCCCAGATGGTCAATATCATCCACATTTCCATTACCATTCCTGATATTGATCAGTTGACGCAGGACATCCAGGATATCGTCAGAGGTCAGCACACCCAGTCCGGTGGCCTCTTCACGTCCAAGTCGACGGTTGAATTTCATGCGCCCCACTGCAGACAGATCGTAGCGGTCAGCGGAGAAAAACAGGTTCTCGAACAGCGCCTGCGCTGCTTCCCGCGTAGGCGGTTCACCCGGGCGCATCATCCGGTAAATTTCGACCAGAGCGTCGAGCTGGCTCTCGGTCGTATCAATACGCAAGGTGCTGGACATGAAGGGACCACGATCCAGATCGTTGATATACAGCGTACGAATCTCGTGAATATCGGCTGCCTGCAACCTGTTGATCAGATCATCCGTAATTTCCTGGTTGACTCTGGCAACAAGCTCACCCGTCTGGGTGTCCACCACGTTGTGTGCGAGTATCAGTCCATACAGATAATCTCTGGGGACATCCAGCTCAGTAATGTTGTCTTTCTGCAACTGACGGATATGGCGCTGGGTAATGCGGTGGTCACGCTCAACCACCAGCGCATCACCAATCCGGATATCAAAACTGGCCATATCACCACGCAGACGCTCAGGAATCAGTTCCAGACGGATGCCGGTGGCAGTAAACATGAAACGGTTGGTTTCGAAGAACTGTCCAATGATCTGTTCATTGTCATAGCCCAGTGCGCGCAACAGCACGGATGCCGGAAGCTTGCGACGGCGGTCAATACGGACATAAACACAGTCCTTATGATCAAACTCGAAGTCCAGCCATGAACCGCGATAGGGAATGATACGGGCATTGAACAGCAGCTTGCCTGATGAATGGGTTTTTCCCCGGTCATGATCGAAGAAGACACCTGGAGAGCGATGCAACTGGGACACAATGACCCTTTCAGTGCCGTTGATCACAAAAGTGCCGTTATCCGTCATGAGCGGAATTTCGCCCATATAAATTTCCTGCTCACGGATGTCCTTGACAACACGCGCATTGGCGGGTGCTTCCTTGTCATAAATGACAAGCCTCACCAGCACCCTCAACGGCGCCGCATAGGTGGTTCCACGCTGCTGGCATTCCTTGACATCAAACGCAGGATCGCCAAGGCGGTAATGAACGTATTCCAGCATGGCATGTCCCGAATGACTGAAGATCGGAAATACCGACTTCAGGGCTGCATGCAGACCCTCGTCACTGCGACGCTCCAATGGCACTTCGATCTGCAGAAATTTACGGTAGGAATCAACCTGCGTCGCCAGTAGATAGGGTACACCCAGTACATCCTGACGCTTGCCGAAACTTTTGCGAATACGTTTTTTCTCGGTAAACGAGTAAGCCATCGTTGGTTCCTTACCTGTTTGCTTGCTTGAAGGGGAATGATGCCGATAGACACCCCAGACTCCTGGAATGCGGTACCGGACTATATAATGAATCCTTCTCCCGTTTTAACGGCCTGGAGCAGCCGGCCCATGCAAGATGGGCAAACACGGAAAGGCCGGCGACAGATGCCGCCAGCCTTTGCTGCACTGCCCCCCTTTGCCGGGGGACAGAACACATTACTTGATTTCGACAGTTGCGCCGGCTTCTTCCAGCTTCTTCTTCATGTCATCAGCTTCTGCCTTGGCAGCAGCTTCCTTGACGACAGAAGGTGCACCTTCAACCAGATCCTTGGCTTCTTTCAGACCAAGGCCGGTGATTTCACGGATAGCCTTGATGACGTTAACCTTGTTAGCGCCAAAGCTGGCCAGTACAACATCAAACTCGGTCTTTTCTTCAACCGCAGCAACGGCTGCTGCTGCAGGTGCAGCAACAGCAACCGCTGCAGCAGCAGAAACACCAAACTTTTCTTCCATTGCAGAAATGAGGTCAACAACCTCCATGACTGACATATTGGCAATAGTTTCGAGAATATCGTCTTTTGAAATAGCCATGAGTTTCTCCAGTATTAAATGATGCTGCCCGTCTATGAACTAGGCAGCCTGTTTCTGATCGCGGATGGCGGCGATGGTGCGCGCCAGCTTTGCATGAGGTTCTGCCAGTGTGCGTACGAACTTTTCCACAGGTGCTTTCATCGTGCCCATGAGCATGGCAAGCGCCTGCTCGCGGTTTGGCAGACGAGCCAAACGCTCAAGCTCTGATGCGTCGTACTGCTTGCCACCGATGGATACCAGACGGGTAACCAGCTTATCGTTAGTCTTGGCAAAATCACTGATCAGACGTGCAGCAGCACCTGGATCTTCAAGCGAAAAAGCAAGAATAAGCGGTCCAACCAGTCCGTCCTGCATGCAGGCAAAACTGGTTCCCTCAACTGCGCGACGGGCAAGCGTGTTTTTGATAACACGCAGATAGACACCCGAATTACGTGCAGTCTTTCTGAGTTCCGTCAACTGGGAAACCTTGATTCCCCTGTATTCGGCAGCAACAGCGGAGTGCGCAACAGCCGCAACGGCAGCAACTTCAGCGACGACGGCTTTTTTGTCATCCAGTTTCAGTGCCACGTTATACCTCCGATAAATAAACTGCTCACCGCATGATTGATCACACGGTTGCAGCGCCGTTCATAAATCTCCCAAGAGGAGATGCTCTACTACCTAACGGCTACTTAAACCTTTTGGCTTTAGTCACCGTCTGCGCAGGACATTAAGCATCCATCTGATGCACCTGCGGTCTTTGACGATTACCGGATTCCCGGCAATCCAAAGTTGTGGTTACTTAGTTTGATGCGGCCGCCAGACTGGCCTGATCAACAGGTAACCCGGGCCCCATGGTGCTTGAGACCGTAATTTTCTTGATATACACGCCCTTCGATGTGCTCGGCTTGAGCTTACGCAGGTCATTCAGCAGCGCTTCAAGATTTTCTCTCAGTGCAGCAGGTTCAAAGTTGACCTTGCCAATCGTGGTATGAATAATGCCCTTCTTGTCAGTTCTGTAACGAACCTGACCTGCCTTGGCATTTTTAACCGCAGTGGCGACATCCGGTGTTACTGTGCCAGTCTTTGGATTGGGCATCAGACCTCTAGGGCCAAGAATCTGCCCCAGCTGACCTACAACGCGCATGGCATCCGGCGTGGCGATCACAACATCAAAGTTCATTTCTCCAGCCTTGATCTGGGCACCCAGGTCATCCATGCCAACAATGTCAGCACCAGCAGCGACCGCAGCTTCAGCATTGGCGCCCTGTGCAAATACAGCCACTCTGACTGACTTGCCAGTACCGTGCGGAAGCACGGTAGCACCACGCACTGCCTGATCTGACTTTCTTGGATCCACACCAAGATTGACAGCAACGTCGACCGCTTCTACAAATTTGACTGCCGACAGCGTCTTCAACAGGACAACTGCTTCATCAACACTATAGATCTTGCCTGGCTCAACCTTTTCCTTGATTGCCTTCAGGCGCTTTGTTTGACGTGCCATTCCTTATTCCTCCACTATCAGACCCATGCTACGTGCAGTACCCGCAATCGTACGCACAGCAGCATCCATATCAGCAGCAGTCAGATCAGGCATCTTGGTCGTTGCTATTTCTTCAAGCTGGGCCCTGGTGACCTTGCCCACCTTATCGGTATTGGGCTTGCTGCTCCCACTCTTCAGACCCGCTGTTTTTTTCAGCAGCACTGAAGCTGGAGGTGTCTTGGTAATGAAGGTAAAACTTTTGTCTGCATAAACCGTGATAACAACGGGCAGTGGCAGTCCTTTTTCAACACTCTGGGTCTGCGCGTTGAACGCCTTGCAGAATTCCATGATGTTGACGCCACGCTGACCCAGTGCAGGACCAATAGGAGGACTGGGATTAGCCTCACCAGCCTTTACCTGCAGCTTGATATACGCTGTAATTTTCTTTGCCATGATAACTCCTCTCTTGACGGGTAGTAGCGCCCTGATGGCTCCCCATGACTACAGGAACGGGCAAGGTTCCCCTAGCACCTGCAGGCGTGTCAGCCTTTTTCGACCTGACCGAAGTCAAGCTCGACTGGTGTAGCACGCCCGAATATAAGCACCGATACACGGAGCTTGTTTTTCTCGTAATTGACTTCTTCAACCACGCCGTTGAAATCCTTGAACGGACCGTCAATAACCCTGATGACTTCACCTGCCTCAAACAGAACCTTCGGCCTGGGTTTGTTGACCCCTTCCTCGACCCTATTCAGAATGGTATAAGCCTCAGCGTCCGTGATGGGGGACGGCTTGTCTGGTGCGCCGCCAATGAATCCGAGAACACGCGGAACATCCTTGACCAGGTGCCAGGACTCATCATTAAGTTCCATCTGGATCAGTACATAACCAGGGAAAAACTTGCGCTCGCTCTTCCGCTGCTGCCCCATACGCATTTCCAGAACTTCTTCTGTGGGCACAAGAACCTGCCCAAAATACTGCTGCAGACCAGCCCGCTGAATCCTTTCTTCGAGAGCTTTTTTTACCTGATTTTCAAAATTGGAATAAGCCTGAACCACATACCAGCGCAAGGCCATTTATGCCCCCTGCCCAAGCAGCGAGGTAATCAGCCATGACAGCATCATGTCCAGCATCCAGAGGAAAATACCCACTACGAATACCAGCACCACCACAATCAGGGTAGCCTGTACGGCTTCCTGCCTAGTTGGCCACACGACACGCCGCACTTCCATGCGCGATTCCTTGAAGAAGCTCAGAAATGAGGCTCCTTTTTCGGTCGCAAACACAAGACCTATAGCTGCCACGCCGTCGGCAATCATACCAAGTGCACGATAGACTGAAGATACGTCCGAATAATACTGGTAAGCAATAACACCAGCCACCAGTAAAAGGGCGGCAACTGCCAGCTTTACCGTATCCAGCACAGATGTGCCAGATGCTTCTTGAGGTTGTGTTGACATGTGTGTGACCGACCTGAAATTAACTGTGCCCGCCGATGCGGGCACATGAGAATCTGGCAGGCCAGGAGGGGCTCGAACCCCCAACCTGCGGTTTTGGAGACCGCTGCTCTACCAATTGAGCTACTGACCTGTATTTAAAACTAGAGGAGGGCGCCAACCCTCCTCAGTGATGACTTTACTACTTGAGGATCTTTGAAACGACACCAGCACCTACGGTACGACCACCTTCGCGAACAGCGAAGCGCAGACCTTCTTCCATGGCGATTGGATTAATCAGGTTCACCGTGATTTTCACGTTATCCCCTGGCATCACCATTTCAACACCTTCCGGCAGATCACACGCACCCGTCACGTCTGTGGTACGAAAATAGAACTGAGGACGATATCCATTGAAGAACGGGGTATGACGACCACCTTCTTCTTTTGAAAGCACGTAGATCTCTGCTTCAAAATTGGTGTGAGGCGTAATACTGCCTGGCTTGGCCAGAACCTGACCACGCTCGACATCTTCACGCTTGGTGCCGCGCAACAGGATACCAACGTTGTCACCAGCCTGACCCTGATCCAGCAGCTTACGGAACATTTCAACACCGGTACAAGTGGTCTTGACGGTATTCTTGATACCCACAATTTCCACTTCTTCGCCAACCTTGATAATGCCACGCTCAACACGACCGGTAACCACCGTACCGCGACCAGAAATTGAAAACACGTCTTCAATTGGCATCAGGAACGGACGGTCAATAGCGCGCTCTGGCTCAGGGATATAATCGTCCAGAGCCTGCACCAGCGCATGGATCGCAGGAACACCAATAGGACTCTGATCACCTTCAAGCGCTTTCAGAGCAGAACCCTTTACAATCGGGGTATCATCGCCAGGGAAGTCATACTTGGAAAGCAGCTCGCGCACTTCCATTTCCACCAGCTCGACCAGCTCGGGATCGTCAACCATGTCGGCCTTGTTCAGAAAGACCACAACATAGGGAACACCCACCTGGCGCGCGAGCAGGATGTGCTCACGGGTCTGAGGCATTGGACCGTCAGCAGCCGAACAGACAAGGATGGCTCCATCCATCTGCGCCGCACCGGTAATCATGTTCTTGACGTAGTCAGCATGACCAGGGCAGTCTACATGAGCATAGTGACGCGCATCAGACTCGTACTCAACATGAGCCGTAGCAATCGTGATACCACGCGCACGCTCTTCCGGCGCATTATCAATCTGGTCGTAAGCACGGAACTCACCACCAAACTTCTCCGCCATACACTTCGTCAGCGCAGCTGTAAGCGTTGTCTTACCGTGATCCACGTGACCAATGGTTCCCACATTGACATGTGGCTTTGTGCGCGTAAACTTCTCTTTAGACATCCGCCAACACCCCTGATCTGGTTAGCATGAAAGTTAATGAAATACGAACTTACATCAATACTGGAGCCCATAACCGGACTTGAACCGGTGACCTCTTCCTTACCAAGGAAGTGCTCTACCGACTGAGCTATATGGGCCACGACGTTGTCCACATGGAGCGGGTGATGGGAATCGAACCCACACAATCAGCTTGGAAGGCTGAAGTTCTACCATTGAACTACACCCGCATGTGCACAACCAAAAAAAGTGGTGGTGGGGGAAGGATTCGAACCTTCGAAGGCAGAGCCGTCAGATTTACAGTCTGATCCCTTTGACCGCTCGGGAACCCCACCGCACATGAATTGCATATTCTAGACTAAGGCCAGGCACCCGTCAAGACTTTCCGAAAAAAACTTCTTTTCAAAGGTGCATGCTTCTCATAACAGACTGCATATCGCCATCAAGCATCCGATCCAGATACGATACTGCAGAATCCAGCGCCTGCGTCAGCGCTTCCTGCTCTGACGTTGCTGGCCGGGCAAGCACATAGTCCGCAACTTTTTCCCGCCCGGCCACAGGTCGGCCGATTCCCAGCCGCAGACGCCAGAAATTGCTGCCACCACATCGCGCAATGATATCTCTAAGCCCGTTGTGACCAGCATGCCCCCCGCCGTCCTTGAGCCGCACAATACCTGGCGCGAGATCAAGCTCATCATGCACCACCAGCATCTGATGCCTGTCCAGCCTGTAATAGGCCAGCATCGACTGCACAGAGATACCGCTTCGATTCATAAAGGTCTGCGGCTTCAGCAGATGCACCACGCCTCCCCCCGGACGCCTGAACCGGGCGCACAATGCCTGATGCCTGGATTCGGACGCGAAACCCACCCCCTGATGACTGGCAATGGCATCCAAAAGCCAGAACCCGGCATTATGCCGGGTTCTGTCATACTCAGCGCCCGGATTTCCCAGGCCGACAATGAGCTGTATCACAGTCACTGCCGCACAGATTAAGCTTCTGCAGCCACTGGTGGCTTGATGGTCACAACAGGATGGTCGTGATCAGCTCCCTGAAGCAGCGCACTCAGCTGCACACCTGCAGGAAGACGCAGATCAGTCAGATGCAGACTCTGCCCGATATCAAGATAGGCCACATCAACCTCAATGGCATCCGGCAGCGCACCAGGCAGACAGATGACCTCAACTTCAACCATGTTATGCATGGCGATACCGCCCTTCTTGACACCAACGCCACCCGCCTGATTGACGAAGTGCAGAGGCACATGAACATGAATAAGATCGCTATCGGATACACGCTGGAAATCCATATGCATGATGACAGGCTTGGCAGGATGGCGCTGTATGGCCTTGAGAATGGCGCGCTGCGCCACACCATCCACCACGACATCAAGGATGTGGGAGTACACGGCGTCATTCTGCAGCAGCTTGACTACTTCATGATGAACCAGCACCAGTGACTCAGGCGCCCGGTCGCCACCGTACAGCACGGCAGGAACCTGGTTGGTATTACGCATGCGGCGCATTGCACCCTTGCCATGTACATCACGCTTCTGCGCGATAAACTCAAAACTGCCTACCATCTATCTTCTCCAGAATACTCTAAGCAGGTTATAAAAAATCAGTCCACGTAAAGCGAACTGACGGATTCTCCCGTCGCAATACGACGTATGGTTTCAGCCAGCATCTCAGCGATGCTCAGCTGCCGGATCCGGGTACAAGCCGCCGCATCAGCACGCAGCGGTATGGTATCAGTGACTACCAGCTCATCCAGCACGGAGGCCTCAATATTGGCAACCGCTGGCCCCGAAAGCACAGGATGCGAGCAGTAGGCAACCACTCTCTCGGCGCCGTGATCTTTCAGTGCAGCCGCCGCCTTGCAAAGCGTTCCTGCAGTATCCACCAGATCATCGACCATGATGCAGGTTCGCCCCTCGACATTGCCGATAATGTTCATGACCTTGGATTCATTCGGCTTGGGTCTTCTTTTTTCAATGATCGCCAGATCGGCATCATCCAGACGCTTGGCAAGCGCACGCGCCCTGACCACACCACCAATATCCGGGGAAACCACCATCAGGTTCGGATACTGCTGACGCCATATGTCACCCAGCAGTATCGGGGAAGCATAGACATTATCCACCGGCACATCAAAAAAACCCTGAATCTGGTCTGCATGCAGATCCACCGTCAGCACACGGTCTGCACCTGCAGCACAGATCATCTTGGCCACCAGCTTGGCTGTAATCGGAACCCTGGCCGAGCGTATACGCCTGTCCTGGCGTGCATAGCCATAGTAAGGGAGTACTGCAGTAATACTGGCGGCCGAGGAACGGCGCAATGCGTCCATCATCACCAGAAGCTCCATCAGATTCTCGTTGATGGGCGCACATGTCGGCTGCACAATGAAGACTTCACGGCCGCGCACATGCTCTTCTATTTCAACAACAATCTCTCCATCGCTGAATCGGCCAACAGAAGCCATGCCAAGCCGCATATTCAGCTTGCGCACGATACCTTCAGCAAGAGCAGGATTAGCGTTCCCAGTGAACACCATGAACGAGGCGTCTTTCATCGTGAGTCCGGTCGGGTGATAGTGGCTTTAGCCTTAAGAAATGAAAGTGGCTGGGACGCCAGGATTCGAACCTGGGAATGCCGGGATCAAAACCCGGTGCCTTACCGCTTGGCGACGTCCCATCAAATTATGTACAACTGTCCAGCACCTGCCAGAGCGGGGATCTGTTCAATCCCTGTGTTACCCTGGCCCTGCACTGCCAGACTGGATCCAGCTTCTGGAAAACAGATTGTGCTTCCTGCCGGGTAGCATGAACAGAGTAGATACACGCACCTGTTCCAGTGAGGCGTGCATGACCTGCAACAGCGCTCAGTCCAGACATGGCGTTGCCCACCTCAGGGTATCTTGCACAGACCACATCAACACAGTGGTTTTCATGACTTCCCTCAAGGTAGTCGCGCATTGTAATCGGCGCATGATTTCTCGTCAATTCAGGCGCATTGAAAATTTCAGCGGTAGGCACATGACAGTCAGGCTTGAGTACAACATACCATGGCTCTGGCAGTTCCGGCATGGGCACCAGCGCCTCGCCGACACCTTCAGCCCAGGCTGACTGTCCAAAAATGAACACCGGCACATCCGCGCCAAGCCGGAGCCCGAGTATACGCAGCTCTTCCACACTGAGACCCAGCGCCCAGAGGTGATTAAGCGCCACCAGTGTAGTCGCTGCATCAGAACTCCCGCCACCGATACCTCCCCCCATGGGGAGATGCTTTTCAAGGCGGATACGCACTCCCAGCTTACACCCGCAGTGTTCCTGCAATAGTCGGGCAGCACGCCAGGTAAGATCCTGTTCAGTGGCCAGCCCCTCAATCGGAGTCAGCAGATGAATGATGCCGTCATCAGCAGACTCAAACTCCAGCCAGTCACACCAGTCCAGAAACTGGAATACCGTTTGCAGTTCATGGTAGCCATCATCCCTTCTGCGGATAATGCGCAGGGTCAGATTGATCTTGGCTGGCGCGGGCAGGCGCAAGGCGCTGTTATCAAGAACTGACACGGTCATGCCTCCTCTGCCAGTTGTGCCAGAAGATCTGCCTGATGCTCGGCAATCAGTGGATTGATCACAGCATCCAGTTCACCCTGCATGATAGCCTCCAGCCGGTAAAGCGTCAGATTGATCCTGTGGTCAGTCAGCCGACCCTGAGGAAAATTGTAGGTACGGATACGCTCGGAACGGTCCCCACTGCCAACCTGCAGTTTACGGGCAGCTGCAATCTCTGCACTCTGTTTTTCCTGCTCCGCCGCCAGAATACGACTCTGCAGCAGAGACATGGCACGCGCCCTGTTCTTGTGCTGGGAACGCTCATCCTGACACTCGACAACGATACCTGTCGGCAGATGTGTGATGCGTATGGCTGAATCGGTACGGTTGACGTGCTGGCCTCCGGCGCCAGACGCCCTGTAGGTATCAACCCTCAGATCCGCAGGATTGATATCGATTTCGACCTCATCCACTTCAGGCAGGATGGCAACGGTACAGGCCGAGGTATGGATACGTCCCTGAGCCTCGGTTTCAGGTACGCGCTGCACACGATGTGCGCCGGATTCAAACTTGAGTCGCGAATAGACATCATTACCCATGACGCGCATGACGATTTCCTTGAATCCTCCATGTTCACCCGGGCTTTCGCTGACAATCTCGGTACGCCATCCCATATTTTCCGCATAACGGGCATACATTCTGCTGAGATCACCCGCAAACAGTGCCGCCTCAGCCCCTCCTGTTCCAGCCCTGACTTCAAGAAAAATATTACGCTCATCGTTCGGATCACGCGGCAGCAGCAGTATCTGCAATTCCTGGGCGAGCTGTTCTGCAAGCGTCTGGGATGCCAGCATTTCATCCCGCGCCATGGCGCGGACATCAGGATCAGCATCCTGCATCAGAGCTTCTGCAAAAATCCGGGCATCACTGGCTTCCCGATAGCGCAGAAAGCAGGCCACCACAGGAGATAGCTGGGCATACTCCCTGCTCAGAGAACGGAATTTATCCTGGTCGCCCTGAATTTCAGGCTGAGCCAGCAGTACCGTAATTTCCTCGTGCCTCTGGCACAGCAGATCCAGTTTGGTTTGAATGGAAGCCTTCACGCGCTGTCGTTATCCTTGATCTGAAAGAGTTCACGGGCGGCCGCCACCAGGTCATAACGCTCATCCATACAGGCCTGACGTATACCCGCGCTGGGCAGATGCATAAGCCTGTTGGTCAACTGTCGAGACAGAGCTTCCAGGATCTCCTCGGCATCGGCACCCGCCCTGAGCGCACGCACCGCTTTTTCCAGCGAGACACAGCGTAGTTGCTCCGCCTGGTTGCGCATCTCCAGCAGGGTACCTGCCATATCCTGCACCCGCATCCAGGACAGGAAATGCTCAACTTCAGTGTCTATGATTTCTTCTGCCTGTTTTGCTGCTTCCTGACGCGAACGGAGTCCCTCCTCCACCGTCGAGTGCAGATCATCAACAGTATAGAGGTAGACATCCCTCAACTGGGCCACCTCAGGCTCGATATCGCGCGGCACTGCAAGATCGACAAGGAGCATCGGCTTGTGACGGCGGATACGCAGCGCACTCTCGACACTACCCTTGCCAATAATGGGACACGCGCTACCCGTTGCGGTCACGACGATATCGGCACGAGCGAGATGCCTCGGCAGTTCTTCCAGGCTGATGGCAAAACCGCCGTGACGGGAAGCCAGCAGATGCGCACGGTCATAGGTGCGGTTGGCCACAATCAGCTCGCCAATACCCTGCTCCGCAAAATGACGCGCAGTCAGCTCCATGGTCTCACCAGCCCCTACCAGCACCACGGTCTGCGTTTTCAGACTGTCAAAGATGCGCTGGGCAAGCCTGACGGCAGCAAAGGCCACTGAAACCGGGCTGCTGCCAATAGCCGTATCCGTCCTGACTTTCTTCGCAGCACTGAAGGTATGTTGAAACAGGCGGGCGAGTACCTTTCCCAGCGTTCCGGCATCTGAGGCCTCCTGATAGGCCGCCTTCATCTGTCCCAGTATCTGTGGCTCACCCAGCACCAGAGAATCCAGACCTGATGCAACCCTGAAGATATGGCGTATTGTCGCGGCATCACGGTGCAGGTAAAGATAAGGCTGTAAATCGCCAGGAGGTAATGACTGGCGCTGCGCCAGCCAGTCCAGCAGGATGAAAGCACGATCCTGCCCCGGCGCATCCTGTCCACCACAGTAGATTTCGGTGCGGTTACAGGTCGAAAGTATCGCCAGTTCGCCAAGTCCGCTGGCATGGGTCAGGCCACGCAACACATCCCGTAACTCATGATTCGGGAACGCAAACCGCTCGCGGATATGCACGGGAGCAGTCTTGTGATTGAGGCCTAGCGCAAGTATGGACATGCCTTGATAAGCTTGTTCAGGATGAATGACCAGTGATATACCTGCACCATTCTAAGGAATTTGGGCAGTGTATTCCAATTTTATGTGTACGCATACAGAAAGGACCCGTCGTTTGAGCGGCAAGATATGGCAGAATAGCCAGGATATTAACCGATTCAAGGTGGATGCAGTCTTGTCTAGACCCCATCATTCCAGAAAGCTGCGAAGCTGTGGCTGGCTACTGACGGCACTTGTGCTCTCATCCTGCGCATCTGATCCGGGCATGGTACTGGCCGAAGATGCGGACACCCGCATCTCAACCCGTATCCCGGGCAAGGCTGAACAGGCTTTCAGCGACGGGCTCTATCTCATACTGAGCGCGGAGCTTGCTGGCCAGGAGGGGCAGCTTGAAACCGCATTCACCCAGTACAGGCAGCTACTGCAACTGCATCCTGATGCCATGACAGCGGCGCGTTGCACCCAGATAGCACTTTATCTGAAAAAATATCCCGAAGCGCTGGAAGCCTTGAACATCTGGCTGAAAATGTCTCCTGATGATCTGGCCGCACATCGTCTCGGCGTCATCACCTACCTGCGCAATGCACAGCATGGCGCAGCCTTGGATGCCTTGCTGTTCATTGTCAACCATACGCCCCCTGCCGAACTCGAGACCGGCCTGATCGACCTGATCAAGGCGCTTGAGAATGATGTTGAGCCGGCCGATGCCATGCAACTGATGCAGGGCCTGGCCCAGAGACGGCCGACGCTGGCAGAATCACATCTGGCATACGCACTGGTAGCCGGCGACCAGCGCCAGTTTTCGATTGCGCTCCACGAGACAGATCGCGCACTCCAGCTCGCGCCTGAAAACAGGCGCGCACGACTGCTGCAGGTGGAACTGCTTTCACGTGCGGGCGACAGTCCGGACAACCGTCGCAGCCTGCAGGATGCCATCAGGAAAGACCCGCACAATGCGCGCCTGCACATGGTCTATTCGCAGTATCTCGCCAAATCTGGAGACATTGACGGCGCTCGCAAACAGATGGAACTCATTCTGGCCAGCGATCCCAAAAATCATGACGCCCGCTTCGGCCTGGCGCTTATCGACATGGAAACAGGCCGGGAAGATTCGGCTTACCAGATTCTGGAAAAACTTTCGCATGAATCACAGGGAGCACAGCAGGCAGCATTCTACCTTGGCCTGCTGGATCTGAAACGCGGACGTATTGACGATGCGGTACGCTGGTTCGACAGGGTCAGCGGAGGGACACTCGAGTTTGAAGCCAGAGTCAACGCCATCACTGCGAGAATTGCCCAGAACCAGCTGGCTGATGCACGGGCGCGTATGGCCAATGCCCGCAGCAACTACCCAAAGGAAGCATTGAAATTCTTCCTGCTGGAAGCCGAGATGCTCTCAAGAAGCCACGACTACCTGGCTGCTTTTGAACTGCTGAATGATGCCATTCAGGCATTTCCTGCCCAGGCCGACCTTTTCTACGCAAGAGCGCTGGTAGCCGAGCAACTGGGCAGACTGGACACTGCAGAAGCCGATCTGCGTACCGTACTCAGGATGAAACCGGATGATCCTGCCGCCATGAATGCACTGGGTTACACGCTGGCAGATCATAACAGCCATCTTGATGAAGCCAGCGAATTACTGAAAAAGGCGCTATCACTGAAACCGGATGATGCAGCCTTTGAAGATAGCTACGGATGGCTTGAATTTCGTATGGAGCATTACGCAGAGGCTGAGCAATACCTGCGCCGCGCATGGCAGAAAACCGGTGATGCTGAAATTGGCGCCCATCTGGTTGAGGTTCTGCTCAAACAGGAAAAAACTGCAGATGCCCTTGAAATCGTCAACAGCATGCGGCGCAAGGATCCAGATAACGAACATTTGCGGCGACTGCTGCAGGCCCATCCTGAACTTCATCCCTGAGCTTACCCTTGCGCATGATACTCAGACTGACCCCATGGGCGGCCGCCCTACTGTTGACCGCCTGTGCCTCTACCCCCCCCATGCAGGCGACAGCACCCTCAGCACATGATCCAGGACAGATACGGCACTGGATCATGGAAGGCAGGATTGCCCTGCGTTCCGCTCAGGACGGCTGGCAGGCGAATGTCTATTGGGAACACGATGGCCCACAGGAGAAGCTGCGTCTGAGCGGTCCACTGAATCAGGGGATGGTATCTATCATCATCCAGTCCGATCTGCTCTACCTCAACGAAGGTGAGGGCAAAGTCACGGTAGCCCACGACCCGGATGCGCTGTTGCGGGATCGCCTTGGTTATACCCTCCCCTTGCAGGCGCTGCATCACTGGATGCTTG
The DNA here is from genome assembly GCA_041158225.1 of Pseudomonadota bacterium. Classification (GTDB taxonomy): domain Bacteria; phylum Pseudomonadota; class Gammaproteobacteria; order Methylococcales; family Methylococcaceae; genus JBEBBU01. Next base: position 39,151 of record JBEBBU010000087.1, on the reverse strand, counting down.
GTCAGGCCGATCCACGAAATCCGGGAACCCACTCGACACTCACAGCGGATGGCCAGTTGCAATCCCTGAACCAGGATGGCTGGACACTGCAGTTCGAGCGCTATGAACAGGTTGAAGGCAGCCCTTTTCATCTGCCACATAAACTCAGCGCTGAAGGTCATGACCTCCGCCTGAAATGGGTACTGGATGCATGGCATGCCGTACCTGATACGACACACTGACGATGCGTCAGTCTGAACCAGAGGCGGCCAGCTGGGGAGAAAATCTGGCTTATGGCTACCGGTTACTGGCGCCTGTCAGCGATACGGCGCGACTGGACAGCGAACTGCTACTGATGCGGGTGACTGGCGCCAGCCGCAGCCAGCTGAGAACCTGGCCTGAACGTCTCCTGCAACCAGCACAGCAGAAAGCATTTCATGACCTGCTGGATCAGCGTCTGCAGGGGCAGCCTGTCGCCTATCTGCTGGGCCAGCGGGAATTCTGGTCACGCAGTTTCAGTGTCACCAGTGATACCCTCATTCCCCGGCCTGACAGTGAATGTCTGGTGGAGGAAGCGCTGCTGCGCCTGGATCGGCAACAACCCTGCGATGTACTTGATCTGGGTACCGGCAGCGGCATCCTGGCCATCACCCTGGCGCTGGAATGCCCGAACGCCTGTGTCTATGCAGCAGACATCAGCTGGCCGTCACTGCAGGTTGCCCGTGACAATGCGCGGCAACTGGGCGCGAAGATCATGTGGCTGGCCTCGGACTGGATGCGTGCGCTGGGCGCCAGGGCACAGTTTGACCTGATCCTGTCCAACCCGCCCTATCTGGCAGACAACGATCCTCATCTGGCACAGGGCGACCTGCGCTTTGAACCCCTGCATGCCCTGGCCAGTGGCCCTGATGGACTGGATGCCATGCGCCAGCTGACTGCCACAGCCCAACACCACCTCAAGCCACAGGGCTGGCTACTGGTCGAGCACGGCTACGATCAGGGCGATGACGTAGCTGCGCTGTTTGCCATGCATGGCTACTCCGCCATCACACAGCAGCGCGATCTGGGGGGTATGATGCGGGTGACTGCAGGACAGAAAACAGGCTAAATCCCCAACCGTTTCTGCCGCTACACACACCATATCCCTCCCTATGACCGGTCACCGCAGGGAAAAACACCTGATCATTACTGGAGTCCTCATGATTTCAAACTGCAAGCGTATGACCGCACCATGCGTCCCTGTTCTACTGGGCTCTATTGCACTCTACATCCTGGCTAAGACAGCTGGCATTGAAGTCATTGATGGCGTCACCGCTGCTACCAGAATCAGTGGTCCTGGCAGTACTGCTACAGCCACCCCAAAGTTTTCCATATCGGTCATGCAGGGGCCAGCCATTGCCAGCGGCGCCCGCCTGCTGGAAGGTCAACGCCTGCAGATGAATATTGCCATCACCAATCCATGGAGTAACAACACTGTCACCATGGATGTAAATCCGAAACCAGTCGGTCTGACACTGACTTCTACCGGCACTAACGCCAGTCCACGCTGGCTGCTGGACTGGACGCCCAGTGGCATCAAAAGCAACTATTCGCAGAACCTGACTTTTACTGCCACATTCAAGTCATCAGGCACACTGAATACATCGCAGATGTCCCTTACCACATTGGCAGGCGCAAATAATACATACCAGACATCCCTTTCCATACCGCTCGGCCCCCATCAGCCACCTGTTCTGACCAAAATACCTGCACAGGTTGCGGCTGAGGGTACTCCCTACACCCTCAGCCTAAGTGCCACCAGCCCGGAAAACAACAGCATCAGCTTTGCCATTGAGCCTATGCCCAGAGGCTCAACCCTGAGCAACCCAGCCCAGCAGAAAGATGGCAGCTGGCTGTCCACGCTGGCATGGACACCGGATCAGGCCAGTCTGGGCAGCAACAATCTCACAGTCACTGCCACGGATAGCTATCTGAACAGCAGCACGGGCACTCTGTCCAGCAGTTCGACCACTCAACTGCTGAACATTCAGGTATTCACCCCGCCCGCGCTGAGCAATGCCGCCATCAAGAGTGTCGGTATCAGCTCGGCCAGCTGGACAGCAGCCAGCAGCACCCTGACCGTCAAGGGAACGATTGCCATGAATAAAGGCAAGAAACTGCCAACAGGCAGCCAGATCCAGATTGGTACCGGCAGCCAGGTAGCGCTCAGTCAGAGTACAGCGCTGGTAAAACCCGGCAGTACTGGCGGCTGGACCGCCACCATCAAATCCCTGCCAGCCGCCCAGGTGCCCTGTCTGGTCACAGCCCAGTTGATGGTCAACAAAGCTGCCAATAACCTGCCTGGCCTGCTGGCCGTCACCGGCGCTCCTGCCAGCTGCATCCAGTAGCTGGCGGGCAGAGCCGCCCGGCTCCCGCAAAAGACTAGCGGATGCGCATCCCCGGCTGCGCTCCGCTGTCAGGAGAAAGGATGAAGATTTCCTTGCCGCCTGGACCTGCCGCCAGCACCATACCCTCAGATACGCCAAACTTCATCTTGCGCGGTGCCAGATTGGCCACCATCACTGTCAGACGCCCCACCAGATCTTCAGGCGCATAGGCCGAACGGATACCGGCAAATACATGGCGGCTTTCTCCTCCAAGATCCAGCGTCAGCTGAAGCAGCTTGTCTGCCCCCTCGACATGGCTGGCACTGACAATACGCGCCACCCTGAGATCAACACGTGCGAAATCATCAATGCCTATGGTCTCAGCCAGCGGTTCAGCAAGGGTTGCTACAGCTGGCGGCTCAGCGGCCACCGGTTTCGCAGGCTCCAGATGCTGACGGTTAGCCTCCACCAGCGCAGCCATCTGGGCAGGATCAATACGCGTCATGAGATGGCGGTAAGGCGCGATCACATGCCCCGCAGGCAAATCATGGGCCAGATCGGACCAGGCAAGCGGCTCAATCTGCAGAAACTGCTCGACCTCTGATGCCAATCCTGGCAGTACCGGTTTGAGATAGATGGTCAGAAGACGGAACAGCGCCAGCGTCAGACTGCAGATACCGTGCAGCAAGTCATCCTGCCCTTCCTGACGCGCCAGCTCCCATGGCTTGGCATCGTTGACGAAAACATTGACTGCATCAGCAAGCTCCATGACCCGACGCAAGGCTCGCGCATAATCCCGCGCTTCATACAGGGTCGCAATCTCATCGGCAGCCGCCCGCAATCCAGCCAGCAGGGCATCATCCTCACTCACAGCCGCCAGCACGCCATCAAAGCGCTTGCTGATAAAGCCAGCGGTACGGCTGGCAATATTGATGTATTTGCCGACCAGATCACTGTTGACGCGAAAAACGAAATCCTCAAGATTGAGATCAATGTCTTCCATGCTGCCATTAAGCTTGCAGGCAAAATAGTAGCGCAGCCATTCGGGATTCAAGCCCTGGTCCAGATAACTCTGTGCAGTAATAAAGGTTCCCCGTGACTTGGACATCTTTTCGCCATTCACGGTAAGGAAACCATGGGCGTGTATACCGGTAGGCGTACGGAACTGGCTGTTGGCCAGCATGGCCGGCCAGAACAGGGCATGAAAATACAGGATGTCCTTGCCTATGAAATGATGCAGTTCCGTACTGGCATCCGGCCGCCACCACGCATCAAAATCCAGCCCGTCACGCTGGCACAACGCCCTGAAACTGCCCATATAGCCGATAGGCGCATCCAGCCAGACATAAAAATACTTGCCAGGCGCATCCGGAATCTCAAAGCCGAAATAAGGTGCATCGCGCGAAATATCCCAGTCGTTCAGCCCCGAATCCAGCCACTCAGCCAGCTTGTTGGCCGCCTCGGTCTGCAGATGGCCGGCCCGCGTCCATTCGCGCAGGAATGTATCGCAGGCGCCGAGACGGAAGAAATAGTGCAGCGATTCACGCCGCTCTGGTGTCGCGCCTGAAACCGCCGAATATGGCGCAATCAGATCCGTGGGCGCGTAACTGGCGCCACAGGCCTCACAGGAATCACCATACTGATCCCTGGCATGACATTTGGGACATTCACCCTTGATGAAGCGGTCGGGCAGAAACATGGACTTGACCGGATCGAAATACTGCTCGACAGGACGGGCGTGGATGAGATCAGCCGCCTTCAGCCGGCCATAGATGGTTTCCGCCATCTCGCGCGTCTCTGGACTATGCGTCGAGTAATAGAGATCAAACGCCACCATAAAACCGGTAAAATCGCGGAGATGCTCACCATGAACACGCTCGATGAGTGCTTCCGGGCTGATACCGTCCTTCTCCGCACGCAGCATGATGGGGGTACCATGGGTGTCATCGGCACATACATAGTGACAGACATGTCCCCTTTGCCGCTGAAAACGCACCCAGATATCGGTCTGCACATACTCCACAAGATGCCCAAGATGGATCGGGCCATTGGCATAGGGAAGAGCGCTGGTCACCAGCAGATTACGCTGTGTCATGATAGTGGCATCCTTTAAGTTCATGGCTGATTATCCCATATTTGCACAGTCTCATGGATTGCCGTTTGATTAGGTGTAAAATCAGTGACAGGACAGATACAGGATTTTTTGAAAAAAGGAGAGCGCCATGTCACCCAGCACCGCCGAGATTGAAGACCGCCTGGCCACGGTAGTCGATCCCCATACCCAGTGCAGTCTTGTCGCCGGCAAATCCCTGATGGGCTGTGACATCAGCGATGAACATATCACCATAAAGCTCAGTCTTGGTTACCCCGGCGCCAGCTGGCATGACAGCCTGCGGCAACAGATCATCGCCAGTATCGCAGACATGGCGGGCACGCGCACGATGGATGTCCAGATCAGCACCCGCATCATGTCACATGCCGTCCAGAAGAACCTGAAACCGATGCCGGGGGTGCGGAATATCATAGCCGTGGCCTCAGGCAAGGGCGGTGTAGGCAAATCCACTACGGCAGTCAATCTGGCGCTGGCACTGCAATCTGAAGGAGCTCGCGTGGGCCTGCTGGATGCCGACATATATGGCCCCAGCCAGCCCATGATGCTCGGCATGCACAGCCGCCCGGAAACCGCAGACAACAAGCTGCAGCCGGTCATGGCTTACGGACTGCAGACCATGTCCATCGGTTATCTGATTGAAGAGGATACCCCCATGATCTGGCGTGGCCCCATGGTGACCGGGACGCTGCAACAGCTGCTGAATGATACCGCATGGCAGGATCTGGATTATCTGGTGATTGACCTGCCGCCAGGTACAGGTGATGTCCAGCTGACACTGGCACAGCAGGTACCAGTATCAGGCGCCGTGATTGTCACCACACCACAGGATATTGCGCTGCTGGATGCCCAGAAGGCCCTGCGCATGTTTGAAAAGGTCAGCGTTCCTGTACTCGGCATCATTGAGAACATGAGCGTCCATATCTGCTCAAATTGCGGTCACAGCGAAGATCTCTTTGGTAGCGGCGGTGGAGACAAGATGGCCGACAAGTTTGGCACCCGCCTGCTCGGCAAACTGCCCCTGAACCGCCAGATCCGGGAACAGGCTGATAACGGCTATCCCACAGTAGCCGCCGAACCGGAAAGCCACCATGCTGGATTGTACCGGGAAATAGCCCGAAATCTTGCGGCCGGACTCGCCCTGAAAGCCAGAGACTTCAGCCACCGATTCCCCAATATTTCCATAGTCAAAGGCTAGACGCATGGGCATCAAGTCTGATCGATGGATCCGCCGTATGGCCGAACTGAACGGGATGATCGAACCTTTCGAGCCGGAACAGGTGCGGGAGCGTGACGGGCATCCGCTTATCTCCTATGGTACCTCCAGCTACGGCTACGATATCCGCTGCTCCAACGAGTTCAAGATTTTCACCAACATCAACTCAGCCGTTGTCGATCCCAAAAACTTTGACCAGAACAGCTTTGTGGATCTGGTAGCCGATGTCTGCATCATTCCTCCCAATTCTTTTGCCCTGGCCAGAACCGTGGAGTATTTCCGCATTCCCCGTGATGTCCTGACCATCTGTCTGGGAAAATCCACATACGCACGTTGCGGCATCATTGTGAATGTCACTCCGCTCGAACCGGAATGGGAAGGTCATGTCACACTGGAGTTTTCCAATACAACGCCATTACCCGCACGCATCTATGCCCATGAAGGGGTTGCCCAGGTCCTGTTTATCGGCGCTGATGAACCATGTGAAACTTCCTACCGTGACCGGGGCGGCAAATATCAGGGACAGACCGGCGTCACCCTGCCACGAACCTGAACCTTATCCCCAATGACCAGCAGGACCCATCCTCCATGACGGCCAGCTCACCTGAAACACTGTTCAAACGCGCACAGCAGCACATCCCTGGGGGCGTCAACTCGCCGGTTCGCGCCTTTCGTGGCGTAGGCGGTACGCCAGTATTCATCAGTCGCGCCAAAGGTGCTTTGATCTACGACAGTGATGACCGCGCCTATATTGACTATGTCGGCTCCTGGGGCCCGATGGTGCTGGGTCATGCCCATCCGGCAGTCTGTGCTGCAGTCCATGAGGCAGTGGAACGCGGCCTGAGTTTTGGTGCCCCAACCGAACTTGAAACCATGATGGCAGAAAAAGTCTGCGCACTGGTGCCCTCCATGGACATGGTACGCATGGTCAGTTCTGGTACAGAAGCGACCATGAGCGCATTACGCCTTGCCCGCGGCTATACTGGACGGGATACCATCGTCAAGTTTGAGGGCTGCTATCACGGGCACTCAGACTCGCTGCTGGTCAAGGCAGGATCAGGCGCACTCACACTGGGCATACCCAGCTCCCCCGGGGTTCCCGCAGGCCTTGCCGCCCATACCCTCACCCTGCCCTACAATGATGCTGATGCGGTCATCCGCCTTTTCGAGCAGCAGGGCGAAAGCATTGCAGCGATTATCGTGGAACCGGTCGCTGGCAACATGAACTGCATCCCCCCTGTGCTAGGATTTCTTGAAACCCTGCGCTCGGTTTGCGACCGCTGGGGTAGTGTGCTGATTTTTGATGAAGTGATGACCGGATTCAGGGTGGCGCTGGGTGGCGCACAGTCCCTATATGGGATAACACCAGATCTGACCACACTGGGTAAAGTCATTGGAGGCGGGCTGCCGGTAGGCGCTTTTGGTGGTCGCGCCGACATCATGTCACAGCTGGCACCACTCGGCCCGGTCTATCAGGCTGGTACACTTTCAGGCAACCCTGTTGCCATGAGCGCCGGCCTGAAAACGCTGGAACTGATTGCTGACAATGGATTTTTTGAGGCACTGACCAGCAAGACCGATGATCTCGTCAAAGGTCTGGCATCAGTCGCCAGGGAGTGCGGCATTCCGTTCACGACCAACCATGTGGGCGGCATGTTTGGCCTGTTCTTCACTGAACAGCCCCATGTAAGCAGCTATGAAGCAGTAATGCAGTGTGACGCCAGCCGTTTTGCCACTTTCTTCCACGGTATGTTGCGCGAGGGAATCTACCTTGCGCCATCAGCCTATGAAGCTGGCTTCGTCTCCATGGCCCACGACGCAGACACCCTGGACAGGACGCTTGTCGCCGCGGAACGCGTACTGAGCGCGCTGTAGCAGCCAGACAAGACAACGCCCATACTCCGCAAGGAGTTATGGGCGCCTGGAAGATAAAGCGGCTGTCGCGCAAAGAAAGCCGCTTTATCTTTTCATCATTTCGAAGAACTCGGCATTGGTCCGGGTATCTTTCAGCTTGCCCAGCAGGAACTCGCTCGCAGCCATTTCGTCCATAGGCTGCAGGATCTTCCTGAGTATCCAGGCTTTCTGCAGTTCGTCCTGAGGCACCAGGTATTCTTCCCTTCGGGTACCCGAACGGTTGATATTGATGGCAGGATAGACCCTCTTTTCAGCAATCTTGCGCTCAAGGTGCAGTTCCATATTGCCGGTACCCTTGAACTCTTCGTAGATCACCTCATCCATACGCGAACCGGTGTCCACCAGTGCGGTAGCCAGGATGGTCAGACTGCCTCCCTCCTCAATATTGCGCGCTGCGCCAAAGAAACGCTTGGGACGCTCGAGGGCGTTGGCATCCACGCCACCCGTCAGCACCTTGCCAGAAGATGGAATGACTGTATTGTAGGCACGCGCAAGACGGGTGATGGAATCCAGCAGTATCACCACATCGCGCTTGTGCTCAACCAGCCTTTTGGCTTTTTCAATGACCATTTCCGCAACCTGGACATGACGCGCAGGTGGTTCATCAAAAGTACTGGAGACCACCTCGCCCCTGACGCTGCGCTGCATTTCAGTGACTTCTTCAGGACGCTCATCAATCAGCAGTACAATCAGATAACACTCAGGATACTTTTCAGAAATGGCGTGCGCCAGATTCTGCAGAATCATGGTTTTGCCAGCTTTGGGAGGCGAAACAATCAGGCCGCGCTGCCCTTTGCCGATGGGAGCTACCAGATCAATGACCCTTGACGTCAGATCCTCTGTGGAACCATTGCCCGCCTCAAGCACGAAGCGCTTGACCGCAAACAGAGGGGTCAGATTGGAAAAAAGTATCTTGTTCCTGGCGTTTTCGGGGGGCTCGTAGTTGATCTGCTCAACCTTGAGCATGGCAAAATAACGCTCATTATCCTTGGGGGGGCGAATCTTGCCGGAAATGGTATCACCTGTACGCAAGTTGAAACGGCGTATCTGGCTGGGTGAAACATAGATATCGTCAGGACCTGCCAGATAGGAAGTATCCGGCGTTCTCAGAAAGCCGAACCCATCCTGGAGTATTTCCAGCACACCATCACCATAGATATCCTCACCACTCTTGGCAAGTTTCTTGAGAATGGCAAAAATGAGATCCTGCTTGCGGGTTCGGGCAACACCTTCAATTTCGAGTGTTTCAGCTACCTGGATCAGATCGGGAACGGACTTGCGTTTAAGGTCGGTAAGATTCATAGGATTCCATGAGGGCAGGCAGTCACAGGATGATTAAGGACGGCTGCAAAGGGAAAAGGGTTAAAATCGATTGATCTGACCAGAGCAGTCAGAGCGGGGGATATACTCATCGAGTTTGGGGGATTGTACCACTGGAGATTTCACCCGTCCACGCCCCGAAGGGCGGCGACGGGTGAAAACATCAGAGCATCAGACATGCCCATCCAGAAATGCGGCCAGCTGTGATTTGGTCAGTGCGCCTACCTTGGTATCGACAACAGCACCATTCCTGAACAGCATCAGTGTGGGGATACCGCGTACGCCATAACGTGTTGCTGACTGGGGATTGGCATCCACATCAAGCTTGGCAACTGTCACCCGACCTGCGTAATCACCAGCGATATCATCCAGAATAGGCGCAATCATCTTGCAGGGACCGCACCACTCTGCCCAGTAATCCACCAGAACAGGAACATCAGACTGCAGAACCCTGCTTTCAAAATCACTATCAGAAACATGGACAACTTTGTCACTCATGGTGAACTCCCTTGGTTAAACTGCTACAAAAATCAGGTTTCCGGCATTTTTAGGCATTTGCGCCAGTATTGCAAGCCCAGACACTATGGCTGCACCAGCCCGGGCAGCGTAGACAGTTCGCGGAAATCGGCAATGCAGGGAAAACCCGCTGCAAGCGCAAGCTGCCGCTGCATGGAATCGGCAGGATTCACCGCAACCGTGTGGGCAATCCCGAAACTTCTGGCGGCCTTCAGCACCGGAAGGCTGTCATCCACCATCAATGTACTCTGTGGCTGATAGGACTCCTGCTGGCGCAGGCGCTGCCAGAAATCCGGATGCTCCTTGGGCAGTTGAAGGGTATGTGAACTCACGATACTGTCGAAAAACATCCGGAGCGATGTCCGCTCCAGTTTAAGCTCCAGACTGCGGGGATGGGCATTGGTCACCAGCACCATACGGCGCCCGCTGGCGCGGACGGTATCCAGAAAATCCTCAACATGCGGCAGCATGCTTATCAGGCCAGCAAGCTCCTGCTTCATCGCTACAATATCCAGCTGCAACGCCTCGCTCCAGTAATCAAGGCAATACCACTCCAGACGACCTTCCATCGCCCTGAACTGAGGCACCAGCACCTCTTTCGCCTCAGCCAGCCCCATACCGTGCTGCTCGGCATAACGTAGCGGCACAAAATCCTGCCAGAAATGATTGTCAAAATTAAGATCCAGCAGTGTGCCATCCATATCAAGAAAGACGCTTTTGATTTCCTGCCATATGATCATCGGTTAAACTGCGCCTCAGACGATTCAAGAACTATCCACGAACAGATGGTGCAGGCAAGTGCTGACCCCCGCAACTCCCCTCTTTATACTCCAGGAAAATCCCCAGAAACTTCTCGCCGACCTTGTCCAGCTGGCGAAGCAGGCGGGTCAGGCTATCCTTGAAGTCTATCATTCCGATTTTACCAGCGAGGAAAAAACCGATCATTCGCCCCTGACAGCTGCCGATCTCGCCGCGCACCACTGCCTCATCGCAGGCCTGCAGGACACCACCCGCTTCCCTGCCTACCCTGTCATTTCCGAAGAATCACGCGCCATGGATTATCAGCAGCGACTGGCATGGGAAACCTGCTGGATGCTGGATCCTCTTGATGGTACGCGCGAGTTTATCAAACGCAATGGTGAGTTCACGGTCAATATTGCCCTGATTCACCGCCAGCAGCCGGTACTGGGCATTGTCTACGCACCAGTACTGGATATCTGTCATTTTGCCGGCACAGGCTGCGGCGCCTTCCGTCAGGAAGGCGATGACATACCCGTCAGCATCCATGTGCGTACCGCTCCCGAAGTTCCAGTCATTGCCGGCAGCCGCTCTCATGGAACACCAGAGATGGACGCCCTGCTGCAACGCCTGCCCCCTCACAACATGCGCTCCATGGGCAGTTCGCTCAAATTCTGCATGATTGCGGAGGGTAGCGCTGATTTTTACCCCAGACTCGGCCCCACATCTGAGTGGGACACAGCCGCTGCCGACTGCATAGTGACCGAGGCCGGCGGACGGGTTACTGATCTGGCAGGACATCCCTTGCGTTATAACGCTCGGGACACCCTGCTAAACCCCTACTTTGCTGCCTTTGGTGACGATGCTTATCCCTGGCTGGATTATCTTTCCGCAGGCGTCTGAAGCGATCCGCGTTCGATCCTGATGCCGACATCAATGCCAGCCCCGACAGCACCACGCTTGTTGACCGTGAGCCTGACCCACGGAATGGAAAACTCGTGCATAAGGAGTGCGCATAGCCGCTCGGCCAGCGTTTCCACCAGACCAAACTGACTCTCGCGCACAAAACTGCTGACGCGGTCGTAAACTGCCTTGTAATCAAGGGTATGAGCGATCTCGTCATGCAGGGCCGCCTCACGGATATCATGCCCCATCTCGAGATCAATAATCACGGTCTGCCTGATCTGGCGCTCCCATTCATAAATTCCTATCACGGTATCGATCTGCAGGCCCTGCAGAAATATAATGTCCATTGGCTCAGCTGCTCCATCGTTGATTATTGCCATTCCCAATACTAACCGAGGTCTGTACATGCTGCTCTGGCTGCTCGTCCCATTTGCCTACCTGCTGGGTTCCATTTCCAGCGCCATTCTCGTCAGCCGTGCCTTTGCCCTGCCTGATCCGCGCCAACAGGGATCAAAAAACCCGGGCGCTACCAATGTACTACGTCTGGGCGGCAGGAAGGCAGCCATTCTTACCCTGGCCGGCGATGCGGGCAAGGGGCTGATTCCGGTACTGACGGCCCATGCACTGCATGCCGATGACATGATTGTGGCAGCCACTGGCCTTGCGGCCTTCATTGGCCATCTTTACCCTGTCTTCTTCGGCTTCAAGGGTGGCAAAGGCGTTGCGACCTCACTTGGCGTGCTGCTGGGCTTTTCCTGGGCGCTGGGGCTGTCAGCCCTGCTGACATGGATCACCGTTGCTGCCCTGTTCAGGATATCGTCACTGGCCGCGATTGTAGCAGCGCTACTGACGCCTGTTTTTGCCTGGCACTGGACAGCGTCAGTCCCTGTGACGCTGGCCTGCAATGGTCTTGCCGTGCTGCTGCTCTGGCGTCATCGCGAAAACATGCAGCGCCTGGCCCGGGGAGAGGAAAAAAAACTGGGACGCTAGCTGCTGCCGGGCGGCCGCAGACTGTCAATAGGCCAGCGGGCACGGCAGACGACCTCCTGGGACACCCGCTCCCCGGCCATCAGCCTGAGACATCCAGCATAGGCAATCATCGCGCCGTTATCCGTGCAGAACTCGGATCGCGGAAAGTAGACACGACTCCCTGTCTGTGCAGCAAGCGCCTGCAGGGCTGTACGCAGCACCAGATTGGCGCTGACGCCGCCCGCCACCACCAGCCTGCGCAGGCCAGTCTGCTCCAGCGCCCTGCGTGATTTGATGACGAGCGTATCGACCACAGCCTGCTGAAAGGCCGCCGCAATATCAGCTTCACTCACTCCCAGACGCTCGCGCTGGCCCAATGTCACCAGCGCGTGGGTTTTAAGGCCACTAAAGCTGAAGTCCAGGCCAGGACGGTCTGTCATGGGCCTCGGGAAACGCAGCCCATCCGCTCTTCCTTCGCTGGCAAGCTGCGCCAGTCGCGGCCCTCCTGGATATCCCAGACCGAGCAGCTTGGCTGTCTTGTCAAACGCCTCACCCACTGCATCATCCAGTGACTCGCCCAGTATGCGGTAATCCCCCACCTCCCTGACCTCAGCCAGCAGCGTATGCCCTCCGGATACCAGAAGCGCCAGAAACGGGAAGTCAGGCACATCTGCCTCCAGCATGGGCGCCAGAAGATGACCCTCCATATGATGGACAGCCACAGCAGGTATATTCAGGGCAAAAGCAAGACTGCGGGCATAACCCGCTCCTACCATCAAGGCACCAATCAGACCCGGCCCCGCGGTATAGGCGATACCCCCGATATCACGCATCTGCAGCCCACTGTCAGCGAGCACCCGCCTGGTCAGCGGAATCATGCGCTGGACATGATCACGTGACGCAAGTTCAGGTACCACACCACCATAGCCTTCATGGATGGCCACCTGACTATGCAGCACATGCGCCATCAACCCCTTGAGCGGATGGTAAATTGCGATGCCGGTTTCATCGCAGGAAGTTTCGATGCCGAGTACGACCATAATCAATTACTATTTGTTTTCACACATATGATGAGTATAATGCACGGTTTACCGTTCTGACTCTATGGAAAGTTAAATGCCTGCCATCAAAATTCGCGAAAACGAACCCTTCGAAATTGCCATCCGCCGCTTCAAGCGCACCTGTGAAAAAGCAGGCGTCCTGTCTGAAGTACGTCGTCGCGAATACTATGAAAAACCTACCGAAGAGCGTAAGCGCAAGGCAGCAGCAGCCGTCAAGCGCCACCTGAAGAAGCTTTCGCGTGAGCGCTTTGCACTGCAGAACCTCCGCAAGGGCCGCCCCCAGACCTGAGCCTCATGAGCACAACCAAGCAACGCCTGCAGGACGACGTCAAGTCCGCAATGAAGTCTGGCGACAAGGCACGCCTCGGCACCTTGCGACTGGTGATGGCAGCCATCAAGCAACGCGAGGTTGACGAGCGTATCGAGCTTGACGAGGAGCAGGTCATTCTGGTGCTGGACAAGATGGTCAAGCAGCGGCGCGAGTCGATTGCCCAGTATGAGGCCGCCCAGCGCAGCGATCTTGTCGCTGTAGAGGAGAGCGAGATTGTCGTACTTCGTGACTATCTGCCAGTTCCCATGGAGGATCAGGAGATTGACGCCCTGCTCAGAGCCACCATTGATGCAACAGGTGCCAGCGGCATGGCCGGCATGGGCAAAGTCATGAACGTCATTCGCCCACAACTGACAGGCCGGGCTGACATGTCACAGGTAAGCGCGAAACTGAAAACCCTGCTGCAGGGTAGCTAGCAAGCGTCATCCTGCAGCGTACGCGCACCATGGCAGGCCTTATACCGCGAAGCTTCATCGACGATGTCGTCGCCAGAACCGACATCGTCGAACTCATCGACAGCCGCGTCCCGCTAAAAAAATCCGGCAGCCACCATACCGCCCGCTGTCCGTTTCATCAGGAAAAAACCCCGAGCTTCTCTGTCAGTGCCAGCAGACAGTTCTACCACTGTTTCGGCTGCGGAGCCAGCGGCAATGCTCTCAGCTTTATCATGGCCATTGACCACATGGGCTTCGTGGAAGCCGTGGAATTTCTGGCGCACAGACTGGGGCTTTCCCTGCCCAGTAATACCCAGGCTGCTGATGACGCCCTGACATTTCCGCGTGAAAAACTTTATGCAATCCAGCAGCGGGCTGCCACTTACTATGCATCACAGCTCGGATCACCAGCCAGCCAGCCAGCCCGCAGCTACCTTCAGCAGCGACAGGTCAGCCAGCACATACAGGAACGCTACCAGTTAGGTTACGCGCCTGCTGGCTGGCGTAATCTGCCGCAGCAATGGCCGGAAAATGACCTGATTGAAGCCGGCCTTTGCATCAGACGCGATGACGGTCGCTGCTATGACAGATTCAGGGACCGCATCATGTTTCCGATTCGTGATCCGCGCGGCAGGGTCACGGGATTCGGCGGGCGCATTCTGCTGGAAGGCCAGCCCAAATATCTCAACTCACCCGAAACGCCTGTATTTCTCAAGCACCGGGAGGTTTACGGCCTGCATGAACTGCTGCAGACAACCTCCCGCCCCGAACGCATCGTGGTCACCGAAGGCTATATGGATGTCATCATGCTTGCCGAGCACGGATTCCAGAATGCCGTCGCAACACTGGGCACTGCCATCTCGACAGATCAGGTCAATCTGCTGATGCGCCATACCCATGAAGTTGTTTTCTGTTTTGATGGGGATCAGGCTGGACAGAAAGCCGCCTGGAAAGCACTTGAGGCGAGCATGCCTCTGCTCCGTGATGGCAAACAGGTAAGATTTCTCACACTACCGACCGAGCATGACCCCGATTCGCTGCTGCGCAGCCAGGGCCTGCAACACTTCATGCAGCTTCTGGAACAGGCGCTGCCCGCCTCCCGCTTCCTCTTCGATACCCTGCGCAGCGAATGCGGATACCATACGCTGGAACAACGCTCGGCATTAGCCAGCCGGGCAGCACCACTGGTTGCCAGACTGCCTGAAGGCCATTTTCAGGATCTTATGCGCAGGGAACTGGATCAGATTACGGGTGAGCCAGCCCAGGGCACTGCGGCGCATACACCGGCAAAGCCACGCCAGAATCACAGGAACCGCCAGCCTCCCTCCATCTGGAGAGAGCTTGGCGCGATGATTGCTCACCAGCCTTCGCTACTGGAACATGCGGGCAGCGCCGATATCCAGCGACTTGCCCGGCATCCACAACTCGGCCCTCTGGCAATGCGGCTGAAGGATGAGTGCCGCCTGCATGACCAGCCGCTATCTACGGGGCGACTGCTGGAAATCGTTCGCGGTGAAACACTGGAAACCACGGTCAAGGCATTACTGGGCCAGTCAACATTACTCGCCGAAGAAGATCATCTGCCCCGATTTACTGATGCACTGAAACGACTGGAAGAACGGGAAAAACAGCACAGACTCAATCTCCTCATAGAAAAATCAAGCCGTGAACGACTGAATGACGAGGAACGTAGCGAGCTCCGTCAACTCACCTCCCCGCCAGCCTCATCTTGACATAACACATTGCATACCCCATAATATTCTGTTCAAGGCTACCCGCTTCAACAGGCACTGGATTGATATTGATGGCTCCAGAACAGCAGCAGTCACAGCTCAAAGAACTGATCGCAAAAGGCAAGATGCAGGGCTACCTGACCTACGCCGAGGTCAATGACCACCTGCCCAGCGATGCCGTTGATGCCGAGCAGATGGACGACATCATTGCCATGATCAATGACATGGGCATTGAAGTACTTGAGGAGGCACCTGACAGTGACGAACTGCTCAATGACTCAGCAACGGTGGTCGTCACTGACGAAGACGAAGCCAATGAAGTTGCAGCCGCCCTTGCCTCCTCCGTTGATGCTGAACTTGGCCGCACCACTGATCCAGTACGCATGTATATGCGTGAAATGGGCACGGTTGAGCTGCTGACGCGCGAAGGCGAACTCAGCATTGCCAAGCGTATCGAAGAAGGCATCAACCTTGCCGCCAATGAACTGGTGCGGTTTCCTGCCACGATTGAGCACTTTCTCGGCGCTTTTGAGCAGATTGGCGAGGGAGACACCAAGCTCTCGGATCTTATCTCGGATTTTTACGACCCCAATGTACCGGAACCCGTTGTGCTTGATGATGATGGTGCTGGTGACATTATCGAAGAAGCGGATACAGGTCCCGATCCCGAAGTTGTGAGCCAGAAACTGGAAGCCTTTCGCAAGCAGCACAAGGCAGCCATGAGCTCCCATACCAAGCAGGGCTTTGAGCATGAAAAAACGCAGAAGGCGTTTGATCAGCTTGCCTCGCTTTTCATGGAATTCAAGAAAACCCCTCAGTTCTTCAGGGATCTGACTGAAGTCCTGCGCAAGTCTGTTGAACGCATCCGGGAAGTTGAGCGGGAAATCATTGATATCTCGGTGCATCGCTGCCGCATGCCAAAGTCCGAATTCAACAGCAGCTTTATCGGGCATGAAAGCAACCCCGAGTGGCTGCATCGGCATATTCATGGTGGTTATGCATGGTCAGCCGCCATGCAGCAGCATGAAGAAGGCCTGAAGCGGTTGCAGACGCGTCTGGCCAATATGGAGAAAGAACACCGTCTCTCCATCGGGCAGATCAAGGACATCAGGCGCCGTGTTGCCATTGGCGAGATGCAGGCACGTGAAGCCAAAAAGGAAATGATCGAGGCCAATCTGCGTCTGGTCATCTCCATTGCCAAGAAATATACCAACCGCGGCCTGCAGTTTCTGGACCTGATTCAGGAAGGCAATATTGGCCTGATGAAAGCGGTCGACAAGTTTGAATACCGTCGCGGCTATAAGTTCTCAACCTATGCCACCTGGTGGATACGACAGGCGATCACCCGCTCCATTGCGGATCAGGCCCGTACCATCCGTATTCCGGTACACATGATTGAGACCATCAACAAGCTTAACCGCATTTCCAGGCAGATGCTGCAGGAAATGGGTCGGGAACCTTCTCCTGATGAACTGGCAGAACGTATGGAGATGCCAGAAGACAAGGTGCGCAAGGTACTCAAGATCGCCAAGGAACCCATTTCGATGGAAACACCTATCGGTGATGACGAGGACTCGCATCTGGGCGATTTCATTGAGGATTCGCGTGTCATGTCGCCCATTGAACATGCCACGGTGGCAAGTCTGCGCGAAACCACGCAGCAGGTACTTGCCGGCCTGACCGCCAGAGAAGCCAAGGTTCTGCGCATGCGTTTTGGTATCGACATGAACACTGACCACACCCTTGAGGAAGTTGGCAAGCAGTTCGATGTCACCCGTGAACGCATCCGACAGATAGAAGCCAAGGCACTACGCAAACTGCGGCATCCTTCACGCTCCGAGCAGTTGAAAAGTTTTCTTGATGTAGATTAACCCCTTTCAGGGCCCTTAGCTCAGTTGGTTAGAGCGAGCGACTCATAATCGCCAGGTCGTAGGTTCAAGTCCTACAGGGCCCACCACTATCAGGAAACCAGCCTTAGCGCTGGTTTCTTTTTTCCCGGCAAAGGCGATCCAGTGAGCGTACGCGAAATACTGAGAATGGGCGATCCTCGCCTGCTGCGAACGGCACAGCAGGTGCCTTCTGACATGCTGCAGACACAGGAACTGCAGGACATCATCAGGGATATGCTGGACACCATGGAAGCGGCAGAAGGCGCAGGTCTCGCAGCACCACAGATCGGGATTGACCTGCAGATCGTTATTTATGGCATCAGCCAGAATCCGCGCTATCCAGAAGCACCTCCCATTCCCCTGACGACGCTGATCAATCCTGACATTACCCCTCTGGATGAAACGATGGTCGAAGACTGGGAAGGCTGCCTTTCCGTACCCGGCCTTCGTGGTAGGGTGCCGCGCTGGACGCGCGTCAGGTGCTGCGCACTGGATGGCGATGGCCAGCCACTGGATTTTGTCGCAGAGGGCTTCCACGCCCGCGTCATCCAGCATGAATGTGATCATCTGCAGGGCATCCTTTACCCTGCCCGTATCCGCGATTTTAGCCAGTTTGGATTTATTGACGCCCTGCCGGCATTCCAGTCCGGAAGCACAAAAAAAACCTGACAGTGTATTCACTGTCAGGTTTTTCAGAGACGCAAGGCCAAAGAAGCCTTATTCAGTCATCGCTGTTCAGCACACCCAGAATCTGCAACAGACTGGTAAACAGGTTGAATACGGTGACATACAGGGAAACCGTCGCCAGGATGTAATTGCTCTCGCCACCATGAATGATTTCACTGGTCTGGTAAAGAATCATGCCTGACATCAGCAGGATGAACATGGCCGATACCGCCAGGCTCAGACCTGAACCTGGCAGGAATATGGCAACCAGACTCGCAAGAAAGGCCACCAGTATGCCGGCAGAAAGCATGCCGCCCATAAAGCTGAAGTCCTTACGGCTCATGAGCGCATAAGCTGACAGGCCAGTAAAGACCAGACCCGTACCACCCATGGCCATCATGACCAGCTCAGTACCGTTGGCAAAGTGCTTCACATAGGCATTCAGTACAGGCCCAAGGGTATACCCCATGAAACCAGTCAGCATGAAGACCCAGAAAATTCCCGCAGCACGATGACTATTTTTGGAGGTCAGCCATAGCAGCCCAAAATAGCCACCCAGCGTCACCAGTACCCCAGGATAGGGAAGATTGAGCTGCATGGACAGTCCAGCAGTCACCGCGCTGAACAGCAGGGTTGCTGCCAGCAGTGCATAAGTATTGCGCAGCACACGATGTGAGGCGATCAGACCCGCACTACGCGCTTCGATCACACCAGAACCCATATTCATCATAGACTCCATAGTCAAAAATCAAGGAAAAAACTACCACCAGCCGCCACCATAGGGGCCATATGGCATACCCGAGTAGTACCCAGGGCCACCGTAGAAACCTCCGCCACCATAAAAACCAGGGCCAGGTCCTGAGAAATAGAAAGGAGAACCCGCCGCCTGAACCTCATAATAGCCAAGCGGCTCATCTTCGTTCAGGTAACCATGGTAGCCAGGATCCGCACATCCCTGAACCATGACCACGGTCAGGCCACAGGCAACGAGCACCAGCGCGGGTGGAAAAAATTTCAGGAATGCATGAGTCATGGCATAAGCATACATGATTTCACGGTTTACCGAAAATAGCGCTGACTGCCCTCGCCTTATCCATGGAAATCTGGCAGACATCGCCCTGAGTACCGGCGCAGTCGCCGCCCCAGCCAGAAAACTGGCTGCCGCTGGCTGGCAGGGCACGAATGGACAGCACCGTATCAGCACTGATGCCAGTGCGTGTGCAACTGGCACTACAGTTGATGGCAAGCGCAGCAACCTGCAGGCTTCCCTTGCCACCTCCCTGCTTCTGCAGTTTAAGTGTATAGCGTGGTAACAGATCAAAACGGGCACTGACAGTACCAGAGCGGAAAACAGCCAGGCGGCAGTCAGCACTGCCAACCTGTATCTGCCCGCTGCACTCGCCGCCCCAGCCGGAAAACTGGGAACCAGCATCCGGAATCGCCTGAAAATGAGCTGTGTCGCCGGTTGCAAACAATGCACTACAACGGGAGCCGCAGTCAATTTCTCCGAGACTACTCCTGATACGCCCCTTGCCCTTGCCTGAAAGCGTTGTGCTCATGGTCTGGGTACGGGCGCGCCGGTAAATCACACCACGCCTGGCATCTGGCAGAAGTACCGAAGCAGGCAAACTGGCACGACCGCCACTGGCATCATAAAGCGGCTGCTGCCATAGCGCGTAGCCGTCCTGTGCTCCAGGCCCAGGTGCCGCATAGACCACGGCGGTATCATCGCCATTGAAGGAAGGGTAGCCTTGCGCCTGTAAACGGACCACTTCGCTGACAGTACCTAAGGCAAGATCAGCCATACGAACATGCGTATCTGGCGATGCCTGATCACGGATCTCATACAGCATCAGGCCAGGATCAATAGCGGACATGCAGGGATTGACGATATCCCTGCCAGCCAGCGGAGGAATGACATCCAGCATGATGCCTGTTGTCAGATCCAGGGCATAAATACTCCATGAGCGGCTCACTGCGCCGTTAGCCGCCACCATGCTTCTTTCAGCATCAAACATCAGATAACGCCCATCCGCATTAAAACTCATGCCATTGGCTCTGGTGATCGTGATGCGGCTGAGTCCGTCGAGAACACTGGGCGCCACAAGCCTGAAAGTTCTACGGGATCCCTTGCCAGCAAGCGTCATCACCGTGATGCTAGGCGTGATACGGCCAGAGGCATCTTTCAGCACCATGGCCATCTGTCGGCCATCAGGCGCCATCACCAGACTCTGCACACGCCCGGAAAGTCCGAGACAGACTGGAGTCTGCTGCCTGTCCAGCGGTACGGTACAGGCATCGCGTGATTCACTGATGTATGCCATCAGCGAACCATCGCGGATGACAGACAGTCCAGGGCCAAAAGCACTGACACCGGCAAGCGGCACACCTGCAGCACTGTCCCCAAGCTCATGATCCAGACGCACAGGCACTGAAACACTATCCTCTGAAGTCAGCGCCACCAGTTCATCCTGGCCATTAACCACTGTCAGGGATGCCCCCCCCGCACCTGCCAGCGCGGATATTTCTGTGATCCCCACGGCATCAAATGCCTGGCCCACCTTTTTTACCTGCAAGGCATCAGCACCGAACAGGTCTTCAGCCGCCTGCAGACAGGCAAAACGCAGATCAATAAACTGGGAGCCCGGTGTCAGATACTGTGTCAGGGCACGATAAAAAATCTGCTCAGCATCACCACGACCAACGGCACCCTGAAGACCTTCAGCCAGCAGGTAGAAAGCATGCCCGATAATGGTCGCATTGACGTGTACGCCTCCCTCATCGGCAGTTGTCTTGACATACTCTTGCATGGAGGCTGGATAGCCCTTGCGCGCTGAAGTCTTGATCAGCCCGGGCTGTCTGAGATGACGAAAACCAGCACCAAGGGTTCCACCATTAATCCAGTCATTCTCACCATCATTGGCGTAGGCTTCGACCATTTCGCCAAAAATATCCGCAAATGCCTCGCTAAGCGCTCCTGACTGGCGTGTGTAGAGCAGATCAGCCGTATGGGCAATCACCCCATGGGTCATCTCATGACCAACCACATCCAGGGCCGAGGAAAAAGCCCGTTCATCACCAAAATACATGGTACTGAGACGGGTATCCCAGTAAGCATTATCATAGTGCTTGCCGTAGCGAACCACGGCAGTCACCGATGAACCCTGACCATCCATGGAATCACGGCCATGACGCTGAAGAAAATAGTCATACACCAGAGAAAGATTACGCGCTGCGCTGACGGCATCAGCAAGCCATCCAGCATCAGGTGAACGGCTGCTGACAATATCACTCTTTACAGGACCTGCAGGATAGCGGGTTGGCGGCGTATTATGGGCATCACGGACTGTAATCACGCCCTTCGCACCGGCCGCGAGGGGGTCCCCCTGACCTTTGTACATAGGCTTGGCAACATTGACCATGAAATATTCGCCTCCTTGATCCCATAGATCAAGCGCTGCCCTTTTTCCGGAACGGTCCAGCCCTGAGCCGGTTTCTGCAAGCTGCGGGTTCTGGCGTATCCTGTCCAGCACACGCCCGTTCTGGGCGTCCACCAGGATCCACCAGCGCTCCTGACCACGACGCTTCACCAGGCAGCGCCAGGCGAGACGCTCTGGCAGATCAGCTGGTGCGTAAACAACCAGATCAGTAGCAGCTTCCAGAGATGACGCATTGAATCCAGCTTTGGCGATCTTTCTGGCCTCTGCAGCGGTCATCCTGGGATGCACATCCATCTGGCGTGGCGTGGGTATGAAATTGCCTGTCAGCGTCCTGACCTGCCCATCAGCATCCGTGTGTACCACCAGCCGCGAAGGCCATACCGGTATACCTTGATAGTACTGGACATACTGAAGATGATGGTGATGCAGCTGGTCAGGAGACTCGTTCACCATGCGCAACTCACCGACTGGATTGTCCAGTCTGAGCAACTGCGCGTACGAACGGAAAAAACTGCGAGCCGTCGCGACATCAGAACGCACAGCAGCATCAGCAATACGCACCAGACTGCGTGACTGCAACTGGCCACGAACCGCCTGCCCAGCACGCCTTGTAGCGCGCAGAAAACCAGGACTGCCCCCTGCCCTAAGGTATAGCTCATTGGCCGGCATGGCAGCAGCAGGATGCCGGGCTGACAACCGCACATCGCCATCATGACCATCCGCTATGGCAGCATGACGTGCAAGACCAGCAGCACGCATATCCTGAACCGCCTGCAGCCATGTGCGCGTCTGCCGGTCATCTGACCCGGCAGACACACCCTCCGGTGAGGACAGCGTTGCGTAAGACTCTAGAGGCAGGGGAATGACTTTTTCCACAGCAACTGCTGCAGAAACAGGCAGCCATACGACCCAAAAGAAACTCAACCACCGCAAAGCAGACACAGGGCCTCCTCATCACTCATCATGGATCACGGTGCCATGGCATGCCTGTCCAGCAGCGCACCGTTACCCGCATCCAGCGTCATCCAGTAACGCCGCCGCAGCGAGACACTCAAGGGGAAACGCCAGGCCAGTGCCGCTGGTTTCCCTTCCTGTGTATAAATACCAAGTTCCGGCTGCCCAAGCTGGGCCCGGCGTACGCCTGGAACACGCAATGCTGCCACTACAGCAGCACCGGCATCCAGCACGGGTTCAGCCAGAGTCTCACGCGGACTGGCAGCGTAGTGTCCATCAATCCGGTACAGCTGATGACTGGCATTCCAGTGCACCAGCAGTCGGGCATCGAATACCGGCCTATCGCGCCAGTACTGGCTGAACACGACATGAGTAAAACCCAGCTGGTCATTTTCCATACGCAGCAGCCTGAGTTCCTGGGAGGGATGCTGCAGACCCAGCACCTCTGCATACTGATCCAGTACCGCGAGACTGAAACTGTCAAACGATGTATCGGCCGTCATGTCGGCTGCTGAAGGCACAGCCGTCAATCCTGCCGCCAGATCATGGGCAGCGATGGATACAACGGTCATTCCGTCAGACGCATGACGGATCACTGCATCCGCCGGCAGTGCGGCGGCCATCAACGGCGATGCCCCCACACCCGGCAAAAGCGCCGACAGTACAAGCAGGTAGCAGAAGCCACTATGCGCTTTTTTCATCGGCGTGACTCAACACCAGCAAGGGATTCACCGCCCAACGGGCGAAGCCACGGTCAGCCATCTGGATATCCAGCGCAAGAGAAGCCAGATCATCGGCCAGTGGCTCGGCAAGCGGCAGCTTTTCCTGATCAATCTGCTTCATATAGCTGCCACAGGCGCCGCAGGCTTCTGCCCTGATACCGGCGTTAGCATCAAGGTGATACCAGGCCAGATGCCCGGATTCACCACAATGGGCACACACCAGTCTGGGTATGCGCCACTCACCTTCACAGAAACCGCAATGCAGATAACGCACCCCCTGACTGCCAGCCATGCTTCTGAGGATGGCAACGGCCGGCGCTGCCCCACATCCCGGACAGTGCTGCGGCCATGCATTCTGGCCTGATGACAAGGGAAGGGAAACACAGCCGGCACGCCGGCCATAAAGGTTCAGCGACGCCAGTAGCAGCAGTTCGACCGCACCGGCATGACCATCAAAACCACCATTCAGGAGCTGCAGCACAGTACGACGATGCAGCCGGATATCTGACTGCCTGATGGCCTGCGCTGCCTCGCGCCAGAATGGTGACACTCCAGGCGTCTCCATACAGGCATTCTGCAGCAGTCGCAGACGGACACACCAGGCAAAATGCATGGGCCACTCCAGGAGGGGGGAATGTCTTTCGGCAGACCCGGCTGAACCCAGTTCCTGATCCAGTTGATGGACAAGCGTATACAGTTCAGCCATGTCGACCAGATAGGGGGCGAGCGTACCAGCATCGCTGGCAAGCACCCTTAGACGCTCAGCCCGAAGAGCGTAGATATGCCCCCCGGGATAAAATCGACTCGGCCTGATCCAGTCAGGAAGTTCACCATGAACCGGATTAATGATCCTCTCCCCTGAGAATGCGCGCATACCAGGCACCATGGTGTCTGGCAGCCCAGGCCCTGCTGACCTTGCCCCTGATCATGGCCCCCATGGTGCCGCTGACCCAGAATGCCGCATAGATATGTACCGTAATCGCCACAATCATGACAAAAGCTGCGAATGCATGCAGCAGCGCAGCAAGGCGAATGATCTCGATACTGAACAGAGGGGCAAACCACGGCCTCCAGATCACCACACCACTCACCAGCAACCCGGGAACCACCAGCAGCAGTGTCCAGAAAAGCATTTTCTGGCCTGCATTATAACGGTCCACCTGAGGCAGGCGATCCTCACGGTTGACGATCACATCGCCGATACGCTTAAGCCACTGGACATCCGCGCGACTGATCAGGTTATGTGACCAGAAACGCCAGACCAGTCCTGCAAACGACAGGAAAAACAGCCCCCCCACAAAAGGATGCAGGATACGCATCCAGGTGCCCCCACCAAAAAACTGGTTCAGCCAGAAAAGTGAGGGATGAAACAGGGCAAGACCCGAAAGGGCAAGCAGCACAAATCCCAGGGCCGTGATCCAGTGGTTGATCCTGTCCAGCGCCTTGTAGCGTTCAATCATACCGTGCTGCCTGTTCATGATCCGGCCTCCCGCTCATTGTCGTCTTCAACCTCATTCGGTCCTACCGCCAGATAATGGAACCATCCAGTCAGCGCCGTCATGAACATGGCGGCAAGCGCCACGGGCTTGGCCAGTCCTTTCCACAGGCTTATCGTGGGGCTGATATGAGGATCAGCGGGCAGATGACTGTAAAGGTCAGGCTTGTCGGCATGCTGCAGCACATACATGACATGCGTGCCTCCAACACCCTGCGGGTTATAAAGTCCAGCCTGGGGGTATCCTCGCGACTGCAGGTCAGCAATTCTGGTTTCTGCATGCGTCACCATGTCATCCTTGCTGCCAAACACGATCGCCTGCGTCGGGCAGGTTTTCACACAGGCAGGCTCCAGACCCACCGATACACGGTCAGAACAGAGGGTACACTTGTAGGCTTTCTGATCCTTGGAAGAAATACGGGGAATATTGAAAGGACAGCCTGCCACACAGTAACCACAGCCAATGCAGCTTTCCTGCTGGAAATCCACGATGCCATTGCTGAACTGCAGAATCGCACCTGGTGAAGGGCAGGCCTTGAGACAGCCTGGCTCTGCGCAGTGCATACAGCCATCCTTGCGGATCAGCCACTCAAGAGGCCCATTGGCTTCGGTTTCAGTGAAACGCATGAGCGTCCAGCTGTTTTCAGTCAGGTCATGCGGATTCTGGTAACTGCCTTCGTTAACACCAACCGTTTCCCTGAGATCATTCCACTCCTGACAGGCAGACTGACAGGCTTTGCAGCCTATGCACTTGCTGATGTCGATCAGCTTGGCAACCTCAGGCATGGTGCGCTGCTGGGGTGAAGGTGTTGTTGTGGCCGAGCGGCGCACGATATCAAGCGATGCCATGGACATGATCAGACCTCCGTTGAACCCTTGAGTATGCGCGCCAGCCAACCTTTCGGCTGTCTGCGTTCTTCATGCTCTTCCCCAGGCTTGTGGGTATGCGGCATGAACTCGCTCATATCCTTTTCCACATTCACCAGAAATGCCTTGAACTCTGGCGTCTGGGTATTGGCATCACCAACATAGGGCGTGAGATTATTGGCAAAATATCCCTTGCGGGTCAGTCCCTGGAATCCCCAGTGCACCGGAATACCGATCTGGTGCACCCATTCTCCGTTGACGGTGACAGGGCGGATGCGACGGGTCACCATGGCAACCGCCTTGATCATGCCGCGCGCTGAACGCACCACCACAAGGTCACCGTTCTGTATCCCCAGCTGATGCGCCAGGACAGTGCCGATTTCAACAAACTGTTCGGGTTGCAGACTGGCATTGATGCGGTTATGCGTGGTCCAGCAGTTGAAATGTTCGGTAATACGATAGGTCGTCGCCACATAAGGAAAATCTTCCGTGGTACCCAGCATGCTGCGGTCTCCGGGAAAAATGCGCGCCGCAGGATTGGAGACCACGCCAGGATGCAGCGGATTCGTTCCCAGAGGCGTTTCGAAGGGTTCGTAATGTTCCGGGAATGGCCCGTCAGCCAGCCGGTCAACCGCATAAAGTCGCGCCAACCCCTCGGGATTCATCACAAACGGCGACATGGCACTGCCTGGCGCTTCATGCAAAGGAAAATCGGGCACATCCAGCCCCTGCCAGCGTTGGCCATTCCATGCAATCAGATGCCGCTTCGGATCCCATGGCCTGCCCTCGGGATCACAGGATGCGCGGTTATAAAGTATGCGCCGGTTGGCTGGCCAGGCCCAGGCCCAGCCTGGTGCCAGACCACGGTTGCCTTCGTCATGCGTCTCCCGCCTGGCCATCTGGTTGCCAGCCTCGGTCCAGGCGCCGCAGAAAATCCAGTTGCCACTGGCGGTACTGCCATCATCCCGTAACTGGGCGTAAGAAGAGAGTTGCTGGCCAGCCTTGATCTGTCCATCGGGCACGCTGCTGTCCTGTACAGGCAACAATGCGTAGCCATTGTATTCCTGGGCCAGCTCTTCTGGCGTCGGCTCATCAGGACTGACATATGGCCAGTGCAGATTGAGCACGGGATCGGGGAAGGCCCCACCTTCGCGCGCATAAAGTGCGCGTAGCCGCAGGAAAAGATCGCCCAGAATGGCGATATCGGTGCGTGCCTCACCCGGCGGTTCCGCGCCTTTCCAGTGCCACTGCAACCAGCGCGAGCTGTTGACCAGCGAGCCGTCCTCTTCGGCAAAACAGGTCGTAGGCAAACGGAAAACCTCCGTCTGGATTTCAGCACTCTTGACGGGATGATGTGCACCATGGTTCTGCCAGAAAGCAGAGGTTTCTGTTGCCAGCGGATCCATGACCACCATAAACTTCAGCGACGACAGTGCCGTCTGCATTTTGTCCTTGTTGGGATAGGATGCCAGTGGATTGAACCCCTGACAGATGAAACCGTGCACCTTACCCTGCGCCATCAGGTCGAACATGCGCATGCTGTCATAAGGCTTGTCCAGCTTGGGTAGCCAGCGATAGGCATAATCGTTGCCAGCATGGGCAGCCGGGCCATACCACGCTTTCATCAGACTGGTATGGTAAGCCGGGAAATGGGACCAGACATTCCACTGCCCAGCACGCAAGGTTTTAGGCGTTCTCTTGTCGAGGTACTGGCTGCGACTGGTTTCATCGTCTCTGGGCAGGGTCATATAACCCGGGAGCATGTCAGTCAGCAGACCCAGATCACTCAGACCCTGAATATTGGAGTGTCCACGCAGGGCGTTCATGCCCCCGCCAGAGATACCAATGTTGCCTAGCAGCATCTGGATGATGGACATGGCCCTGATGTTCTGCACACCCACACTGTGATGCGTCCAGCCCAGCGCATAAAGGCTGGTCATGCTACGCCCGGGACCTGCCGTGGACGCCATGATTTCACAGATAGCGGTGAAATCCTCAATCGGGGTACCCGTCAGGTTCTCGACAACCTCGGGGGTATAGCGCGCCACATGCTCCCGCAGCAGATTGATGACACAGCGAGGATGCCTGAGACTGGGGTCAGTCTGTACCTGGCCACCAGCGTCCTTTGCGTACTGCCACTGGCTGCGATCATAAGGCTGCTCGCCACGGGATGCATCAAACCCTGAAAACAGACCCTCGGTGAATGAGTAACCATTCCCCACCAGCAGTGCAGCATTGGTATAAGCCCGTACGTAATCATGGTGAATGGCATCTTTTTCCAGAAGATAGCGGATCACGCCATTGAGAAAGGCGATATCGCTTCCGGCACGGATAGGCGCATATCGATCGGCGACTGCAGCCGTTCGGGTGAAGCGGGGATCCACCACGATCAGCCTGGCCTGATTATGCGCCTTGGCCTCGACCACCCATTTGAAACCAACCGGATGCGCTTCGGCTGCATTACCGCCCATGACCAGGATCACATCCGCATTCTTGATATCCATCCAGGTATTGGTCATGCCCCCCCTGCCAAAGGAAGATGCAAGCGCAGACACTGTTGGCGCATGACAGATGCGTGCCTGACTGTCCAGCATCACAATACCAAGGCTGCGGGCAATCTTGTTGGTGAGGTAACCTGTTTCATTAGAAGCGGCAGATGCAGCCAGAAATCCCAGCGATGTCCAGCGGTTCACTTCCTGCCCTGCTGCATTATGCGTCTGGAAAGCGCTATCGCGCTCATCCTTGATACGCCGCGCAATCTGCTCCATGGCCCAGTCCCAGCTGACCCGCTGCCAGCTATCCGAGCCAGGCGCCCTGTACTCTGGATAGCGCAGTCGCGATTCACTGTGCACAAACTCCAGAAGACCTGCTCCTTTGGGACACAGGCTGCCACGACTGACGGGATGATCAGGATCACCCTCAATATGAATGATTTCTGCCTTGGCATTGCCGGCACGATCACCCAGCCCATGCATGATGAGACCACAGGCCACAGAGCAGTACGGACAGGTATTACGCGTCTCTGTGGTCCGCTCCAGTTTGAAAGCACGTGCTTCCGCAAGCACAGTGGCGGGCATAAGACCTGCAGCACCAAGGGAACTGGCCGCCAGGGTAGCACCGGAAAGCTTGAAAAACTGACGACGGCTCAGATCCATAGAGTCTCCACGCATGCTCAGGTAACACCCAATGCCATCAAAGGGCGAAATACCGCCATTATCCACCCTGCATGCCGGTTTACCAATAGCCTGGCTACTCCATGCCCGCAGAGATCATGCACCTGTGGAACAGCCGCCATTGCTATAATCGGTGCCTGTTTGCAACACAGATGGATCCCCAGCAAGATGCCCGCCCATTCCAGACATTCATCTGCATATCAAGGATTACCCTTATCGCGTCTGTCTGCGGCTATTGTACTGGGGATACTGCAGGCAGCCTGTGACCACAACGACGTTACCCCCTACCCGTCTTCCCGCCTGGAACAGGAAAAGAATGATACCTGGGATGTTGTACTCACGGAGGACTCCCCGAAGCGTCGCTATGTCGTCGAAGGAATAGCTGAACCAGTCAAACGACCGCTCATGGAGCCTGTGACAGCGCGCATCAACTATGATGAAACCCGAACCGTACGGATACAGAGTCCGATTCAGGGACGTATCACGCACATCAGCGTACGCACGGGTGATGAGGTACGCTACGGAACTCCCATGCTGACAGCAGACAGCCCTGAACTTGGACAGATGCAGGCTGCTTATGCAGATGCACGTTCAGATACACAACTTGCGGAACGCAATCATGCAAGGGAATCTGAACTTTATGAACGCGGCATTACGCCCCGAAAAGCGCTGGAAGAAACCGGCGCCGCTCTGGAAAAAGCCCGCCATGAGCAGGAAAGAATCCGTCTCCAGCTGCTGAATCTCAATATCAGCGCAGGCATAACCGACAACCGGTTCACGCTCAGATCCCCGCTCAGTGGCACAGTGACGGAGAGTCATGCCAATCCCGGGCAGCAGATATGGCCGGACAGTTCTCCTGCTCTCTTCGTGGTGTCAGATATCCGGCACCTATGGGTCATACTGGATATCTTCGAAAAAGACCTTGCCCTTATTCACCCCGGGCAGGTAGTAACCTTAAGCGTACTGGCCTATCCGGGAGAAAAATTCCAGGCGCATGTGGAATACGTTCATCAGGTGGTAGACGAAACGACGCGCACCATTAAAGTACGTTGCACCCTTGATAATCCCCAGCTCAAATTACTGCCCGCCATGTTTGCCTCCGCTGAAGTTGAAAGTGATCCCGATGACAAAGCCATTGTGGTTCCCTTGTCTGCCATTTTTACTGAAGGTAATGCAGACTGGCTATTCACGGTGACACAACCGGGTCATTACCACCGGAAAAAAGTCAGCGTGGGCTTGAGGCTCAAGGATAGTGCCGTCATTGAGCAGGGCATCAGTCCGGGAACACGCATGGTCATGGATGGTGCGTTTCTCCTGCATAATGAAGCCATGACCAGGCAGCCTTCTTCATGATGCGTTCATTTGTCTCATTCTGCCTGCAGCAAAGAAGCATGGTGCTGTCCGCTGCCTTTATGCTGCTGGTCTGGGGAATCCTGTCATTTAACCACCTGCCTTTTCAGGCATTTCCCGATGCCCAGAATGTTTATGTCGAAGTGGTGATCCGGTTTCCTGGACAGGCGCCAGAAGAAATTGAAAAACTGCTGACGCTGCCTGTGGAAAGGGAAATGACGGCCCTGCCCCATCTGATCAATATGCGCTCGGTATCCATTTACGGGCTTTGCGTCGTTACCCTGACTTTTGACGATCAGGCTGACGACTACCTGTCACGCGACGATGTCAATGCCAGACTTCGTGACCTTGAATTGCCATCAGGTGCCGATATCCGCATCAGCCCCCTGTCAACGGGTGTGAGCGAGATTTATCGTTACCGGGTACATGGAACCGGCTACAACATGTCAGAAATCCGCTCCACTCAGGACTGGATGATAGAGCGTCGTCTGCGTTCAGTTCCAGGGGTAGCTGATGTCGTTACTTTTGGAAGCGGCATCAGGGAATACCAGGTACAGCTGGAGCCTGACAAACTCAAGGATTACCAGCTCAGCCCACTGGATGTCTATGAGGCCGTTGCCCATAACAATGTCAATACCGGCGGTGGCTACATCGAGCATGGCAACGAGGCACTGATTGTGCGGAGTCTTGGACAGTTACACAACCTGCAGGATATAGGCAATATAGCCGTTGCCAACCGTAACGGAGTTCCGGTTTATGTACACAATCTTGGCAGGCTGAACCAGGGTATACAACCACCCACTGGTGTCGCCGGATTCAATCAGGAGGACGATATTGTGGAAGGTGTCGTGCTGATGATCAAGGGAAGCGACACCATCGCAGTACTGCGCGCCATCAGGGAAAAGATAAACGCCCTGAATGCATATGGCCTGCCACCGGGTATGGTCATCACACCCATCTATGACCGGACAGAACTGCTGATGCAGAGCCTTGGCACGATTGCAGGCAACATGACCGGTTCATTCATACTTCTGGCCATGCTGTTGCTGGCCTTCCTGCAAAAACCCCAGATAGTGGTGCTCATACTGTTTACCATACCGCTATCACTCCTTTTTGCATTCATCATCATGGATGCGGCCCATATTTCCACCAATCTCATTTCCCTGGGAGGCATCAATTTCGGCATCATCATTGATGGCGCAATCCTGCTGGTTGAGGCCGTGATCGTCAGGATGAGTATGGAACGCGTCCGGACACCTTTACAATGGCGTCTTTACCTGCTGGATACCAGCAGCCAGACAGGACGCACTATCCTGCTCTCCAAAATGATCCTGATTGCAGCATGGCTGCCTATATTCACTTTTCAGCGCATTGAGGCCAAGATCTTTTCCTCTGTGGTCTGGACATGGGGGCTGGCACTTGCAGGCTCGCTTATCATCAGCCTGACACTGGTGCCTGTCATTCTGAGCTATCTGCTTGGTTCACAACTGACCGAACATCATCTGACCATACAACGAATACAGGCGGCTTATCAGCGATTACTGACGCAGATATTCAACTGGCCAAAACGGTTTATGGCGGTAGTACTGCTTGCAATGACCCCCTGTATGGCGACCATTCCCTGGATAGGTATGGAATTCATGCCTACCCTTGATGAAGGTAATATCTGGCTGACCATTAACCTGCCCGTGTCAATTTCCATAAGCAAGGCAAGAGAACTTGAACGTGATATCAGGAGGAAAATCCTCGATTTTGATGAAGTTGACTCGGTATTATCACAACTGGGAAGCCCTGAAGATGGACTAGATCCCAAAACATTCAGCAACCTTGAGTTTCTGATTGATCTTAAACCCGAAGCTGCCTGGGAACATGACAGCAAGACAGCCCTGATCGATCACATGCAGCAGTCACTGAATATTTTTCCTGGGCTAAGTTTCAATTTTTCCCAGGCTATTCAGGATAACGTTGAAGAAGCCATTTCAGGTGTGAAAGGTGAAATTGCCATCAAGCTTTTCGGCCCTGACCTACAGGTTCTCAGGGAAAAAGCGGAACAGATCAAGGGCATTTTCCAAAGCATTCAGGGTGCTACGGACATTGCAACAGAGCAGCCTTATGGCCTTTCCCAGCTGACCATTGATATTGATCGTGAACAGATAGCCCGCTACGGAATATCTGTCCGCCAGGTTGGAGAACTGATTGAGGTAGCTGTTGCCGGCAAGCCTGCCACAACGCTTCTGGAAGGCGAACAACGCTTTAACGTCACCATCAGGCTTGACGAAAGTGCCCGCAACTCCGTATCACAGCTGGCCAATCTCATATTGCCGCTGGAAGGGGGACGGAGTATCCCTCTGGCCGAGATTGCTACCATCCGTGTAGATCAGGGAGCCTCCCGCATTAGCCGCGAGGATAACATGCGGCGCATTGCCATTAAATGCAATCTCAAGGAAAGAGATACGGCCTCTTTTGTTGCGCAAGCCAATACCGCCATCCGGCAGCAGATCCTGTTTCCGCCAGGCTACCGGATGGCCTGGAGCAGCCAGTATGAAAGCCTGACCAGAGCTGCTGAACGCTTTACCCTCATTTTACCAGCCAGCCTGCTGCTGATCTTTTTGCTGCTGATCCTGGCATTCCGCTCAATGAAACATGTACTGCTCATCATGAGCACTATTCCTGCCGCCATAACAGGGGGCATGGCTACGCTATTTATGACAGGCACCCACCTTAGCGTATCTGCAGGCGTTGGCCTGATTACGCTCGCCGGCATCACAGCCCAGCACGGGATGCTGCTGGTAGGGCAGATACGGCAGCTTGAAAGGGAAGGTCGAGGCCTGCCGGCAGCACTGATGGAAGGCAGCCTGTCGCGCCTGAGGCCTATTCTGACCAGCGCCCTGATCGCCATGGCAGGCTTGCTGCCCGCAGCAATTGCAGATGGCGTAGGTGCCGAGATTGCAAAACCCTTCGCCCTTGTAGTCATAGGAGGACTGGCTGTTGCCACTGTGCTGACCTTGACCATGTCTCCACTGCTCTATCATTTTATTCATAGCAGGCATACATCCTGATGAAAGAAATCCGCGCTTATATACAACCCTTCATGATGTGCCAGGTGACCGAGGCGCTGATGGGTATGAATGGTTTCCCCGGCATGAGCATCAATGACTGCGAGGGCTTCGGACAGTTACAGACACTGACGGGGCAGGCTTTCGAACCATTTACCAGCAAGAAGCGGCTCGAAATTTTTGCGCCTGATGACATGGTCGAAGATATCGTAAACACGATCATGCAGGTGGCTAACACCCTCCAGTCTGGCGCGGGCAAAATCTATGTGATTGATGTCATGGAGGGATATAGAATCCGGACCGGTGAACACGGCCCTGACACCGCCTGAATATGAACACGGAGTATGCCACTTCTTCCAGAGCCAGAGATGTCCTGGCAATACTGGGAATAGCCTTGAATATGCTGGCATCACCTGCTGCGATGGCCGAAAAAAAAACAGTCATCACAGAATCTCAGGCTTTTGCCATTTTCTTTGAGCGCAATCTGGGGCTGATCGCCTCCCGCTATAACATTGACAGTGGAGAAGCAGAACGCCTTCTCGCCAGTACGCTGCCCAATCCCAAAGTGGGGTTTGAGTTTTATGAACTGAATCCTGCCATGAATGATAGCGGACAGGATCCCAGCCGCCGCTGGCCACTGGGCGCAAGTCCAGCCTGGTCCGTGCGTATTGAACAACTGGTCATCACTGCCGGTAAAAGGCGCCTGCGTACCGAAGCTGCCGAAGCCGGCACCCAGGCGCTCCAGTACGATCTGGAGGATGATATCCGCGTACTGGGCAATGCCCTGCGACATGCCCTGAATGGTCTGCATCTGGCGCAGAAGAATGCCGACCTTGCAGGGGATAATGTAAGCCGCTACCAGCATATTCTGGATATCAACAGGGCCAGGCTGCAGACAGGTGACATTGCTGCCACAGATTTTGCGCGTATTGAAGTGGAAAGCCTCAAGGCAGAAGCCGATGCCGACCAGATGCGCAGCGCCCTGATACAGGCAAGAAGTGAGCTGCTTCTACTGCTTGGCTGGCCAGAATCCTATGCGACCCAATCACTTTATGTAGAAGATGCGTGGCCTGCAGCCACCATGACAACATCATCTGGCACCAGATCGCCTGATGCGCAGATCCGGTCAGCACTGGAAAACCGCCCTGACCTGCAGGCTGCACGCATCAGGGTCAGCCAGGCTGAACACAATGCAGAACTGGCACGCCGGCTCATCATTCCCGACATCACACTTGTGGGCTATTTTCTGCGGGATCCAGGCAATTTCTACACCAATACCGGTGGCATAGGCTTTAACATGGAACTCCCTCTGTTCAATCAGTTCAATGGCAATATTGCCAAAGCTGGTGTGGAACTCAATCAGGCGCGCCTTTACATCCGGCAGAATGAACAGGCCATCCATGCCGATGTCACAAGAGCCGAAGCCAACTGGCAAAGTGCGCTAAGCATTACGCAACGCTTTGAAAACTCCGTGCTCAGTCGCATTGAACAGTTACGACAGGCTGAGGAATATGCCTACCAGCGCGGTCGCGCCAGCCTGCTGCAACTGATTGATGCCGAGAGAAACTATAAAGCCATGATGATGGACTACCATGTGGCACAAGCCAACCGCAGCAACGCCTGGGCCGATCTACAGGCTGCAGTCGGCGCAAGCCTAGAAAAGATCACCATTGATAAGGAAATGGGTAGCGATACTCGCAAAATAGCCGAGCGCAATCACCGGTGACCACTTGAGGTGAATCAGGAAGGAATAATATCCCTTGGCCTGCCCCAGCAATCCGACCCCGGCAGCAGATCCAATCGCCAGCAGGCTACCGCCAACCCCCGCCGTCAGCGTCACCAGCAACCACTGTCCCTGGGAAATATCAGGCGCCATGGTCAGCACCGCAAGCATGATGGTCCCGTTATCAATGAACGCGGACACAATACCCACCAGAATATTGGCCCAGGTTGCCGAATCAGGATCCGAATAAAGCATCTGGGAGGTCCAGTCAAGATAACCGATAAAGCTCAGCCCTCCCATGCACAGAATCACGCCATAGAAGAACAGCAGCGTATCCCATTCCTGACGCGAAACTTCACTGAATACATCATGGCCACCACTAGCAGGCGGGATTGCAGATTTTTCGCCCCCACCCTGAACCAGATAGTCAGCAAGAGCGCTATCGTCTTCCTCTGGAGCATCACTGCGTTTCTGGGAAAAATAACTGTGAAACTTGAGATAGGTCAGACCCGCCATCATGCCAGCAGCGGGCGGCAGATGCAGCAGATTCTCGAACAGCACGGCTGTGACGATGGTCAGCAGAAACAGGATGATGATGCCAACGCCACCGGTGCGGATAGCGACATTTTCGCTGATGGCCACTGGTCTTTCCCTCGGAATAAAGAGGAACAGGATACTGGCTGGTACCACATAATTGACGATGGAAGGCAGCAGCAGACGGAAAAACTCATTGAAGGGCACCATGCCCTTCTGCCATACAAACAGCGTAGTAATATCGCCAAAGGGACTGAAAGAGCCGCCAGCATTGGTCGCCACGACAATACTGATGCAGCTCAGCGTGATAAACCGGGGACAGTCTCGACCAAGCGCTACAACCACAGCCCCCATCAACAGTGCGGTCGTAAGATTGTTGCAGACTGAGGAGATCACAAAAGATAAAAATCCAGTGATCCAGAACAGCTGACGGTAATTGAGCCCCATCTTGAGCAGGCGCACCCGCAAGGCATCAAATACGGCATGGCTTTCCATGGCATTCAGGTAGGTCATGGATACCAGAATAAAAAGCAGCAGCTCTGCATAATTGAGGAGGCTGCTGCGAAAAGCAGTCGCAGCCACATCGGGCACCCCATGCTGGGCATAGGTCCATCCAAGGATTCCCCAGATGACACTGGCTGCCAGCACCATCGGTTTCGATTTACGCAACTGTGTCAGATCCTCCACCATGGCCAGCAGATAGGCGAGGACGAATATGCCGACAGCCAGATAACCTGCCCAGTGCCGGGTAAGATCAAGATGCTCCCCTCCTGTAGCCAGAGCTTCTGCCATAGCCTCTCCCGACTGGAGCACAGTAAAACCCATGAACCAGAATCCAGAATATCCATTAAGCCTGCACTTCACGCTGCCCGTTCCTCCTGAAACACCATACCGTTATTGCACTATCTGTATGCTTCAGCATACTTATGTCCTGCATCATAACAAATCTTGGTCTCAGGATTGGGCCGTATTGCATAATCAGGTTCAACTGTCAGTCACAGGATGCTACTATAGCGCCAGTCACAAAGACCAAATAATCTTCGCGCCAGGAGAACCTTGATGAGGATGCATGTCACGCCGCCAGTGCTGTTACTGAGCCTGCTCCACATCATCCCTGCCCATGCAGTCAGCGAGGGCGAAGCTGCGCCTCAATGCACACTGAATCAGATGGATGCCAGAAATACACCTGTTGACTGGAAAAAACAGTTCGCAGGCAAAGTAGTTTATGTCGATTTCTGGGCGTCGTGGTGTGGGCCATGCATTCAGTCCATGCCATTCATGGAACAGATGGCCAATGACTTCCGCAATCGCGGATTTGAAGTCATCACGATCAATCTGGACGAAGAACGTGAAGCTGCTGAAGTCTTCCTGAAACAGCATCCTGTCAAACTCCGCTCGGTACGCGACGCCGAAGGCAACTGTGCTTTGGACTACGGCGTTCAAGCCATGCCTTCTTCCTACCTGCTGGATCGTGAAGGAAAAGTCAGGGAAATATTCATGGGCTTTAACCCGGATGAAACCGCCAGTGTACGCGAAAAAGTGCAGCGTCTGCTGGCTGAAAAGCCCCAGCCGTCTCCAAAAAAGTAAACCCTCTCCGCATGGGAAACCATGCCAGCCACAGGCAAACAATCATATGAGTATGGACGGCAATATTTACTTTCGCCCAGCCGAAAGCCAGGTACGTGCAGATAATTTCCAGAGCTACTGGACGCATATCAATACAACATCAGGTGCGCTGGACGAAGCCGCCAGGGATCTGAGCATCAAGTCTGCGCGTCTTCAGGATTTCGCATCATCCGTACCACACCTTTCCCTGAATGCAGAAGAACAGGCATGGTTTGAGCGCAATGCCATGCATTGCCAGGACAATCTGGGAAAAGCCGACAGAAAACTGTTGCTGCTGACTTGCATCTACAAGTTTGCCCGCCATGAACTGCTGGGCATTCAGGGTGCCTGGGATGTGACACCTGGCCTGTCGCAATGCCGGCAGCTTACCGACAGGATAAGCCGTATGCACCTTGCAGAGGAATTCTGCCATGTCCGCCTGTTCGAGCTTATGCTGCGCACCTCAGGCATAGAACACCTCGAAAACCCTCCGGCAAGTCCACTGATCAGTAACATCTACCGTTTTTTCGCATGGTTGCCGGAAACTCTGATGGCGCCACTGGCGTTTGTCACTGAACTCATGGGTATGGTCTTTTACATCCACCTGCATCGCCTGTTCGGAGATATCTACGCGGACCAGCCAGAGCACTGCCAGCATCTACGCCTGATGCTGGAAGAAATCATGGTTGATGAGCTGGCCCATGTAGGGCAGCGCAGGAACTATCTGGGTACGGTGGGCATGAAGTTCTCAGGCATGATGCTGGAACCAGTCATCCGCATGTTCTTCCGTGACATACCTGAGATATCCCATCTGTTTGATGTCGATCAGATGGTCGGCGATGCCAGGCAGTTCAGCCTTGCCATGGTAGATCCCGGCATCGTACAGAGAAGCTGGATACCCAGCTACTGTCAGGCCTGAAACTTACTGGAAACCACTGAGCACCCGGTAAACCAGAGTCTGGTTGCCGGCAGACAGTATCTGTAACCTGACACTGCGAAAGTCTATCTCGGCCGGGAAAGCTGTGATGTCATAGCTGACCTGCTGGGTATAAACGGGTTTCCTGAGTGTGTCGCCGTGATACTCCCTGTAGGAGAGATGCAGGGTTCCCTGGCTGAAGCCGTCATAGGCCAGCTCGTACCTGAAGCCACCAGGATGCGGCATGATAATGTCGTCTTTCTGGTAAGCCAGGGCAGGCGAAAGCTCAAGATGTATCCATCTTGATTCGGGGGCCACGGCAACCCGGTCGAGATCACCATCGCCATCCCTGTCCTGGAAACAGCTGCGGGCAATAAATCCCTCAAGCGGATCGACATAAGTTTCCCGCTCTGAACACAGCCATGCTTCAGCCTCTACGCTGGCTGGAAACAGGACTTCACCCTTGTTGATAAAAATGGCGCCCTGAGCAAACGGCTGGCGGTTCGCCACCAGAATCCGCGCGCCCTCCCGGTGCCAGTAGCTATACTGGTGAAACAGGACTTCACCCGGCTTTACTGAAGACTGCTGATCGTAAATGGGCTGATTGCCAGCTTTTTCGCCTTCCCGCCCCCCCTCTACCACAGGTGCGGGCGCACAGGCCGACAGACAACAGCCAGCCATCAGAACCATCCAGAATTTTTGCATACTCATCCTCATTGAAAACATGTGTGTACCTGGCTACCTGGTATAACCATCCGTCAGCGTCCTGAGAAAAGCGGCAATATCCGCAATATCCCTATTGGTCAGACCCAAACCTCCAAGCTCTGAAGCGTTAACGTTGACATCGGTTTCAGGGGCAGGCCAGCAGGCCAGCCTCATGGCATCAGCAGCGCTCAGACGGTCTGTACGGCAGCGCGGCCTTCGATCCCTGTTATTGTAGAATGCGATAGCACCCTCCAGTGTAGTAAAGTATCCGTTATGCATATAGGGCGCGGTTATCGCAACATTCCGCAGGGAAGGCACCTTGAACTTGCCCGCCTGCATCCCGTCTTTCAGATCTGCACCAAGTCCGTAATCCACAAACTTTCTGCCTTTAGGGTTGACTGATACAGGCTGCTGATAGAAAGGATTGGCAGGATTCGCTGGCACCCCGATATTATCGTAACTG
>JBEBBU010000086.1:0-21350 GCA_041158225.1 Pseudomonadota bacterium | reverse complement strand
ACGGAAACCAGCGTGCCTTGGCCTGTCAGTATAGGTCACCCGGCCCGCGGCATCGACAAACTTGAAAATTTCTGCAGGCGCTTCCTGCGTGACCCACAGCCCCAGCAGCACAAGCAAGGGTCTCAGCATCACGCAGGCTCCGGATGTATCCTGGATGCCGCCAGCGAGGCACGCTGGCGCGCCTGCTCGACGGTTTCTGCCACCGCCAGCGCCACCCCCATACGACGTCTGGTGAAAACCTCAGGCTTGCCAAACAGGCGCACCTCAGTACCAGGTACTGCCAGCGCTTCAGCCAGCCCGGGATAACAGCAGTCATCACCGTCAAAACCACCATAGATCACTGCACTGGCGCCGGGCAGCATCAAGCCGGTATCAAGCGGAAGCCCCAGCAATGCCCTGGCGTGAAGCTCGAACTCGTTCTGCCTCTGCGTCACCATGGTGACCATGCCGGTATCGTGAGGACGTGGACTCACTTCACTGAACCAGACCTCGTCGCCCCTGACAAACAGTTCAACACCAAACAGGCCCACCCCACCCAGCGCCTCAACCACGCTGACAGCAATACGCTGCGCTTCCTGCAGGGCTGCATCACTCATCTGCTGGGGCTGCCAGCTCTCCACATAATCGCCTGCTACCTGACGGTGGCCTATCGGGGCACAGCATGTAATCTGCGGCGCGCCTCCCTGAAACGGACGTGAAGCCACCGTCAGCAGGGTAATCTCGAAATCAAATTCCACCCTGCTTTCGACAATCACCCGGGTCTGCGGCACGCGCCCACCATCACAGGCATGGCGCCAGGCATCTTCAACAGCACCGTCAACTGCCGCCACCAGCTGACTCTGGCCTTTACCCGAAGACGACATGACCGGTTTGATGAAACAGGGATAGCCTACGGTTGCCACAGCCTGATGCAATTCCTCCAGCGAAGATGCAAAAGCATAGCGGGATGCCGGCAGTGCAAGCGTCTCAGCTGCCAGCCGGCGTATACCCTCCCGGTCAAGCGTCAGGGTGACCGCCCTCGCAGAGGGCACGATCACTGCCTGACCCGCAGCCTCCAGCGCAGCCAGCACCTCAGTGGCAATCGCCTCGATTTCAGGAACCACGAAATCTGGCTGATACGTTTCCATCAGTGCCCGCAATGCAGCAGCATCTGTCATGTCCAGCACGCTCGCATGATGGGCGACCTGCATCGCGGGTGCATCCGGGTAACGGTCCGCCGCCATGACCTCGACACCATAGCGCTGCAGGGCAATGACCAGCTCCTTGCCCAGTTCGCCACTACCCAGTAACAGAACTCTGATGGCACTCGGCCTGAGAGGTGTGCCCCATTTCATTATGGTCTCCATGAAAAATCCATCGTCTATTTGAGTCGCAGGCGCCAGGCTTCTTCAAGGCGCTTCAGGGAAACAGGATAGGCTGTTTTCAGCTGCTGAGCGAAAAGTGATACACGCAGTTCTTCAAGACTCCAGCGGAAGTCATCATGTTCCGGCGGCAGTTTAAGCCGGCCGTCACTGACATACGTCCAGTAAACCAGCCAGCAGGTATCGATTTCTTTCTGCAGGCGCTGATCCCGCCCCGTATCCAGCGGCAGGCGCTCCAGCCGGTAAAGTACGGCCTTCAGGTAGCGCGGAAACTCGCGCAGACGTGCATAAGGCGTCAGCTGGACAAATCCCGGGTAACACAGCGCCGCCAGATGCTGCCTCACCGGATCAAGCATGAGCTGGACCGCCATGCTGCCACCCTTTGCCTTGCTGATTGCTGCCTGCACCAGTTTCCACTGCGCGAAAACCTGCTGCAGGGTCTGCACGACCTGATTGGCGGTCTGCACCAGATCACTGCGCTTTTCCTCCAGTCGCGCCTCAAATGCGCTCCGGCTTCTCACTGGTGCACTATCGTCCAGAAACAGTGTCGCCATAATCCTGTCCAGCGTAGCCTCAAGCAGGTCACCTGCCACCTTGCGCCTGAGGAAGGGATGGGCCGGCAACTGGCTGTAAGCCAGTTGCACGGCAGCATCCAGAGCGAGGTTCCTGCGCAGGTAACGCATCTCCTTGGACAGCGCGAGACGGAACAGACGCATCATCCCCAGCTCATGCTGGACATGGGCCTGTTCCTCAAGATCAAAAACGCGGACACCTACGGTTTCACCCTCATCATAAACCGCAGGATAACCATAAAGGCGCTGCCCCTCACTCACCCGGTCATAAAAAACCGGAAGATCCTCGAAATCCCAGGTGCTGCGCCCGGTCAGCGCCATTTCCTGATGCGCCATGGCCGCAAAATTCTCGCCAGCCTGCCGCCCAAGACTCTGCTGCAGGGCAGCAAGGTCACGCGATCTTGCCAGTACCACATCGTGTGCGTCAATCACGGCAAAGTTCATGCGCAGGTGTCTGGGCAGCAGCGACTCGTCAAAAGCTGAGACAGGGGGCGCCACCCCACCCAGCCTTTTGAGCGCCTGACCTAACTGCTGGGCCAGCCCCTCAGAAGCACGCGCCTGATCCAGCATTGGCAGGACACGCTGCGCATAATCAGGCGCTGGCACAAAATGGATGCGGTAAGTCTTGGGCAAGGCTCGAATCATGGCGACCAGTTTTTCGGCAAAAAGACCCGGCACCAGCCAGCGGAAAGCTTCGCTGTCGACCTGGTTCAGCATGTGCAACGGTATGATCGCCGTCACACCATCATCCTCATGCCCGGGATCAAAGCGGTATTCCAGCCTGAAACGCAAAGGTCCCAGCTGGAAATCATCCGGAAACTGGCTATTGCCATGCTGCTCTGGCCCAGTCATAAGAATGGCTTCACGGGTCAGCTGCAGATGATCCGGCGTCTCACGCTCGATTTTCCTGCGCCATTTTTCAAAGGTCACAGAACTGACAACCTCGGGCGGTATCCGCTCATCAAAAAAACGGTAGAGGCCTTCCTCATCAATCAGCAGGTCGGCACGCCGTTCCTTATGCTGCTGGTAGTCGGTTTCAGCCAGCAGGCGCTGGTTATGCAGGAAGAATGGCGCCTTGCTGTCATAATCCATCATGACCAGCGCATGGCGGATGAACAGCTCACGCGCCAGCGGTGCATCAATCTGCTCAAGAGGGCGCTTGCGCCCACTCTGTATGGTCAGTGCGAACAGGGTCGACCGCTCCAGTATGGCAGCCCGTCCGGCCTTGCGCTCCCAGTGCGGATCGAAGTGTTGCAACCTGATCAGGTGGGCACCTACCGATTCAATCCACTGCGGATCCAGCCGTGCAACCGTGCGCGCATAAACCTTGCTGGTTTCCACCTGCTCTGACGACATGATCCATACAGGTCTGGACTTGAACAGATAGGATCCGGGAAAAATCTGGAATTTCTGCCCACGCACACCGACATACTCATGCCTGTCCTGGCGAAAGCCGACATGCGCCAGCAGCCCTGAAAGCAGAGCCTTGTGAATCTCGGCATATTCGGCCGGCACTTCATTCACCCGGATCGCCAGGCTGCCCTTGACCACATCCAGCAGCTGCTGATGCACATCATGCCATTCCCTGATACGCAGGTAGGACAGAAAGCTTTCGCGGCAATAATTGCGGAAGCGGGCGTTGGACATATGCCGGCGCTCGTCCTCCAGATGACGCCAGAGATTGAGCAGCGCCATGAAATCCGATTCTTCATGGCGGAAGCGGGCATGCTTCTGGTCTGCCGCCTGCGCATGTTCCTGTGGACGCTCCCGCGGATCCTGGATACTGAGCGCCGCCACAATCACCATCACTTCCGCGATACAGTTTTCCTTCTGCGCTGCCAGCAGCATACGACCAAGCCTGGGATCTACCGGCAGTTGTGCCAGCTGTTTGCCCAGCGCTGTCATGTTGCCGTCAGCATCCAGGGCGTTCAGTTCCTGCAGGGTCTTGATACCATCGCGCACCAGCCGCTCATCCGGCGCCTCCACGAAGGGGAAGTGGCGGATATCGCCCAGACCGAGCTGCTTCATCTGCAGAATGACAGCCGCCAGATGGGTGCGCAGGATTTCGGGATCGGTAAATTCATCACGACGCAGGAAATCATCTTCGGCATACAGACGGATACAGATGCCAGGACCGATACGCCCACAGCGTCCGGCACGCTGCTGGGCAGAGGCCTGGGAGATCTTCTCAATGGGAAGACGCTGCAGACGGCTGCGATGGCTGTAACGGCTGATACGGGCATGGCCGGTATCAATCACCGCACGAATACCGGGCACAGTCAGGGAAGTTTCCGCCACATTGGTTGCCAGCACCACACGCCGCTGTGCCCTTGGGCGAAATATCCGGTCCTGCTCCTGGGTGGCCAGACGCGAATACAGCGGAAGAATTTCAAGTCCACGAGGGTGGTGCTTACGCAGGGACTCAGCGGTCTCCCTGATTTCCCTTTCACCGCTGAGAAAGACCAGGATATCGCCCTGCGGGATCTCCCGGTGCAGTTCGTCTACAGCATCCAGAATGGCCTGCTGCTCACGTCCATCGGTTTCATCAGCCTCTTCGTCCATGGAGACGGGACGATAACGCACCTCCACCGGATAGGTTCGCCCCGAAACATTGATCACCGGTGCGCCATCAAAATGACGCGCAAACCGTTCCGGATCAATGGTTGCAGAAGTGATCACCAGCTTGAAATCAGGGCGTCTTGGCAGCAGCCACTTGAGATAGCCCAGAAGAAAATCAATATTGAGGCTACGCTCATGCGCCTCATCAATAATGAGGGTATCGTACTGGTCCAGATAACGGTCATGCTGGATTTCGGCCAGCAGGATACCATCGGTCATCAGCTTGACCAGGGTTTCGGGGCGAGTCTGATCATGAAATCTGACCTTGTAACCCACAGCCTGTCCGAGGGGCTGCGCCAGTTCCTCGGCAATGCGCACGGCGACGCTGCGGGCCGCTATCCTGCGCGGCTGGGTATGCCCGATCACCCCGCGGAGACCACGTCCGGCTTCGATGCAGATCTTGGGCAACTGGGTGGTTTTGCCTGAACCCGTCTCGCCACAGACCACGACCACCTGATGGCGCTCAATGGCCTCCCTGATCTCATCCCGCCGCTCTGTGACGGGAAGATCGCCGGGATAGCTGATGTCTGGCAGCGTTGCCGCACGGGAAGCCAGCGTCTGGCGGGATGCGTCAAAGCGCTCCTGCAGGCGCTTCAGATCCGCCTGCCAGCGAGCATCAGCCTGCAACGCCTGCTCCTCACGCTGCAGTGCCGCCTTGCGCAGACGCTTGATGGCCTGACGCAGTGCGTGCTGGTCACGACGCATACAGCGATCCAGTGCATATTCCATCTGCTCCAGCAGTTTCATGGCATCACCCCAGCAGACGGTTGGAAAGACGGCGATGCACCAGCACCAGAGCCAGGCTCATGTAAACCAGTGGCACCAGCATATGGGCAAGATCAGCCGGCACGAAACTGCCCCCCACCAGCCCCCTGACCATGGTCACAATATGGTAGAGAGGAAGCAGGGCCGCAAGCTGCCGGATCTGTTCGGGCAAAGCGGCAAATGGAAAGAATACACCGCTAAGCAGCACCATGGGCGTCACGATCAGCGTAATGTAATAGGAAAAAAAATCGTATCGTGCAGCAAGGGAAGTCACCAGCAATGCCATGGCACCGAAACAGAACCCGGTCATCACGGCCAGTGGCAGTATGCCCAGCAGCATCCAGCCTGAAGCCATGCCTGAAGCCGT
The DNA here is from genome assembly GCA_041158225.1 of Pseudomonadota bacterium. Classification (GTDB taxonomy): domain Bacteria; phylum Pseudomonadota; class Gammaproteobacteria; order Methylococcales; family Methylococcaceae; genus JBEBBU01. The sequence goes on along the minus strand of JBEBBU010000086.1, from coordinate 15,666 downwards.
CACGACACACAGAATCAGTCCGGCACTGATCAGGCTGCGTGTTCCCAGCCAGAGGAGTTCTCCCAGCATGATATCCAGAATGGACAGGGGCGCTGCCAGCATGGCATCCCAGGTCCGCAATACCGCCATACGGGTATAGGCCATATAGAGCCCTTCGTGGGTAGCACTGTTCATGGCGCTGGTACTGAGGATGCCTGCGGCCAGAAACTGCAGGTAAGACATGTCATCAACACGCCCGACATAGAAACCCAGCCCGTAGCCCAGTGCCAGCAGATTGAACAGCGGATCGGCAAAACCACCCAGCAGGGCGGTACGGGCAGACTTGCTCCAGGTCAGTGCATTGCGCATCCACACCGAAAACCAGCGGTTGCATGCATCAGCCATCGCGCATCTCCCGCCCGGTCATGCGCAGGAACACATCCTCCAGATTGGCGGGACGCAGCACATAACTCAGGTCAGGCCAGTCCACCAGTGCCTGCACCAGCCCTTCCATGGATGCACCATAGCAGTAGGCACTTTCCCCAAGACACTCTCCCCGGCACTTTACTGCCAGCATGGCACTCTCGATACTGCGGAACCATAACCCGGCACGGGCACCATGCACTTCCAGCACCAGGGGTTCCATACCTTCACTGACCAGCGCTTTTGGCGTCCGGTCGGCCAGAATCTGTCCTCTGTCCATAAGAATGATACGCTGACACAGGCGCTCGGCTTCTTCCATGTAATGCGTGGAAAGCAGAAGGGTGAGCCCCTCCTGCCGCAACTGCCTGAGCAGCAACCAGATAGCCTGCCTGACCTGCGGATCCAGACCGGTAGTGGGTTCATCCAGCAGCAGCAGTTCAGGACGGTTGAGCAGAGCGCGTGCAATGGAAAGGCGACGCTTCATGCCTCCGGAAAGACTGCTGATACAGCATTCTGCGCGGTCACTCAACTGGGTCTGCTCCAGAAGTTCAGGAATGCGCAGGCGCAGCTGCTGGCGTGAAAGCCCGAAATAGCCACCGTAAACACGCAGGTTTTCCTCAACACTGAGGTCGGGATCAAGGTTATCCTGCTGCGGCACGATACCGATGCGGGCCCGCATGGCTCTGGCATCACCCGGAATATCATAACCCATGACCCTGAGTCGTCCACGATCAGGTTTTGCCGCACCGGTCAGCATCCGCAGCGTCGTGGTCTTGCCTGCCCCATTAGGGCCGAGTACCGCGCAGAAATCGCCCTTGTGAACACGGAAACTGATATCCCTGACCACGATGCGGGCCCCGTAGGACTTGCCAAGACCCTCGGCATCAATAATGGGTGGGAGAGAATCATTCATGAAGCCATTATACCGTATTCATGACCACTTGATTTTTTCAGCACTGCCCCAACAATATGGGGTGCAGGCAGATGCCTGTGTTGCGGAATGATCCGAATGAATGCCAATGAACGCCAACTGCTGACCCGCTTTCTTGACCAGATGAAGAAAGCAGGACACGTGGAGAAAGATCCTGAAGCTGAGACACTGATCCAGTCAGCCATCAAGGATCAGCCTGATGCCGCCTACCTGCTGGTACAGCGTACGCTGCTGCTGGAGCAGGCACTGGAAAATGCCAAGGCGAAGATATCCAGCCTTGAACAAACGGCGCGTGCGCCCACCTCATTCCTTGCCGGCCAGCAGGCAGATCCCTGGGGAGCTGCGCCCTCAGCACCAGCTGTCCGCCAGGCTCCTCCCGCCTACGCACAGCCAGTACAGCCCCAGGCCTACGCACAGCCATCCGCACCAGGCTCAAGCTTTCTGGGCAATGTGGCCACGACCGCTGCCGGCGTTGTGGCTGGCTCCTTTCTGTTTCAGGGCATTGAAAATCTCATGCACAGTGGCCATGGCAGTCCGGGATGGGGGAATGACGTCGGTGCACAGGATCACCTGACAGAAAATACGACCATCAACAACTACTACGGCAGCGATCCAGGCCAGACGGGCTCTGACTTCATGACGGCATCCTACGATGACGGTCAGGGCATCCAGTCGGACATGGATGACTTCGACAGCGGATCAGGAGACGACAGCTGGATATGATGCGCTAGTCGTATCCGTCTGCCCGTGCAGATAGGCCCCTACACCCTGTCATCGCCGCTGATACTGGCGCCGATGGCAGGAGTTACCGACCTTCCCTTCCGTAAACGCTGCCTGGCTTTTGGTGCCGGTATGGCCGTGTCTGAAATGATGTCTTCAGATCCGCAACTGGCCCACACACGCAAATCCCTGCTGCGCAGCCGCCACGACGCTGAAAGCGAACCACGCTCCGTCCAGATTCTTGGCGCTGACCCCGGACAGATGGCTGAAGCCGCGCGGCGGAATGTTGATCAGGGCGCTCAGATTATTGACATCAATATGGGCTGCCCGGCCAAAAAAGTATGTAAAGTGGCGGCAGGCTCCGCCCTGTTGCGTGACGAGGCGCTGGTCGGACGCATTCTTGAGGCCGTGGTCAGGGCCGTCACGGTGCCAGTGACGCTGAAAATCCGCACGGGCTGGAGCCCTGAACAGAATAATGCCCTGCAGATCGCACATATTGCCGAACATGCGGGCATACAGGCACTGGCTGTCCATGGGCGCAGTCGTAGTTGCGGCTTTTCCGGAACAGCGGAATACACTACAATTGCGACACTGAAGGCAGCTACCCGGATTCCCGTGATCGCCAACGGCGACATCGACAGCGCGGACAAGGCATTGCAGGTTCTTGAGATGACGGGCGCTGATGCGTTGATGATAGGACGCGCCGCACTCGGCGCACCCTGGCTGTTTCGTGACATACTGGATCGCATGAGGGGGCATACCCCCTCACCATCTCCAGCATCCGTCTGCCTTCTGGACTATGTCAGATCCCATGTCGCAGAACTTCATGCGTTTTATGGCGAATATCAGGGACTGAGAATAGCACGCAAACACATAGGCTGGTATTTTCAGCAAAGCGGTCTCCAGCATCGACACAGGCTGGAAGCCATCTATTCAGCAACCGATGCCGGCCAGCAGCTTGCCCTGCTTGATGGCCTGTTTGAAACCTGATTTCGAGGAGTGGCATGGGCAGCAATATGCAACCCGAACCAGACGGGCCAGACGCAAACGCAGACCATGGTGCAGATCTGCCGCTCTGCGAACAGGTCAGACAGTCGCTCATGACCTATCTCGTGCATATGGACGGCCATGGTCATGTCGTGACTGATCTGTACAGTTTTGTGATACGCGAGGTAGAACGCCCAATGATTGAAGCCGTGCTTGAGCACTGCGGGCAGAACCAGAGCCGTGCAGCACAGCTGCTTGGCCTCAGCCGCAGCACCCTCCGTAAAAAAATCCAGCAGCACGCACTGGACTGATTAATCTCTATTCCAAGGATATTCATGACCTTTCCACGACGGGCACTGCTGAGTGTCTCAGACAAAACCGGCATTGTTGACTGCGCGCGACGCCTTGCAGCCTTGGGGATCGACCTGATTTCCTCTGGGGGTACCGCACGCCTACTCGCCGGGCAGGGCATTCCTGTCACCGAGGTTTCCCGGCATACAGGCTTTCCGGAAATGATGGATGGCAGAGTGAAGACGCTGCATCCTGCCATTCACGGCGGCATCCTGGGAAGACGTGGTATTGATGATGACGTGATGGCAGCGCATGGCATAGCGCCCATCGATATTGTCATCGTCAATCTTTATCCCTTTGAGGCGACCACTGCCGACCCCGCATGTGATCTGGAGGCGGCCATCGAAAACATTGACATCGGCGGCCCCGCGCTCATCAGGGCAGCGGCCAAGAACCATGCCAGTGTCTGCATTCTGGTCGATCCGGCTGACTACCCGTCTTTTCTTGAGAAACTGGCGGACTCGGGATCAGAGGGTCTGGATGATGACACACGCTTCGCCCTTGCCGCCAAGGCCTTTGCCCACACATCGTGGTACGACGGCGCCATTGCCGCCTGGCTCGGGGAACGGACTGCCGAACGTCAACAGTCTGGCGCACCAGTCAGGGCCAGCGAACTGCCAGCCCAGCTGTCGCTGCGCTTTCACAAACAGCAGGATCTGCGTTATGGAGAAAATCCTCACCAGAGTGCTGCATTTTATGTGGAAAAACCTGCACCTGCAGGCAGCATAGCCTCGGCATCGCAACTGCAGGGCAAACCCCTGTCCTACAACAATATCGCCGATGCAGATGCAGCTCTCAGCTGTGTGCAGAGTTTCAGGGAAAAACCGGCCTGTGTGATCGTCAAGCACGCCAATCCCTGCGGTGTTGCAACCGGTCAGGATGCTGGCATGGCTTACGACCTGGCATGGGCGACTGACCCAACCTCTGCCTTTGGGGGCATTATCGCCTTCAACCGCAGACTGGATGCTGAAACGGCCAGCCGCATGGTGCAGCGCCAGTTTGTCGAAGTGGTCATCGCACCAGACTACGACCCGGGTGCGCTGACGGCTTTGGCCACCAAACCCAACATCCGTGTCCTGTCCACTGGCACGGAAACCGCTGGATTGCACGCAGCCCTGGACTACAAAAGAGTGTCTGGCGGTCTGCTGGTGCAGGATGCTGACCTGGTCGTGGTGATGCCGGAGGATCTGCAACAGGTCAGCCAGCGAGCCCCCACCACTGGGGAACTGCAGGATCTGCTGTTTGCCTGGCAGGTTGTGAAGTTTGTAAAATCCAATGCCATTGTCTACTGTCAGGGTGGCCGCACCCTCGGCATTGGTGCCGGACAGATGAGCCGCGTTTATTCAGCCAGGATCGCAGCCATCAAGGCTGAAGACCAGGGGCTGGATATCCGTGGCAGTGTCGTTGCCTCGGATGCCTTTTTTCCTTTCCGCGATGGCGTGGATGCCGCGGCCGCTGCAGGTGTGACGGCTGTCATTCAGCCCGGTGGTTCGGTCAGGGATGATGAAGTCATTGCGGCGGCCAATGAACACGGCCTGGCCATGCTTTTCACCGGCGTCCGTCACTTCAGGCACTAAGCCATGACACACGGAACGGTTGCCATGGATCGTCGTGCACTGGCCATGGCAACCGACCTGTGCGTCAAATGTGGTCTCTGCCTGCCCGACTGCCCGACTTATCGCCTGACCCAGAACGAAGGTGAATCCCCCAGAGGAAGACTGGCGCTGATACAGGGCTGGTCGGAAGGCAGACTGCAGGATAGCAGGGCTCTACAACTGCACATTGATCACTGCCTGCACTGTCGTAGCTGTGAGGCAGTATGTCCGGCCAAAGTACCTTATGGAGCCATCGTCGACAGTTTCCGCGACCTGAGCAACACATCGCCCTTCAGGCCGAAATCGACACTGCGCGCGCGCGTTGCACGCTGGGGCCTGGATCGACCAGTATTCAGGCAGATCACCGCCCCACTTTTAGCGCCACGTGCTCATGACCAGCGCCCTCCCCCTCCTCTCACCAGTCCACGCGCCACGGTAGGACTGTTTACCGGGTGTACCGGTGACTGGCTGGATAGCGCAACCCGAGATGCCATCGTACGACTGCTGCACCAGCTTGGCATCGCTGTCGTCATACCACCGGCAGCACTATGTTGCGGCGCCATTGACCAGCACGCTGGCAGGATGCAGGCGGCTGCTGTCAAGGCTGAACAGACCCTGTCTTCCTTTGACTGGAACCGTCTGGATGCGGTGGTGCATTTCGCCAGCGGCTGCGGCGCCCAGTTACTTGAAAGCCGGGCGCACACACCCAATCCCGCCATCAGGTTGATGGATATCGCCCACTATCTGGCCAGCCAGGTACCTGATGACGCCTGGCCAGTATTCAGGCGGCTGGATGCCACTGCACTGCTGCATACCCCCTGCACCCTGCGCAATGTCCTGAAGGAAGATGCATGGCCAGGCAAACTGCTGCAACGTATTCCTGGCCTGCAGGTATTGTCCCTGCCCTCCAAAGGTCAGTGCTGCGGTGCAGCCGGCATGCACATGCTGGCATATCCGGATACTGCAGACCAGCTGCGGCAAAGGCTGCTGGCGCAACAGGATACCGATGCGGCCAGCCTCCTCCTGACCTCCAATCCGGGATGTGCCATGCATTTCAGAAAGGGTCTCCCCAGGCAGGTCGAAGTTCTGCACCCCGTTGTTCTCCTTGCCCGACAGCTTGCATAGTGGCCATCATCATGAATAAAGACTGCGTATTTACCATTTTCGGCGCGACCGGCCATCTTGCCCGTACCAAACTGCTGCCCGCCCTGCACAGCCTGCATCAGGGAGGGCACCTGCCTGATGGGGTAAGCATTCTCTGTATCGGGCGACGTGCGCATGACACCGACAGCTGGCGACGCGAGGTAGCAGGCTGGCTGCAGAAAGATACCGCCACATTCCTGTCACGGCTCCACTATCTGCGCTGCGATATCACCCTTCCGGAGAGCTACCTTCAGCTGAAAGAGATACTGGAAACCACTCCAGGGTTTTCCAGAAACCGGATCTTCTATCTGTCACTGCCCCCCACCTCCTATCAGGAAGTAGCACAGCAGCTGGCCCGCCAGCAGTTACATCTTGAGGAAAACGGCTGGTGCCGACTGATCGTGGAAAAACCTTTCGGGCATGATCTGGAAGATGCCGAAGATCTGGACCAGAGCCTTGGGCGGCATTTTGCCGAACACCAGATCTACCGTATTGATCACTATCTTGGCAAGGAAACCGTACAGAACATCTTTGTTTTCCGCTTTGCCAACATCCTGCTTGAGCCGGTATGGAACCGCCACTATATCGATCACATCCAGATCACCCATTCCGAGCAGGATGGTATTGATAGCCGCGCGCTGTTCTATGACCAGACCGGCGCCATGCGCGACATGATCCAGAGTCACCTGCTGCAGCTGATGGCACTGGTCACCATGGAGCCCCCTGCCAGCATGGATGCCGAATCTATCCGTGATGAAAAGGTCAAGGTGCTGAAATCAGTACGCCCCATCAGCAAGCATCAGGTCCATGCCCATGCCTTCCGTGCCCAGTACGCGCCCGGGAAGGTGGGAGATCGACATGTCGGCGGCTATGTGGATGAACAGGGGATTCCCGCCGACAGCACTACGGAAACCTTTGCGGCCATCAAGCTATATATCGATAACTGGCGCTGGCGCAATGTCCCCATTTATCTGCGCACGGGCAAACGCATGGCGGAGAAACGCTCCATGATCAGCATACGCTTCAAGCATCCGCCACAGCAGCTGTTCCATGAAACCCTGACGCAGCCTATCCCCGCCAACTGGCTGCTGCTCGGCATCCAACCGGAACAGGCGATCCGCTGTGAACTGCAGATCAGGGAATCAGGCATTGGCATGCATACCAGTACCACCCAGCTGGATGCCAGTACCTGTGAAAACTGCCAGCAGCATGAAGCCTATGAAGGACTGCTCCTGGATGCCATGGCGGGTGATCATACCCAGTATCTGCGCTCAGACGAAGTGCACCGCGCATGGCATATTGTCGATCCCATCCAGAAAGTCTGGGCCAGCGAGCGCTCATTCATCCATACCTATCCTTCCGGTAGCTGGGGCCCCGCTGAAGCCTCGCGCCTCTTTGACCGGGATGATCAGACCTGGCGGGTATCCCTTGATCCTGATGCCGCCACGATCGCGCGATAGGCATGAAAAGATGCCTTGGGCGTTCTCTTGAGGGTGGTGCGATCAATATGCACCAGCCCGAAGCGCTGCGCGTAACCATACCCCCATTCAAAGTTATCCAGCAGTGACCAGACAAAATAGCCATGGAGCGGAACGCCAGCGCCGCTGGCGCGATCCATCTGGGCAATATGCGCCTCAAGATAGGCAATACGCTGCGTATCGGCAATCACACCGTGGCTGTCCGGCTCAGGGTCCTCAAAAGCAGCCCCATTTTCCGTGACATACAGCGGGATATCCCCGTACTGCCCGTGTACCCAGACCAGAATGTCATAGAGTCCTGAGGGATACACCTCCCAGCCCATGGTGGTATGCTGCGCATCGGACACGGAACTGGCACTGACCCCAAACATGCCTCCGGCATCAGCCCGGATGACCTGACGGGTGTAGTAGTTGACCCCGATAAAATCCACTGAACCCTGGATCAGCGCCAGTTCTTCAGCAGGAAACTGTGGCCAGGCTGGCTCCCAGAATTCATCCATAGCCTCGGGATAGCGCCCCCTGAACAGCGGATCCAGAAACAGCCGGTTCTTGTAAGCCTCCATATGCCTCACGGCCCGCTGATCAGCGCCCGTTGCACTGGCAGCGTACTGAGGCTCAAGATTGACCACCAGACCCGTCTGTACCGAAGAGCTTTCCTGCCTTAAGGCTCTGGCGGCCCCAGCGTGTGCCAGCAGCAGGTGATGCACGACAGTGGGCAGAACCTTGCGGTTCTGGTGCCCAGGCGCATGCTCTCCCGTCAGATAACCACAATGCGCCACGACCCATGGCTCATTCAGCGTCACCCAGTGGCTGATCCTGTCACCAAGACGCCGGAAAACCGTATGTGCATACTCGGCGAACCAGCGCGGTATATCCGGAGACAGCCAGCCACCTTCGTCGTCAAGTGCTGCCGGCAGATCCCAGTGATACAGTGTAGGCCACGGCTGGATACCTGCATCCAGCAGGCAGTCTGTCCAGCGATCGTAAAAATCCAGACCTGCCGTGTTGAGTCGCCCCCTGCCTTCAGGCAAAACCCGGCTCCAGGCGATACTGAAGCGGTAGGCATCAACGCCAAGCGCCCTGAGTAATGCCAGATCCTCAGCATGCCGGTGATAATGATCACAGGCGCGATCGCCATGATCACCGCCAATGATGCGCCCAGGCTGGGCTGTAAACCGATCCCAGATACTCTCGCCTGCCCCATCTTCAAGAGGGGCACCCTCAATCTGGTAAGCCGAAGTCGCCACCCCCCAGATGAAGTCACCCTGTAAATGCTTGCCTACCCTGTCCATCACTGATGCTCCATGATACCCATTGCGGCCGCCCTGCCTGTGGCCAGGCAGGCGGTCAGCAGATAGCCCCCTGTCGGCGCCTCCCAGTCCAGCATTTCGCCGGCAGCGGATACGGAAGGTAACGCCAGCAGGCGATAATGATCATCCAGAGCGCTTCTGGCAATGCCACCGGCAGTACTGATGGCCTCATCCAGCGGACGCAGCGAGGCGATATCCACGGGAAGGCATTTCAGCCGGCCTGCGATAGCGGCAGCTGCCCCGCGTGGCGGTGACCAGGCCTCATGCAGTAGTGCTGCCTTGACACCTGTCACCCCCAGACGTTTTTTGAGTGTGTTGCTGGTACTGGCCTTGCCCCAGTCATCGGCCAGCCTGCGTTCCAGCAGGCCGACATCCTGATCCGGCATAAGATCCATGACCAGACGGGCATAGCCTTGCCGGGACAGTGACTCGCGCACATGAGGTACGAGTGCGTACAGGCAACTGCCCTCCAGTCCATGCCGGGTCAGCACCAGTTCGCCGCGGCTTTGCTGCATAACCCCTGCGGCATCCTCGATACCCAGCCTGACATGCTTGATGGGTGCTCCGGCAAAATGCTCGACCAGATGCTGGCTCCAGGCAATATTGACACCGCAGTTGGCAGGCATCAACGGGTTCACCTGTACGCCTCTGGCCTGCAGATAGTCGACCCAGTCGCCGCGGGAACCAAGCCTTGACCAGCTGCCACCACCCAGCGCCAGCAGGGTGTGGTCAGCACGCACCCTGATCTCTCCCTCAGGCCCCAGCAGGCGGTTTTCTCCTTCATCATTCCAGCCAAGCCAGCGATGGCGCCAGTGAAAGCGCACCCCACAGGCCAGAAGCCGCTGCAGCCAGGCCCGCAGCAATGGGGCCGCTTTCATGCACGCCGGAAATATGCGCCCGGAGCTTCCCGTCAGGCTGGGAATACCCAGTCCCTCCATCCAGCGTACCACCTCATCCGGCCCCATGGCCTGCAATGCCGGACGCAACCATGCGGCCGATCTGCCATAGTGCGCCACAAAATCTTCCCATGGCTCATGATGCGAGATATTCAGGCCGCCACGCCCTGCCATAAGCAGCTTGCGCCCGGCAGAAGGCATGGCATCCCAGATATCCACGGACATACCTCCCCTGGCGAGGTATTCTGCGGCCATCAGGCCAGCCGGCCCGGCACCAATGATCGTAACCTGTTTTGCCATCAAGCCAGTACCTCACAGGCAAAAGTCAGAGTATATCCGTGATTGACCTCACAGTATCGCGTCATGCCTATACCTTTGAAGGTATCCGTCATGGTAGCAGTATGCACAGAACAAGCGATGTTATTCATGAGGCAAGCTATGTCACTGAATACATTGGTATCACTTCTGCCTGTTCTGCTGGGATTCCTCTCCGGCATCTGTCAAGCCTGGGAGGATGCCACCGCACTGGCGTTCATCCAGCAGCACCATCCGGTACTCAACGCCCAACAGACCGTACTGGAAAGTCTGCACGAGCCAGACGCCTGGCAGACGCTGGCCAATCATACCCATCTCACCGCCCGCCTTGGCATGGGCGCTGTTCCTCTCATAGGTAACAACGACACAACATCTCTGGCCACACTGCCCATGCAGGGACCAACAGCCTACGGTGGCATTATCCTGAGCCTGCCCATGGGATCGCCCGAGCGCGGTCTGGCCTTGAACCAGCAACGACTCCAGCAGGCAGAGGCTGAAATGCGGGTGATGGAACAGGTGCTGCAGGATCTGATGGAACTGCACAGGCTGGAGGAAAATCTCCATGTCAGGCAGTCACAGATCAAGACACTGGAAAGTGACATCCGTCTGGGTATCCAGCGCATTGAAGCCGGACTGAGCCCACTCGATCCTTTGCCGGTCATGCGGAATAACCTGTACCAGCAACGCACACAGCTGGCGCAGCAGAGCGTCATACTCAGCGCATGGCAACATAAATACAGCCGTCATGCCGGTACCCAATGGAAAATCCTGCTGGATTATCTGCAGGGCAATCTGGCTGCCCTGCCAGAAACGCCGGAATGAGCGCACCACGGTAGCGCAAAATTGTCCGCAAGCTGCGCTGAAATCTATGGCTTCATTTTTGCATTCCCATGCAAAATATCCATTTTATACAGGTTAACGGAACCAAGATGAACCATTCCAGTGCAGACATCCTTTTTCTTTTACTTGGGGCGATCATGGTATTGGCCATGCACGCAGGATTTGCCTTTCTTGAGCTGGGCACGGTACGCCGCAAGAATCAGGTCAATGCCCTCGTCAAGATACTGAGTGACTTTGCAGTATCGACCATTGCCTATTTTCTGGTGGGCCACTGGCTGGCCTATGGCGTGAGTTTTCTGGGAGATATCCACTCACTGACGCTGGACGGTGGTTATGCGCTGGTGAGGTTCTTTTTTCTGCTGACTTTTGCCGCGGCCATTCCTGCCATCATTTCTGGCGGCATCGCCGAGCGAGCGCGCTTCCTGCCACAACTTCTCGCCACCAGCATCATTGTAGCGCTGATTTATCCTTGTTTCGAAGGCATGATATGGAATGACAATCTTGGATTCCAGCCCTGGCTGGAACACCACTTCGGATACAAGTTTCATGACTTTGCAGGCTCAGTCGTGGTGCACGCCCTTGGAGGCTGGATAGCACTGCCGGCAGTCCTGCTACTGGGTGCACGACATGGGCGCTATCGTAAGGACGGGATGATTTCGGCGCATCCTCCTTCCAGTATTCCATTTCTGGCACTGGGCGCATGGATACTGACCGTAGGATGGTTCGGCTTCAATGTCATGTCAGCCCAGACCCTGAATGCCATCAGCGGACTGGTCGCCATCAACTCCCTGATGGCCATGGCCGGCGGCACGCTGGCGGCACTGGCAGCTGGGCGCAATGACCCCGGATTCATCCATAATGGCCCGCTGGCAGGACTGGTCGCAGTGTGTGCAGGATCGGACATCATGCACCCCGTCGGTGCACTTATTGTGGGAGCGATCGCAGGCGCGATGTTTGTGATGCTTTTCACCCTGACCCAGAACCGCTGGCGTATTGATGATGTACTGGGTGTATGGCCCCTGCACGGGCTATGCGGCGCCTGGGGGGGCATTGCCGCCGGCATTTTCGGCATGGAAGCACTGGGGGGACTGGGCGGCGTCAGCCTTGGCGCGCAAGCTATAGGCACCGCTATGGGTATTGTGATCGCCCTCGCAGGCGGTTATGGCGTCTATGGCATGCTCAAGCTTGCCATTGGCATCCGTCTTGATCCCGAGGAAGAGTTTGACGGTGCAGACCTGAGCCTGCACCGCATTACTGCCAGCCCGGAAAAAGAAGCCGGCTGGTAAAGCTCTGACCGAGCTTCAGCCTGCTGACGGCGCCGCAGGCGCCTTACGCAGGCTGATACCGAGTTCACGCAGCTGGGCGTCAGCGACCTCGGCGGGGGCATCAATCAGAGGACACCAGGCTGACTGGGTCTTGGGGAAGGCCATGACATCACGGATGGATGTGGCGCCCGTCATGAGCATGATCAGCCTGTCAAGGCCGAACGCCAGACCACCGTGGGGAGGCGCACCGTAGCGCAGCGCATCCAGCAGGAAGCCAAACTTGCTGCGGGCTTCCTCATCATCAATGCCAAGCAGCCCAAAGACGACCTGCTGCAGTTCGGTACGGTGAATACGCACCGATCCTCCCCCCACTTCAGTACCATTCAGTACCATGTCATAGGCACGGGACAGCGCTTCACCAGGATGCTGCTGCAGGGTGGCTTCATCACAGTTAGGCGCGGTGAAGGGGTGATGCAGGGCAACCCAGCGGCTGGATTTCTCGTCCCACTCAAACATGGGGAAATCAGTCACCCACAAAGGCGCCCACTGCTCTCCAACCAGATTCATCATCTGGCCCACCTTGATGCGCAACGCCCCCATGGACTCGTTGACGATGCGGGCCTTGTCAGCTCCAAAGAAAATCAGGTCGCCAGTGACAGCGCCGGTACGCTCAAGGATGCCCTGAATCGTGGCTTCCGGCAGGAACTTGAGAATGGGTGACTGCAGACCGCCCTCCTCACCCAGCGCATTCACCTTGATGTAGGCCAGCCCCCTGGCGCCATAGATGCCGACAAAACGTGTCAGGTCATCAATATCCTTGCGTGACAGTTCACAGCCACCGGGCACACGCAGGGCAGCAACACGGCCCTGTGGATCAGCGGCTGGCCCGGAAAACACCTTGAAATCAACACCGGCCATAAGGTCGGCGACATCCACCAGTTCCAGCGGAATGCGCAGATCCGGCTTGTCAGACGCATAACGACGCATGGCTTCGGCATAGGTCATGCGCGGAAACGGATCAGGCAGCACCTGGCCCAGCACCTTGGCAAACAGCGTCCGGATCATGCCCTCCATGACTTCCATGATTTCATGTTCGTTCATGAAGGAAGTTTCAATATCCAGCTGGGTAAACTCGGGCTGCCTGTCCGCACGCAGATCCTCGTCACGAAAACAGCGTACCACCTGATAATAGCGGTCGAAGCCTGACACCATGAGCAGCTGCTTGTAGAGCTGGGGCGACTGCGGCAGGGCAAAAAATGCATGCGGATGGGTGCGGCTGGGCACCAGATAATCACGCGCGCCCTCAGGCGTTGCCTTGGTCAGCATGGGCGTCTCAAGCTCAAAAAAGCCCTGGTCATCCAGATACTGGCGCAGATAGCGCACGACATCACGGCGCAGGCGCATCCGCTCCTGCATCACCGGGCGACGCAGGTCGATGTAACGGTAGCGCAGTCTGGTTTCTTCGTTAACCTCAATCTCGCTTTCCAGAGGGAATGGAGGCGTATCCGCACGGTTGAGAATGTCCAGTTCTGTCACCAGCACCTCAATCTCGCCAGTACCCATGGCGGCATTGCCAGTACCAGCCGGCCGGGCACGCACCTTGCCGCTGATCCGCAGGACATATTCGCTACGCACGGATTCAGCCAGAGCAAATGCCTCGGCATAGTCAGGATCGAAAACCACCTGTACCAGCCCCTCACGATCGCGCAGATCGATAAAGATCACACCGCCATGGTCGCGACGACGATGCACCCAGCCACACAGACTGACACGCTGATCGAGATGGGTACTGTTGAGAACGCCACAATAGTGGCTACGCATGGAAAGTTGTAAGGTCATGGGCTTTGCTTTGGCTTGATCTGAATGGTTGAAAATCAGGTCGACGAGGATGACGGAGTGCTTGCGGTTGCCGATGGCGCACTGCTGGCTGACGCAGTCGCTGCATCACTGGCCAGATTTTTTTTCTTGTCGCTACCAGACTTGAAGTCAGTTTCATACCATCCACCACCTTTCAGCCGGAATGCGGCCGCGGTCACCTGTTTGACCAGTTCTGGCTTATGGCATTCGGGACATTCCTTTAAAGGTTCATCAGAAATTTTCTGAATCACCTCGAGGTCATGACCACAGGACTTGCATTGGTAGGCATAAATGGGCATGGTAAACCTCCTGTTCGCTATCTAGCCCTCTATTATGCCCTTTTTACAGCAGCTTCGGCACTAGACCACCATGAAAACACTGACGATCACCCGACCAGACGACTGGCATGTTCACCTGCGCGATGACGGGGCGCTGGCGGCCGTTGCCCCCCATACCGCCAGACATTTCGCACGCGCCCTGGTCATGCCCAACCTCAGGCCGCCTGTCACACGCATCAGCGATGCGCTGGATTACCGGCAACGCATCCTTGATGCCCTGCCGGACAGCCCTCAGTTCCAGCCGCTGATGACGCTTTACCTGACAGACGCCACAACCAAGGAAACGCTGGTCGAAGCCGCGGCCCACCCTGACATTCTGGCCTGCAAGCTTTATCCGGCAGGCGCCACCACCCACTCTGATGCGGGTATACGCGATATCAGGGGCATCAACACGCTGCTGGAAACCATGGAAAAGCTGGATCTGCCGCTACTGGTCCATGGAGAGGTCACCAGCACGGAAGTTGATATCTTTGATCGCGAAGCACGGTTTATCGACGAGTTTCTGGCGCCCATATCGCTGCGCTTTCCGGGCCTGCGCATCGTGCTGGAACACATTACCACCCGTGAAGGCATTGCCTTTGTCCAGTCAGCACACGATGGTATTGCCGGCACCCTGACCCCCCATCACCTGCTCTACAACCGTAACCATATGCTTGCAGGCGGCATACGCCCTCATTATTACTGTCTGCCCATCCTCAAGCGCGAAGATCACAGACAGGCTCTGCTGGCAGCCGCAACGTCAGGTAATCCGCGATTTTTCCTGGGCACGGACAGCGCTCCCCACGCACGCCACACCAAAGAGGCAGCCTGCGGTTGCGCTGGATGCTTCACGGCACCGCATGCCATGGCGCTCTACGCAACAGCATTCGAATCCGTCAACGCACTGGATCGACTGGAAGGCTTTGCCAGCCACCATGGTGCCGATTTTTACCGGCTGCCAAGAAACACAGCAAGCCTTACCCTGACGCAGAACCCCCAGACGGTGCCTGATGCTTACCCTTACGGCGCCGATAGCCTGATCCCGCTCAATGCAGGCGAGACACTGGCATGGTCGATCATGGATGCCCCGCCTGATCAGGATGCCTGAGCATGAGAATCCTGTTGCTTGAGGATGAGGTATTTCTCAGGGAAGAGGTTGCCTACTATCTTGAAGCCAGCGGTCACGAGGTGCTGCAGGCGGGCAGTATTGAGGAGTTCTGGCCACTCAGTGGCCAGGCACACATTGCCATACTGGATAT
>JBEBBU010000085.1:0-7370 GCA_041158225.1 Pseudomonadota bacterium | reverse complement strand
CGGTAAAGGCCTGATCAATACCTGTCGCATATTCTCGTGGCATGCGGTAATTAAGGCCGACGCCAATCACGGCAGACACGCTGTCACCAGCCGGGCGGACGTCAATGAGCACACCGCCCAGTTTCTGCTGCTGCCAGTAGATATCATTAGGCCATTTGACACCGATGCCCTCAAACCCCAGGGCATCCAGTGCATGGAGTATGGCGACGCCCACGGCCAGACTCAGGCCGGAAAGATTCAGCGTATCGAAGGGACAGGCAACCGATGCATAGATATTGGCACCAAAGGGTGAAACCCAGTGCCGCCCTGAACGGCCACGGCCAGCACTCTGGCTCTCTGCCAGACAGATATGATAAAGTTCTGGAGGACTGCCTGCTGCCAGCGCCCGCAACAGATGGCTGTTGGTAGAATCCACCGTCTGCAGGATTTCAAGCGTAACACGCTCCCCCCACCCTGCCGCTTCAAGCTGTGCATGAAGCCTGTCCTCCTGCAAGGCATCAGGATGCTGCTGATTCACCGCTTTCTGGCCTCTTCATCCCATTGCCGCAGCTGTGCCAGCTTTTCACCAATCCTGATTTCCAGCCCTCTTGGAACTGGCTGGTACCAGCCAGGCTCCTGCATCCCCTCAGGCAGATAGGTTTCACCCGCAGCATAGGCATTGGGCTCACTATGGGCATAACGGTACTCCCGTCCATGCCCCATCTGTTTCATCAGCCGGGTAGGCCCATTGCGCAGATGCACCGGCACCTCACGGCTTTTATCCTGCTTCACGAAGGCACGTGCCTGGTTATAGGCCATGTAACCCGCGTTGCTTTTGGCTGCCACCGCCAGATAGAGTACGGCCTGTGCAAGCGCCAGTTCGCCTTCCGGGCTGCCCAGGCGCTCATAGGTTGCCGCCGCCTCATTGGCAATCTGCATGGCCTTGGGATCGGCAAGACCGATATCCTCCCATGCCATGCGGATGATACGACGCGACAGGTAGAGCGGATCAGCGCCGCCATCCAGCATACGGGTCAGCCAGTAAAGCGCAGCATCCGGATGCGAGCCACGCACTGACTTGTGCAGGGCCGAGATCTGGTCATAGAAACCATCGCCCCCCTTGTCGAAGCGGCGACTGTTGAGTGTCAGGGTATTCTGGATGAATGCGGCATCAATCTGTTCAACCTGCAGGGCATCGGCCGCATTCATGCACTGTTCAAGCAGATTGAGAAAACGTCTGGCATCACCATCGGCATAGCCAATCAGGGTATCCACAGCGGCTTCAGCCAGTACAAGATGCGACTGTGTTTTTTCCTGTGCCCTCTGCAACAGCTGACGCAGTTCATCATCGCCCAGAGACTGGAGTACATACACCTGGGCACGGGACAGCAGGGCTGAGTTCACTTCAAAGGAAGGATTCTCGGTGGTGGCACCTATCAGCGTCACCAGCCCACTTTCCGCATAAGGCAACAGGGCATCCTGCTGGGATTTATTGAATCGGTGGATCTCGTCAACAAACAGGATGGTACGCCGACCCAGCGCACGATGACGCTCGGCCTGCTCCATAGCAGCGCGGATATCCTTGACCCCCGAGAACACGGCAGACAGTGCAATGAACTCGCAATCAAAAGCCCCTGCCGTCAGTCGCGCCAGTGTCGTCTTGCCAACCCCTGGGGGGCCCCATAAAATCATGGAGTGCGGCCTGCCGGCATCCAGGGCAGCCCTCAGTGGTTTGCCTGGCCCCAACAGATGCCTCTGCCCTACCACCTCTTCAATAGAGGCCGGGCGCAGATATTCGGCGAGAGGAGGGGCAGGCAATACGCTCATGGATCTTCCAGTACATCGACCCCTTTGGGTGCAGAGAACTGGAACATCGCGGGCGCAATGGCCATACCCTGCTGCATATGACTGAAGTAGATGCGCGTCAGCTGGCCAAACTGGTCGCTCAGTTCCATCCCGGAAAGCTGCCCCTGCTGCAAGCCGATCATGACATAGCGGAAACTGCTTTCTTCATCCCGCGGCACCAGCCGTACCCAGTCCATTTCATCTTCATGTCCCTGGGCTTCCATGATGAAATCACGGTCGAGCGGCGCATCGCCGGTCAGCAGCAGTGCGGGTGTAGCACCTACGGCCTTGCCAAGATTCTTCACAGTGACCTGCTCCAGATCCACATCATAGATGGAGACCTTGCCGGAAGCTGCCACAATCAGCTGATGCTGGGGAGACTGGTACTCCCAGCGAAACTGGCCAGGACGATGCAGATAAAAAACGCCCTGGCTGCTGGATAACGTCTGACCATTTTCACCAATTCTCTGCTGGGTAAAATCACCCTGCATGGTAGAGGTACGCTGCAGGAGCAGCTTGAGCTGTCCAACAGTGTCCAACGGCACAGCTTCCGCCAGGGAGGCCAGCAGGGTGAATCCCAGCGCAACCAGCAGGCGCATCATGCCTGAGCTGCCAGTTGCCCGGCATAACCGGTATAGTCTCTGGGTGAAAGTGCCAGCAGCCGCTCACGCGCTTCCACCGGCAAATCCAGCTGCTCAATGAATTGCCGCATTTCCTCACGCCCTACCCGCTGTCCGCGCGTCAGTGCCTTGAGCTTTTCGTACGGGCTTTCCATGCCATAACGGCGCATGACGGTCTGGATGGCTTCGCCCAGCACCTCCCAGTTATCGTCAAGATCAGCCTCCAGTGCCTCGCGATTCACTTCCAGCTTGGACATGCCCTTAAGCGTGGATTCAATACCAATCAGGGCATGCCCAACGGCAACCCCCATATTGCGCAGCACGGTAGAATCGGTCAGATCCCTCTGCCAGCGTGAAACAGGCAGTTTTTCTGCCATATGCGCCAGAAGTGCATTGGACAATCCCAGATTGCCTTCCGAGTTTTCAAAATCAATCGGATTCACCTTATGCGGCATGGTAGACGATCCCACCTCGCCTGCCACCGTCTTCTGCCTGAAGTAATGCAGTGCAATATACCCCCAGACATCCCGGTCAAAATCCAGCAGCACGGTATTGAAACGTATCAGGGCATGAAAGAGCTCGGCCAGATAATCATGGGGCTCAATCTGCACCGTGTAAGGATTCCAGGCGAGGCCGAGCGATTCGACAAAAGCACTGGAAAACTGCTGCCAGTCGAGGTCAGGATAAGCCACGGCATGCGCATTATAGTTACCAACAGCACCGTTGATTTTGCCCATCAGTGGAATGGCTGCCAGCTGGCTGCGCTGTCTTTCCAGTCTCAGTGCAACATTGGCAAACTCCTTGCCAACCGTAGTGGGTGATGCCGACTGGCCATGGGTTCTGGACAGCATGGGCTGCTCTGCCTCGGTATGCGCCCAGTCACGGAGACACTGGATCAGCCGATCCATAAGCGGCAACAGGGTCTGCTCCCGGACATCCCTGAGCATCAGGCTGTAAGCAAGATTATTGATATCTTCACTGGTGCAGGCAAAATGGATGAACTCCGAGGCCTGTTCAAGCTCGGCATGCCCCCTGATCTTCTCCTTGATGAAATACTCCACTGCCTTGACATCGTGATTGGTGGTGCGCTCAATCGCCTTGACACGCTCAGCATCAGCCTCGGAAAAGTCATGAATAATCGCCTCCAGACACTCGTGCGCCTCGCTGCTGACCAGTTCAACCTCTGGAATACCCGGATCAGCGGCCAGCGCCAGCAACCAGTAAATTTCCACCATCACGCGATAGCGTATAAGCCCATACTCACTCATGCTGCTGCGCAGGCTGTCAGCCTTGGCCGCATAACGCCCGTCGATAGGAGAAATTGCCTTCAGTGTACTCATGGTATTCCTTGCTTCAGATTAGATGACTTGCCTGGCGGCTATGCCGGGAGGTCGAAACGATAATGCCGCCTCCAAGGCACAGGTTTTCATGGTAGAACACTACCGACTGGCCGGGTGTAACGGCCCTTTGTGGCACAAAAAAACTGACTTTTGCACTGCCATCATCCTGCAGTTTCAGCTCACAGGCCTGATCAGGCTGGCGATAACGAACCTTACAGGTGTAGTGCCCGGATTCAGGCGGTTGCCCGGAGGCCCATGTCAGGGCCTCGGCCACCAGGGCGTCACTGAACAGCCAGGGATGGTCATGCCCCTGACCGGCGATCAATACATTACGCGCAGCATCCTTGGCCAGCACATACCAGGGTTCTCCTCCACCCTGCTTCTGCCCACCGATACCCAGACCGGAGCGCTGGCCGAGTGTATAGAATGCCAGCCCCTGATGCTCCCCAACGGTCATACCCTCAGGCGTTTCAATAGCCCCGGGCGTCACCGCAATATACTGGGAAAGAAACTCTCGGAATGGCCGCTCACCCACAAAACAGATACCGGTGCTGTCTTTTTTGGCGGCAGTGACCAGCCCCATCGCCGAGGCAATAGTACGGACATCACGCTTCAGCAAACCTCCTAGAGGGAACAGGGTTTTTCTCAGTGCATCCTGCTGCATGGCATAAAGGAAATAGCTCTGATCCTTGCTGTCATCTCTTGCCCTTCCAAGACCAACAGCTTCCGCATCTTCAACCAGACGCTGGGTGGATGCGTAATGTCCGGTCGCAATAAGGTCAGCACCCAGACGGGTAGCATGATCAAGAAATGCACGGAACTTGATGTGGCGGTTGCAGAGAATATCCGGATTGGGGGTACGCCCAGCACGATATTCACTGAGGAAGGTCTCAAATACCTCATCCCAGTATTCAGCTGAAAAACTGACTGTGTGCAACGGGATGCCCAGGCGTTCGCAGACCATGGAGGCATCTGCATGATCCTGGACAGCAGTACAGTACTCGCCGCCATCATCTTCATCCCAGTTCTTCATGAAAAGGCCGGATACCCTGTAACCGCTGGACTTGAGCAGATAAGCGGCCACAGAGGAGTCGACGCCACCGGACATACCTACCATCACATGCTGATTCATGACCGACATTGCCTTGCAGGGAACAGGAAGGATTGAGTTGACACCGAGGCTGTGCTATTAAAAGGGCGTTGGAAAAATCAGGGCGACCATGACGAAAGAAAGTATACACCACTTGGACAGTGATCTGGTTTTGCAGGATGCTGAAACCGAACTTCAGCCTCCGAGCATGTACCGGGTACTGCTGCTTAATGATGACTACACGCCGATGGAGTTTGTAGTCGATGTGCTCGTACAGTTCTTTCATATGAGCGAAGAGCAGGCCACCCAGATCATGCTCAATGTGCATACGCAGGGGGTAGGTGTCTGCGGTGTTTACCCGCGTGATATCGCTGAAACCAGAGTCCAGATAGTGAACCGTCATGCCCGGGAGCACCAGCATCCACTGCTGTGCACCATGGAACCTGTCTGAAGTAATCAAGGAGGCATCGGCCATGCTTAGCAAGGAACTGGAAATTAGTCTGAACAATGCTTTCAGGTTTGCCTATGACCACAGGCACGAGTTCATCACCATCGAGCATGTACTGCTTTCGCTGCTGGATGATGCCAGTACGCGTGAGGTACTGGAGGCCGTGGGCGCTGAAACAGGACGTCTGGCCCATGAACTGCAGAATTACCTCGCAGACAACATGCCTCTGATCCCGCTACATAACAAGCGGGAAACACAGCCGACCCTCAGTTTTCAGCGTGTGCTGCAACGTGCTGCGTTTCATGTACAGTCTTCCGGCAACCGCGAAGTTTCTGGTGCCAATGTACTGATTGCCATGTTCAGTGAACAGGATACTCACGCCGTCTATCTGCTGCAGAAACAGCAGATCTCACGCCTGGACATCGTCAATTATGTCTCGCATGGCATCAGCAAACTGGATGCGGATCCACAGGCTGACCAGCAGGGGACATCACCCTCCCCCCAGGGAGAAGAAACAGAAGGCTCATCCCGACAGAGCGCACTGGCTCTCTACACCCGTAATCTCAACCAGATGGCAGCCGAAGGCAGAATCGACCCGCTGATCGGGCGCCAGCATGAAATTGAAAGAACCCTGCAGATTCTTTGCAGAAGAAGGAAAAACAACCCGCTGCTGGTGGGGGAGGCCGGTGTAGGCAAAACGGCTATTGCCGAAGGCCTTGCCAGACTCATCACGCTGGGTGAAGTGCCCGAACTGCTGAGTCAGTGCACCATTTACTCTCTGGATATGGGCGCCCTGGTCGCTGGCACGAAATATCGTGGGGACTTTGAAAAGCGCCTCAAGTCTCTGCTGCAGGAACTTGCCAGTGACAGCCACGCCATCCTTTTCATCGACGAGATTCATATCATCATTGGCGCTGGTTCCGCCTCCGGCGGCGTCATGGATGCTTCCAACCTGCTTAAACCCGCTCTGGCTTCCGGCGAGGTAAGGTGCATTGGCTCCACGACCTATCAGGAGTTTCGTGGCATTTTCGAAAAAGATCATGCCCTTACCAGACGCTTCCAGAAAATTGATGTCACCGAACCTAGTGTGGATGAAACCTACCAGATTCTGCGCGGACTGAAATCCAGGTTCGAGGCACACCATGAAGTCAAATACAGCCTTGCCGCACTCCGCTCGGCAGCAGAACTCGCCGAGCGCTATATCAATGACAGACAACTGCCTGACAAGGCTATTGATGTTATTGATGAAGCAGGTGCAAGCCAGCGTCTGCTGCCATCGGCAAAACGCAGGAAGCAGATCGGCAGTAGCGAAATCGAGAATATTGTGGCGCGTATGGCACGTATACCACCACGCAATGTATCAACCAGCGACCGCGAGAAACTCCGGGATCTGGATACCAGTCTGGGCATGCTGGTGTTTGGCCAGGACCAGGCCATCCAGTCTGTCGCTACCGCCATCAAACTGTCCAGAGCCGGTCTGCGCGAACCTGCCAAACCTATAGGCTGTTTCCTGTTTGCAGGCCCCACCGGCGTAGGCAAAACCGAGGTGTGCCGGCAGCTGGCGCATGTACTGGGCATTGAACTATTACGCTATGACATGTCGGAATACATGGAAAGACACACGGTCTCAAGACTGATAGGCGCCCCGCCAGGCTATGTGGGATACGATCAGGGTGGTCTACTTACAGAAGCTGTAACCCAGACGCCGCATGCGGTGCTACTGCTGGATGAAATCGAGAAAGCTCACCCTGATGTCTTCAATCTGCTGCTACAGGTGATGGATCACGGCACACTGACAGACAACAACGGCCGTAAGGCAGACTTCCGTAATGTGATCCTGGTCATGACCACCAATGCCGGAGCCAGTGAGGGCTCAAGACCAAGCATGGGTTTCACACGCCAGGATCATAGCAGTGATGCCATGAAACTTATCGAAAAGCAGTTTACGCCAGAGTTCCGTAACAGGCTGGATGCCATCATTCCTTTTGCGCCACTCAACACGGAAACCATCGTACGCGTCGTAGACAAGTTCATGTTTGAACTTGAAG
>JBEBBU010000084.1:0-3637 GCA_041158225.1 Pseudomonadota bacterium | reverse complement strand
G
The DNA here is from genome assembly GCA_041158225.1 of Pseudomonadota bacterium. Lineage (GTDB taxonomy): Bacteria > Pseudomonadota > Gammaproteobacteria > Methylococcales > Methylococcaceae > JBEBBU01. The sequence continues at coordinate 3,636 of JBEBBU010000084.1, read as the reverse complement.
GGCGTGATGATTTTTCTTATCGCAGCTATTGATCATCCTTTCCGGGGAGGAGAGGGGGTAACCTCGGAGGTTTACCGTAATGTTCTGGGAGGGTTGAAGCATCTGGATCCCGATCAGGTGCTCCCATAAACCAGTAGCAGCATGCCCATCAGTTGCAGACTGATGTTGCCGAACTGTTTCATGCACAGCTTGCCAAGGCAGAGACCGGTCAGATGTATGCCCAGCGTGCCCAGCAACACCCCTGCGACATAAATCATGCCATCAGCATCGGCAGGTACCTCGCTGCCATGGGCATGCCCATGCAGCAGGGCAAATGCAGCAAGCAGCACGCAGCCTGGGCCGATGGGTATGGGCTGCCGGATCATGACCAGCAGTCCGAGTATGATGACGGAAAACAGGATGCCGTTTTCCACGCCAGGCAGCGTCAGTCCTTCGAGTCCGCTCCATGCTCCAATGGCCATGCCAGAAACAAAGCTGAAGGGATATAGCCATGGTGCGCGTGCGCGCGTTTGCAGGGCAAGGAAGGCTACCGCCATAGCAGTGCTAAGATGATCCGGGCCAAGCACAGGATGCAGCAGACCTTCCTGCCAGCCGGATGTCATCGTCTGTCCAGTGTGGGCAAAAGCCGGGAGCGTCATCAGCCATAAGCTCAGGCTTATGCACACTGGGTGCTTGAACAATTTCCGTATCTGCAATAAGGTTGTCATGTGATCTGCCTACATTGATCCCGGTCTGGGACTTGATTTCCTGTGAAGATTAGCTGATTCGGGTTGTATTTGCATGACTCAAAACCAAACGCATCACGCCAGTTACCTTGAGCCTGTGCTCAACAGGTATCAGCATAACCCGTTTCATCTGCTGCAGATACTGCGTGAAGCGCAGGAGAGTTTTGGTTACATTCACCCGGATGCCATTGATGAAATTGGCAGGGCCCTGCAGTTACCGCGCGCCAGCATTGAAGGCGTTGCCAGTTTCTATTCCCACCTGTATCTCGAACCCAGAGGTGTCTACCGGATCCTCTTTTCTGACAATATTACCGATCGCATGCTGGGTAGCGAAGCTCTTCTTGAGCGCCTTTGCCAGCAGCTGTGGGTGGAGCCCGGCAAGGTCTCGGAAGATGGGCTGGTATCTGTTGACAGGACATCCTGTACCGGCCTGTGCGATCAGGGGCCCGCGCTCCTGGTCAACCAGATGGCGGTCAGTCGCCTGACGCCGGATCGCATTGACAGCATTGCCGAACTGGTCAGGACCCGTGTACCTGTCAAGGACTGGCCGGCCACATTTTTTGCCGTAGATGACCATATCCATCGCCGTGACATCCTGCTGCGCGGAGATTTCGTGTCTGGCAGTGCTATTGCGCGTACGCTGGCAAGGGGGGATCTGGCCACGCTGGATGAAGTGAAAAAATCTGGACTCAGGGGTAGGGGGGGCGCCGGTTTCAGTACCGGCATGAAATGGCAGTTCTGCCGTGAAGCCAGCGGCAACCAGCATTACGTCGTATGTAATGCTGACGAGGGTGAGCCTGGTACTTTCAAGGACAGGGTGTTACTGACCTCATTTGCCGATCTGGTGTTTGAAGGCATGACCGTTTGTGCGCGAATAATAGGTGCGCATGAGGGTTTCCTCTATCTTCGCGGTGAATATCGCTATCTCCTGCCCGTACTGCAGCAGGTGCTTGCGCGTCGGCGTCAGGCAGGGCTGCTGGGCTGCATGATCAAAGGCGTCGCCGGTTTTGATTTTGATATCAGCATCCATCTCGGTGCGGGAGCCTATGTCTGCGGTGAAGAATCTGCACTGATCGAGTCACTGGAGGGTAAAAGGGGAACGCCACGCAACCGTCCCCCTTTTCCTGTAACCCACGGCTATCGTGACCAGCCTACCGTCGTCAATAATGTTGAAACCTTTGCAGCCAGCAGCCTGGTCGCATTGCATGGTGGTGACTGGTACGCTGCTATTGGCTGTCCGGGCTCCAGTGGTACCAAGATTCTCTCTATTTCGGGTGACTGCCAGCGTCCTGGCCTGTATGAATATCCTTTTGGTATCACTGTTGCGGAGGTGCTTGCCGACTGTGGTGCCTCGGATACTCAGGCGGTCCAGATCAGCGGTCCTTCCGGTACCTGTATCGCATCCCACGAGTTTGCAAGACGCATTGCTTTTGATGACCTGCCTACCGCAGGTTCCTTTATGGTATTTGACAGTTCAAGAGACCTGTTTGAGGTGGCAAGATGTTTTGTCCACTTCTTTGCCCATGAGAGTTGCGGTTTCTGTACCCCTTGCCGGGTAGGCACCTCATTGTTGCGACACCTGATGGACAAACTTGCTGATGGCCGCGGTTCACTGCATGATTTTGACGAGATTGGCCGCCTCAACCAGCTTCTGCTTGCGACCAGCCATTGCGGTTTGGGGCATACTGCATGCAATCCGGTACTGGACACCATGGGGCGTTTTCGGGATAGTTACGAGAAACGTCTGCTTCACCGTCACTATGAGCCCGCTTTCGATCTGGACAGGTCACTCGCCCAGGCGCGTGCTGTGACCGGGCGGGATGATCCTGCCGCACATCTGGAGTCAGTCCATGCCACAGAATAATGTTCCTGCCATTTTCATGCTGGATGGCGAGGCGGTTGCCTTCGAGCCAGGTCAGACCGTGCTGCAGGCTGCCATGGCTGCAGGACTCTATATACCTTATCTCTGTTATCATCCCGAGTTCAGTCCACATGGCTCCTGCAAGGTCTGTACTGTCCGGGTTAATGGCCATGAAACGGCTTCGTGTACCCGGCTTGCTGAAACTGGCATGCAGGTGGAGAGCCGGACATCTGATCTGGATGCTGAACGGCGCGCCCTGTTGCAGATGCTGTTTGTTGAAGGCAATCACTTCTGTCCTTCCTGTGAAAAAAGTGGTGACTGCCAGTTACAGGCCACTGCTTACGAACTGGAAATGATGTCGCCTCATTTTGATCATTTCTTTCCGGTGCGTCAGATCGACGCCTCACATCCCGATTATCTGCTGGATTTCAACCGTTGCATCCTGTGTTCACTTTGTGTCCGTGCCAGTCGCGATGTCGATGGCAAGGATGTATTTGCCCTGGCGGGACGGGGTATGGGCAGTCATCTGCGTGTCAACGCCCGCTCCGGGCGTCTGGCCGATACTGATTTTTCGAAAGAGGACAGAGCGGCGTCCGTATGTCCTGTCGGGGTTATCCTGCGCAAAGGGGTTGGATTTGCCGTGCCCATAGGCCAGAGACGCTTTGATCTGCATCCGGCCAGCCAGCAGTCCGTCTCAGGAGTGAATGATGAGTGATGCCAGTATGCCCAGGGTGCGGATAGCCACCACTTCACTGGCCGGCTGTTTTGGGTGTCATATGTCTTTTCTGGATATTGATGAGCGCTTGCTGCAACTGATGGAGTGGGTGGAGTTTGACCGTTCACCACTGACTGATATCAAGCATTGTGCTCCCTGTGATATTGGCCTGATCGAAGGTGGTGTCTGCAATGCCGAAAACGTGCATGTCCTGCGCGAGTTCCGCGCACAGTGCCGTATTCTCGTTGCACTGGGTGCCTGTGCCATCAATGGCGGTCTGCCAGCCCAGCGTAACCCTGTTCCTGTGTCAGAGTTGCTGCGCGAGGTCTATCAGG
>JBEBBU010000083.1:0-6391 GCA_041158225.1 Pseudomonadota bacterium | reverse complement strand
ACAGACCGGAGAGGAACAACAGGCCACGCCTTCATCCGCCGCCCTCCGCATTGCCACCGCGCGCAATGCGCCGCGCTTCCAGCTCACGCAGAGTCTTGTCCATTTCCGCCTCAAGCAGTTTCACATCCGGCAGTACCGTCTGGTATTCCGCGGCCATGATCTTGTTGGGCACGGATTTCACAGTCTGCATGCCCGTGGGCAATTTCCGAGTCAGTGATTCGGAAATTTTCTCGGGTAGATTGCTCACTTTTGAGCATCTTCAAGCGGTTTTGCAGCTCTGCCTTCTGGCTGTTGGCTGATACTTGGATGGATTGCTCCAACTCCCGAATAGGTTTTCCCAAAGCGATGGCGGCGTTGAGGTGGCCTTCAGCCCGCTGCCAGTGTGGCGTGGTGGCTGCGACAGCGGCTTCACGCTTGGCAGCAAAATCGATGTTCCACGCCTGTGGGCCTTCTTCCCGGTTGTTCCACCAGGCTGATGCCTGCGCGAACTCCTCAAACTGAAGTAGCGCGGTCTTGCTATATTTCTTGCGGCCTTCTGGCAGGGGAAGTTCGTAATACCAGATGGTATCGCTGGGGCCACCGCGCTCGAAGAACAGCAGGTTGGCTGGAATGTCAGTGTACGGTGCATTTCTTTCGTCCTGTATTCGTGAGATCAGTTCCACCGCACTGCTTCGACAAGCGATGCATTCCTGAGCCGAATGCGCAGCAAGCATGGTTAAGCCACCAGCCCTTTCATCTTTCTGGGCCGGCCACCCAGCTTGCCATTCTTCCGGGCTGCAGCTGCCTTGGCCTCCGTGGAAGTTAGTCCACCTTTCCTGCCTCTCTCCGCAGTCATCCAGGATTTCGAACCTAAAAAGCCTTCAAGGAGCGATGGCAAGTAAATGTCAGCATCCAGACGGGGAAAATGAATACCAAGGCCAGATGGGCTGATTTCTGCCTCGGATAAATCAGCGTGGTGGGCATGTTCAAGACCTTGTGCCAGCTTGGGAGAAAACGCTAACTCCAGCCCTGAATCCAATGCGATCACAACATCATGAAGTACGGCGGTCATAGCGCACAGAAACGGCGATGGGGAATGTTGCCTTCTTTTCAGTGGCACGGTGGTTAGCTGCCTCTACCATATCGTCAGTGATTGTCATGTATATCCCTATTTTGCCGATCTGTGACCAGTATTCGATTAGCTTAGGTACGGAGCGATGCTAGATATTGCCATAATGCCTGGCGGTTTCGACCAAGGCTTCGGGCAATTTGACGTTGACGGCCAAAGCTATCTCCTTTGGGTGGCGCCATTGTAGACCGTTACTGACCCAAAAGTTCATTGGGGATTACCTCAATAGCACAAGCAGCTTGAGTAAAATCGTTTTTTGCAGCGAAGCCCTGTCGAAAGACATGGCAAGCTTGCGACAACAGGTAGGCGTGCGTGATGGCTTGAACATGGGTACCATCGTGAGATAATCCGGCAATTGCCAATTCACAGGAAACCTGCCCCATGCGTCTCCTCCACACCTCAGACTGGCATCTTGGCCAGCATTTCATGGGCAAAAGCCGGCAGGAAGAACACCAGAAATTCGTCAACTGGCTGCTCCAGCAGGTAGAGGAGCAACAGGTTGATGCCATCCTGATTGCCGGTGATATTTTTGATACCGGTGCGCCACCCAGCTATGCCCGCGAAATCTACAACCAGCTTATCGTCAGCCTGCACGATACAGGTACCCAACTCGTTGTCCTGGCTGGCAATCATGATTCTGTGGCGACACTGGGTGAGAGCAGACAGTTGCTGGCGCGTCTTGGTGCCCATGTCATTCCCGCCATTACAGACACGCTCGAGGATCAGCTTCTGGTTCTGAAGAACGGCAAGGGTGAACCTGCCGCCCTGCTTTGTGCCATTCCTTTCATCCGTCCCCGCGATATCGTCCAGAGCGAGGCCGGACAAAGCGCAGAAGAAAAACGTCTTAATCTGCAGCAGGCCATCCAGGAGCACTACCTCAAGCTGCATGAATATGCCATCACCCGTCAGGCACAATACCCCTATCCCCTGCCCATTATCACCACCGGACATCTGACAACCGTGGGAACCAGCGCCAGCGAATCGGTACGCGAAATCTTCGTTGGTTCACTGGAAGCGCTCCCGACACAGAACTTCCCCGCGGCAAACTACATTGCACTGGGCCACATTCATCGCCCACAGAAAGTCGGTGGACAGGAGCACATCCGCTATTGCGGATCGCCCATTCCTCTCAGCTTTGATGAACTTGGACATGACAAGGAAGTGCTGCTGGTTGATCTGGAGCAGCAGGAACTCAGTGTCACGGCACTCCGCGTCCCTCGTTTTCAGCCACTGGCCAGTATCACGGGGACGCTGGAAGAACTGGCAACAGCAATCATGACGGTAGCGAAACAGACCGAGTCAGGTCAGACGGTCTGGCTGGAAATCACGGTCAAAGCCGACCACTACCTCGCTGATTTACAGTCACGCATCCAGCAGATGGCTGCCGGCCTGCCTGTCGAAATACTGCGTATCAGAAAGGATCGCGTTACAAGGCTGAGCACAGAGGCGGCAGCAGCTGCCACACTGGCAGAACTGACACCTGATGATGTTTTCAGCAGACGACTGGCACATGAGCAGCTTCCGGATGAGCTTATACTCGAGATGAAACAGCGATATCAGCAAATCGTTGCCATGGTGCAGCAGGAACGAGGCATGACAGCATGAAAATTCTTACCCTGCGTCTGGAAAACCTCAATTCCCTGAAAGGCGAATGGAAGATTGATTTCACCCAGCCGCCCTTCAGTCATCACAGCCTGTTCGCCATTACCGGCCCGACGGGTGCGGGCAAATCCACGCTGCTGGATGCCATCTGTCTGGCGCTCTACCACCAGACACCAAGGCTCCATACCCTATCCGCCAGTACCAATGAAATCATGACCCGGCATTGCGCCAGCTGTCTTGCCGAGGTGGAATTTGAAGTCAAAGGCCAGCAGTACCGTGCATTCTGGAGTCAGCGGCGGGCGCGTAACAATGCTGGGGGCAATCTGCAGGCGCCAGTGGTAGAGCTGGCCCAGTGGCAGGATACAGGAACATGGACACCACTGACCACACACAGCAGTGAAAAACTCAGGCAGACCATCGCCATTACCGGTCTTGATTTTGGGCGCTTCACCAAATCCATACTGCTGGCTCAGGGAGGTTTTGCAGCCTTTCTGAACGCCAGTGCCAATGAACGGGCAGAACTTCTTGAAGAACTGACCGGAAGCGAGATCTATGGACTGATTTCACAACGTGTCTTTGAGCAGGCACGTGATGCCAGACAGGCTCTGGAACGACTCAATGCCAGAGCTGAAGGTATGGAGTTACTGACTGAAGACGCAAGGCTGCAGATAGAACAGAACCTTGCCAGTCTCGGACAGCAACTGGCTGCGCTGCAAAGCGAATATGAAAGCACCCAGCAACTGCATCAATGGCGCCATCAACTGGCCCAGTTGCAACAAAGCATCGAGCTGGCCCGGCAGGCAGAAGAGGCAGCCCGTCATGCGATCGCCCAAGCCCAGCCGGAACTGCAAAAGCTTGCAGCAGGTGAACCTGCCGTAACCATTCTCCCCGTGTTTCAGGCATGGCAGGAGCATGCCGACCGCCTGTCGCAGACAGCAACCAGCCTGAAGGTGACAGGTCAGGACATCAGCCAGGTCAAGCAGCAACTGGTTACGGCACACTGGCAGGCCAAAACCATGGCAGCAACGCTAAGCAAGGATGCCATGCTGCAGTGGCAGATACAGAACAGCAGTCTTGAACGGACGGATGTATGGCTGCAAGAGCATGCACACTTCGCTGCGCTGGGGGAAACACTGGGAAGCTGGCAGGTTGCCTGCCAGCAGATCGAGCATGACCGCCAGACCATAGGGACGCTGGAAGCACAGCAGCAACAGCAACTGTCCTTACAGACCAGTACCTCTGCCAGACTGGAGGCTGAACATCATGCTCAGCAGGCTATAAAGCTACGCCATGCAGAAAATCTGCAACGGGTCACCGCCGCAGAGCAGCAACTACATGTCCATCTGCAGCAGGATACGCTGGAAACCCTGCGGAATGCATGGCAGGCCAGCCAGGACAATGTTTTGGAATGGCAGCAGATGAGCACGCAGGCAGGGCAACTGCGCCAGTACGCCTGTCAGCAGATGGAACTGGAACAGCAGATGGCAGAGCTCAGCAAACAGCTGGGCGCAGAGGAGACGGTATGTCAGGATCTCGGCAGCCGTCTGCCTGAACTCAGGGAACAGCTGGAGGATAAACGCAGACTGTTGCTGCAGGAACAGCGCATCCAGAGTCTCGAAGCGCACCGTAGCACACTGCAGCCCGGCGAGGCCTGTCCCCTGTGCGGCTCACAGGAGCATCCAGGCATCCAATCCTATCAGCAACTCGATATCTCGGACACCGAACGTTCCCTGCATGAAAAAGAAGATGCGCTCCAGCAATTGCAGAATGATCTGGCAGGCAGTCAAGGTCAGATCACTGTCCTCACCGGCCAGATAGCGCAGCGTAGGGAAAACCTTGCCAAACTCGCACCAGCACAGGCCGAGGCCATATCCCAATGGAGCCGTTATGCCAAAGAGTTCCAGCTTGGCATGGAGGACTGGCAGCAGGACGATAGGCTGGCCGAGGGCCTGGCGCAGATGAATCTGCAGGAATCTGCATTTAGAAACCGGCTGCAGGACGCCGAAAAAGCACAGGAAGTCCTGCTGGCTATCCAGACGCAGCAGACACAGCTGGATACCCAGATGCAGGAGGCAGGTGCTCAGATATCACTGCAGCAGCAGGCGCTTGATCACAGCAAGCAGCGACTTGAGGAACTCGGGCTGCAGCTTGCTACCAGCCGAGTGGCCTGTCAGGAAAAAGAGGCCACCCTCAGAACCTCCATAGGTAATGCCGGATTCACGCCAGACAGCGACATGAGCGCATGGCTGCAGGCACGAAAGCTGGACTGGCAGCACTGGCAGGCCAAACAGCAGGATCAGCAACAACAGCGTGCCAGTCTGCAACAGCAGCAGATGCGTTGCGAACAGGCTGACAGCCGTCACGGTCTCTGGCAGACGCGCTGGGCCAGGCTTGAGACTACCCCGCCGGCAGATGAATCCGTTTCTGCCGCAAGTGAAGCGGCTCTGGAACAGATGGCCGAGCAGATTGATGCCCTGTCAACCCGGCTTGCCATCCTGCAGGGCCGGCAGAGCCAGCTTGAAACCGATCGGCATGGACACGAAGCATCGCATACTGAAGCGCATCGTCACTGGCTGGCAGTGCTGGCATCGAGTCCATTCCCTGATCAGGCATCGTTCACTGCGGCTCTGCTGCCTGATGAATATCGGCAACAACTGCTCGAAATGCGACAGAACCTTATGCAGACGCTGGAGCAGTGTCAGGCCATTCATGGCCATGCGGCCCAGGATCTGCAGGAGATGGAACAGCAGAACCGGACACCTCTCAACCTGCAGGAACTGGATATCCAACTGGCAGAACTGGACAGCCAGCGACAGAACCTGTCTACCCAACTGGGAGCCGACCAGGCACGGCTGGCTGACGATACTGAGCGCCGCCAGCATCAGGCGGCCCTGCTCGAACAGATTGCACTTGAAACTGCCGAAAGCGACCTCTGGCAGAGACTGAATGGACTGATAGGTTCCGGAGGAGGTGACAAATACCGGAGATTTGCCCAGGGACTGACCCTGGATCATCTGGTCTATCTGGCCAACCGCCATCTGCAACGGTTACATGGCCGTTATGTGCTTGGACGCAAAACGGATGGTGGTGAACTTGAACTGAGCATTATTGATAACTGGCAGGCAGGCGTTGCCAGGGATACCCGTACCCTGTCAGGGGGTGAAGGATTTCTGGTCAGCCTGGCGCTGGCCATGGCGTTATCTGATCTGGTCAGTCACAAAACCTCCATCGATTCCCTGTTCCTGGATGAGGGCTTTGGTACGCTGGACAGCGAAAATCTCGATATTGCCATTGAGGCTCTGGACGCCATGAACGCTACCGGAAAAATGATAGGCATCATCAGTCATGTCGAAGCATTGAAAGAACGGATAGCCAGCAGGATCGTCGTGAAAAAAGGTGTCGGCATGGGGTATAGCACGCTGGAAGTCCGCTCCTTCAGCACTTTGTAATGCTATAGCGCTGCATAGGGGCACCGCATGCGGCTGGATTAGTTTTACCTTCGCTCTTCTGACAGCATGCTTTACTCAGGTCGTTTCAGTGAGCATAGGGCTGCTCAGCCAGTTGCCACTTAATGTATTGATAAAGCAAATGAGAACGATTATCATCCTCATCAGATTGATGTGAATGATCAGCCAGATGTTTGCATCATCGGATTTTCAATAAACAACGCAGAGGTTACAT
>JBEBBU010000082.1:0-3381 GCA_041158225.1 Pseudomonadota bacterium | reverse complement strand
GCAAGCGCCCAAAACCACAAAACATAAAAAAAGCCTGCAATGCAGGCTTCAAGCAGCGAGGTAAGACGACAACACAGCAGGCGTCGTCACCCCACAAATTGCACCATTATAAGGCATTCATTTCAGTCATCCAGTTTTGCACGGATAACCCTGCCATCGGCACCATACACAATTTCCCTTTCCAGCCCACGATGCCTGAACTCAATCTTGTAAACCGTCTCTCCGTTACGCTGCTTGCGCTCATACTCAACCTGCTCAGCGTCAGGGTACACCGAATGAAAAGTTTTCATGACGGCCGCCGGAACCTGATCAGCACTGATGTCGTCGGCTCGCGTGACACCTGCAAACAACAGCAATATCCACAATACCTTACAAAATCTGTTCATCATTTATCTCCGTCCAGTCATCTGTCAGTTCAGGAATCATGATTCACATCACCCACCACATGCTGGTCAAGGTGGTGCATCAGTCTGTCTGCCTCAAGAAAAGGCGTTATGGGGACGGTATCCGTGCCCCGGTAAGGATTATCAAGCACATAGATAAAAAAGATGACCAAACCAATATTAGCTGCGTAAATTCCCAGCAGCAGCCGGTCCATTGGTCGACTGCTGCTACCGGCAAGCGCTGTCGTAATAATATTCAGCAGTCCACCCAGCACAACAACCAGCCACAACAGCGGCATCACACTATTATCTGAGGAAGCTACACGCTGGCGGTGATGAAAGGCAATACTGTCAACATCCTCCAGCAAAGCACGCAGGAAAACCGCTTCGGCCTGATCAGCCGGCTTGAAGTGGGCCAGCAACTGGTAAAGACGATCCACCACGATCCGGACATCATCTGTACGTTCTCCACGTCGGAGAGCAGGCCACTCGCGACCCACGACTGCCTGGACATACTGGTGGAGCTCATGACGCATGGCCCCCTGTATAGGCTCAGGCAGAGCAACAAGATTCCGGTAAGCACTCGCTACAGTATAGGCTTCGATTTCAACAACATCGCCAACATCAGAAAGATCCTGCCATGCATTCGTGGCAATCATGGCCAGCAACACGCTGTAAAGGACACCAGAACTGGAAGCAAACAGGCTGATAAGATCATGTTTCTTGCGAAGGTGCCCTGAAAGCCAGTGAAAAACGGCATACTCAAGTACTATCGCCAGTGTTACTGTGCCCCCGACAAAAATAAGGAACAGGCACCAGGCAGGCAGGTCAACAAGTTCAGTCACGCTGCCTTTCCAGTATGGACATCAGACGCCGTTGGGATAATTGTAGCTATAGTGTTTGCGCAGTGGCTTGACCACTTCCCACTGACTGTCAAGTCCTGCATGAAATGACACCAGATCCCCCGGCAGGATGCGTACCGGTTCACCGCCAGCAGGTGTCACCAGAATCTCGCCTTCCAGCACATACGCTACTTCAGTTTCGTCAAAATCAATGGGGAAACGGGAAACCTCTTTCTCCCAGATTTCCCAACTGGATACGCCAAGTTCCTTGAGACGTTCTTCGCTTGGGTTATGCTCTACAGTAATCTTGCTCATGCTATTATTCCAGTCAGAGTTGAAAAAGGCCCATTCTAGCACGGGCACATCCCCATGACATTTCCCCCTATCCACTATCAGGATGAGCATATCCTCATCGTTGAAAAGCCTCACGGTCTGTTATGCCAGCCTGGCCGAGGGCCAGCACTGGCCCACTCACTGCTCGGCATCATCCAGACCGAACTACCGAATGCGCAACTGGTGCACAGGCTGGATCGGGATACATCCGGCCTGATCATGCTAGGACTGGATGCAGACATGCACCGTCTGCTAAGCGCCATGTTCGCAATGCGCAGCGTAGACAAAAGCTATCTGGCGGATATCTGGGGAGATCCCGGAACGACATACGGGGAAATCGAATGGCCCATCAGCAAGCAGAGCAACGCCCCTCCCCTTTATGCCGCCGCCATTGACGGCAAACCCAGCCATACCGCATGGCAACTGGCCGCCAGATCAGAACAGCACTGCAGACTGATGTTGTTCCCGAAAACAGGTCGCTCGCACCAGTTGCGCGTACACATGGCCACGCTGGGACACCCCATCGTGGACGACCCCCTTTACGGCATCCTGCCTGCCCAAGGGCGCCTTAGACTGCATGCACATTCACTGGCATTCAATCATCCACTGACCCGACAACCCATGTCTTTCGTGTCACCATGCCCATTCTAGCCATCCATCTCCCATGAAAAATCAGGGCGGGTTGACTGGATTACGCTGGGCCAGCCATTCATTCATGCCTTTCTCAAGATGATAGACCTGAGCATAGCCCTCCTCTTCACCCAGCATTTTCCCCACCATCGCACTGCGATGGCCAGCGCGGCATACGAGAATGACACGGGCATTGCTGTCAGGCACAACAGCGCGCAATGACTTCAGCCAGGCGCTTCTGTCAGACTGGCCATTGGCATCAAAATAGGTCAGTTCCCTGCTGCCTGGAATAACGCCTGTCTTATTCCATTCAGCTGCCGTGCGAATATCGACAACCACAGCGCCCGACTGCTGCAGATTTTTCAGCTCTTCGGGTGTCACCGGAGTCAGTCCGGCCGCCAGTACATGACCTGCCAGCAGCATGCCCGGCGCAAACAGCCCCGCCAGTCTGTAAAACAGATGATTGATTGCCATGTTATCTCCTCGCGTACATTGCATCAGCCTTTCATGGTTCTGACAAACTCACAGAATCGCCCCTGCTTCGCCATAAGTTCGTCAAACGTCCCTCTTTCTATGATACGCCCTTGATCAAACACCAGTATCAGATCCGCATTTGCAACAGTTGAAATCCGGTGAGCGATCACAAAAAGCGTATGATTTTTTCTGAGTTCGCTGATGGCAAGCTGTATGCCATTTTCAGTGACCTGATCAAGGGCACTGGTTGCTTCGTCCAGCACCAGAACAGGTGCCTGTTTCAATAGCGCACGCGCAATAGCCAGACGCTGGCGCTCTCCCCCTGAAAGGGCCGCGCCACGTTCACCCACCACAAAATCATACTGCCCCGATTTTTCCATGATAAAGGCATGGGCGTTGGCCATCATGGCATATCGCTCCAGACTGGAACGCGGGGCATCCGCATCGGCAAGTGCAATATTCTCACCGATAGACCGGTTCAGCAAAAAAGCATCCTGGAATACAACAGCTATCGCCTGTCGCAGCGACACCAGCGTAACCTGCCTGATATCCTGACCATCAATACGAATCACCCCGCTATCGGGAAACCTGAAGCGCTGTAGCAGTTTCATGGCGGTAGTCTTGCCAGATCCGGACGATCCCACCAGTGCGACAGTCTGGCCACGCCTTGCGGTAAAACTCAGGTCATACACACCATGACTACTGCCAGGATAATGAAA
>JBEBBU010000081.1:0-7263 GCA_041158225.1 Pseudomonadota bacterium | reverse complement strand
CGTTTCGTGACATGCTTCCCTGATCAGGAGTTGCTATGCTGTATCACACAGACCCTGCCGGAGCCATGACCTCCGGCATGCTTGCCGCTTTCACGGACGCGTTGCCCTTTCCATGGCTGGTGTTCGATGAGCATGGCATGATCATCTTTGCCAGCAGCGCCGCTGCCAGACTGGAGGTTGCGGGCTATCCTCTGGTAAAAGGGGAGATCCCCGCCTGGATGTCTGCCGATTGGCCACAGTGGTGCGCCACGCTCCAGCGTGATGCTGTGGCCTGTCTGCCTATGGGGCCTGCCCATGAAATGAGGCTGTTTGCTTTGGGCGGAGCGGGGGAGCATGGCGGCGGTATCGGTGCCGTCATCTTCCCTCTCACTGCCAGCAGCGATGAGCGTCTGGCAACGTTTGTGCATGATATGAACAACTCGTTTGGGCGCGTGCTGGGTTACCTTGAGATAGCCACCGATCACCTTGAAGAGGATGATCCGGCCAGAACATTCATTGCCAGGTCACTGCAATCGCTGGAACAGGCAGGCGAGTTACTGGGCCAGTTCGCCAGAGGCAGCTGAAAAGGCTGCATGGTGGCCGGGCCGGGATCAGGTGTTCTGCAGTACCCGGGCAAGACTTCTGAAGGTAAACGGTTTGCTGATATGGGCATTCATGCCGGCGGCAATGTAGCGCCTCCGATCTTCTTCATGGCTGCTTCCTGTCACGGCGATCACTGGCGTCGCTGGCAGGTAGTGGTCTTCCTCAAATGCCCGTATGCGCTGGGTAGCTGAAATACCATCCAGTACAGGCATACGTATATCCATGAGTACAAAATCAAAATCATGATGCTGGTAGATATTGACCGCCTCTTCGCCGTTATCTGCCAGGACAACATCCTCGTTACGGCAGCCCAGCGTTTTCAGATGATGCAGCAGGATATCGCGGTTGATGGTGTTATCCTCGACCAGCAGAACCCGCTTGCCATTCAGACCCTGATGCAGATGTTCGCCCTGCATGGTCTGTTTTTCATCCTCAAACACGGCTTTCTGCTTGATTTCTATTGCCGTATCCATCAGGCTGATCAGTTCATCTGTCCGGCTGGAGGGTCGCGACTTGCCCTCATCAAGCGCATGGTGCAGACATCGACCAAGTGATGCGTTATCCATTTCCACAAAAAACAGTACAAGACTTCTGGCGGAATCCTGACGCAGATGTCTGATCCAGGGGATCAGGTAACGCCAGGCAAATACTGCCAATATGGTATTGGCCAGTACGAACATGCCAGACAGCCATGGATCTGCCAACACGGGTGTCATCCAGCCATACAGACTATCCATCATGATGCGGATCCTCTTTTCATGTTGCCCCAATGCCTGTATTCCAATATGCCGGCGCAAGCATAGTGTCTTTGGGCATGAATTGCCATAGCGTCTGGTCATGGATTAACCCTAATGCCAATAAGGTCACATTCTCCAGCCATCAGAGCGCGGTCCATCGTAACTTTCAGGGCTTTTCAACTTCGGGATGGCGGCAGATGGCATGCTAGAATGCACCCGTGTCGTGCACGGAGGAGAGGGGCATGCTTGAACAGCCGGAACATGCTCAGGGGAGCGTTCATCTTGCCTTGATCGTGAGTGATGACTATGGTGAACTTGCTTCGTTCGGACTGATGCTTGACGATGAGCGGATCAGGGTACTGCGGGCCGATAATATTGAAGTTGCCTATAACCTTGTCAATCTGCATGACATCCATATTGTCCTGCTGGGCGGGGGATTGGTCGAATCGGAAAAAAGTCTGCCCTTCATTCAGAAGATACGGACGCTCCCGCGTTACCGCTATCTGCCGTTCATACTGATCGTTGAACGTTTTCAGGTGCTGTCTTCCGGAGAGCATATCCTGCATATTCCAGATGTCGACTACATGGTCAGGCCCGTCGACGCTGCAGTCCTGATGTTCAATATAGGCAAACTGATCCGGCTTTCGTCCCGTCAAAAAGAACTTGATGATACGCTTGGCTATGCCAATGCCCTGCTGACATCCATCTCGGATCCACTGGTGGTGATTGATGCCAATGCCGACATCAGGGAGGTCAATCTGGTGGCCCTCAGGTTTCTGGGATATGCGAGGGAAGCGCTCATCGGCCAGAATTACCAGATGCTGTTTGCCGATCAGGAAGAGCATTTCACTTCAAGAATCGGTGAACTGGTTCAGGGCTATGCCGGAAAAATAAAAAATACCGAGCTTGCCGAACTGGGTGAACTGTTGCAGCATTCCTCCATTCCCGGACTGGTCTGTACCATGGATGGCCAGATTGAACTGGCCAATCAACGCATCGCAGACATTCTGGGTTACAGGATGGATGAACTGCGTGGCGCTTCGGTGAACCGCCTCATTCCGCATGATCTTCGTGCCGGGCATGCTGGCAAGATGAGTCTTTACTCCCAGAATCCGCAGCCGCGCGGCCTGGCAACCGGACGCAAGTTACCGGTACTCCATCATGACGGAACCCCGCTGCAAATGGAAATTGGCATCTTTCCTGTTGCAGAAAACCGCGTGCTGGTTGTCATGATCGGCGAAGATGAGGTACAGAGCTGGAAAGTACTGAGGGCAACCGATTTTGGTCATCTGTTTGGCGGCAGTGAGGATGCTCTGCTCAATTATGAACGTATCATCCGCTGTGCTGACGGCAGTGAACATCCCTGTCTCGTCTCCAGTGTCGCCATGCATAACAGCAGCGACAGACGTTTGCGTGGCGTGGTGCTTTCCATCAAGGACATTACACGGCTGCGGCGGCGCGAAGAAGAGCGGGTTTCCAGAGAACGTGCTCTCAATGATGCCAAGAGCCTGTTCATTGCCAATATGTCCCATGAAATCCGGACACCGATGAATGGCGTCATCGGCCTGCTGCAACTGGCCCTTGATCGGGAAAACAGTCCTGAAGTCCGTCAATATCTGGAAAAATGTTACTTCTCCTCGCAGAGTCTGCTCGGGATCCTGAACGATATCCTCGACTTTTCCAAGCTCGAGGCAGGCTGTATGACGATTGATGAGGCCGTTTTCGATCTTGATATCCTGCTCGATAATCTGCGTAACCTGTTTGAGGAACCGTCTTACCGCAAGCATCTGAGTCTGGATTTTTCTGTGGATGAGCGCATTCCTCGATTTCTTGCGGGTGATGTTTTACGTATACAGCAGGTACTGAGCAATCTGTTGAGCAATGCCATCAAATTTACTGAACAGGGCAGGGTGCGTCTTGTGATTGTTCTGGAGGAGATCAGGCAACAGTCCTGCATGCTGAGCTTTCGTGTGGAAGATACTGGCATTGGTATTGCTGAGGAATTTCTGCAGAAACTGTTTGAGCCGTTTGCACAGATGGATGATTCGATTACCCGGCGCTTCGGAGGGACCGGTCTTGGCCTGTCCATCTGCCAGCAAATGGTCCGGTTGATGGGCGCGGTGATAGAAGTGGACAGCCAGCCAGGCAAGGGTAGCTGCTTCCATTTTTTACTCAATCTCGGCGTGGCTGATGTGCAGTCTCAGGGCGCTGAGCGGCGGGTTCGCAGGCGATCCCAGGGCGAACTGGAGGACAAGCTCAGGCAGCTGGATCAGGGGAGGCACCGCGCCATCCGGGTGCTGATCGCGGAAGATAATGAAATCAATCAGCTGGTCGTGAGCCGGATGGTCAGTCTTGCAGGTATGGAGGTCAGGGTGGTCAGCAATGGACGGCTGGCGCTGGATGCTCTGGCAGAAGCTGCATTTGATATTGTCCTGATGGATATGCACATGCCGGTCATGGGCGGTATTGAAGCTACAATGCAGATCAGGCAGAACCCAAACTATGCAGGCCTTCCTGTCATTGCCCTGACCGCAGGTGTCACCCAGACGGAAAGAGCGCATTGCATGCAGGCGGGTATGGATGATTTCGTTTCCAAACCTATCCAGCCCGAAGAGCTGGTGGCAGTTATTCACCGCCTTGTGAAGATTGACGAATCAGTTCCGTAATAGCCTGGGCAATCTTGTCCTGTTTGACAGGTTTGGTAATAAATGCATTCATGCCCGAGGACAGGCACTTTTCTTTTTCTTCCAGTGCATCGCCAGCTGTAAGGGCGATGATCGGAACCTGTGTCAGGCCCAGCTGTTCCCGTATGCGGCGGGTGGCTTCAAGTCCTCCCATATTGGGCATATGCAGATCCATGATGACGGCGCTATAGGCCTGCTGTTGCAGGCAGGCCAGTGCTTCCTGGCCATCTGCTGCCATATGGACTCTGGCGCCAAGCAGATTGAGCATTCTGCTGATGACCAGCTGGTTGATTTCATTGTCCTCAACCACAAGGATATGCTTTCCTGAAAGAATGCTGTGCACATTGTCGGCATGGATAGCAGATGTTTTTCGGTTCTGGGTACTGGACGTGGGTATCGCAGGGGGCTGGGGCGTCTGCAGTCTGAGCCTGAAGGCAAATACGGACCCCTTTCCGGGGCTGGTGCTTACATTCAGTTCAGCATCCATCTGTGCCAGCAGGCGCTGCGTGATGGACAGTCCCAGTCCACAGCCTCCGGATTTTCGCGTGACGGAGCCGTCTATCTGGGTAAAGGGGAGAAAAATCCTGTCGACGACATCCTGCATGATGCCTATACCGGTATCGCTGACCGATACATCCAGCTGAACATTGTCTGGGGGCTGGAGGTCGTACCGGATCATGACTTCAATTTTACCCTGTTCAGTGAATTTGATGGCATTGCTGATCAGGTGTGTCATGACCTGACGCAGCCTCAGCCGATCTCCCCTGACGGTCAGATTCTCCCCTGGCAGGGTTTGCAGATGGAATATCAGCCCCTTGTCCCGTGCGGCACCTGCAAACTGCTGTCTGAGTGAATCGGTCAGGTCGGCAAGATTGAAATCATCCATGCGCAGTGTGAGTTTTCCAGCTTCAAGACTGGTGAAATCCAGTACATCCTGTATAAGACCAAGCAGCATTTCTGCAGACTGCAGCGCTTTGTGCAGGTAATCCCGCGTGAGTGGATCAGCGATATAATCTTCCTGTTCTGCCAGCTGTAGCAGACCAATAATGCCATTCATGGGGGTCTTGAGTTCATGCGACATGGTCGCCAGAAACTCGGATTTGATGCGGATGCTGGTTTCTGCCAGTTCCTGCGCCCGCCTCAGCCTTTCTTCGGACTGTTTGCGTTCAGTGATATCGCGGGCTGAGGCATACTGGTAGACCTCATTTTCGATAATAATGCCTTTTGAGCTGACTTCGACATCAAGAAGCGTTCCGTCCCTGCGTTTGTGCCGGGTCTGAAAAATATCGATGTTTTCGGATGTATGCGCCAGCTTGTCCTCAATGTCCTGCCGCGTCAGGCTGGCATCCCAGTCAAATACACTAAGATGAAGCATTTCCTCGGGTGAGTAGCCAAGCATCCTTCTGAAGGATTCACTGTACTGGATCAGTTGACCTGTGCGGCTGAGGATATGAATGCCATCACTGGCTGATTCGAGAATGGTGCGGAAGCGTTTGGCCTCTGCATTTCTCATATGCAGGGCGCGTTCTACGGCTTCCAGCAGCAGGTTGCTGGCGGTTGTATCCTGTGCAGTGCCCAGTACGCCGCACAAGGCTCCCTGTTCTGCATAAAAGGGCACCAGCGTGTCGTCCACCCAGTGAAAATCGCAATCTTCATGATTGTAAAGGCGATACTGGATCCTGCAGCTCTGCCGCAACTGCAGTACATGTTGCAGATGGTGGTGAAAACTGTCACGGTCATCGGGATGCAAGGCGCTAAGCCATGCCGTCTGCGCAGATTCGGAAGAATGGATGCCTGTGAACTTACGCCAGGCCTGGTTACAGCGAACGCAGTGTCCATCTGGTTCAAACATGGTGATCAGGGCAGGTGTAATATCAATCAGGTCTGGTGTTTCCGGCATCAACAGTTCTCCAGTTTTATGAAACCTGCGGCTTCGGTTTGCAACTGAGTCGTTGATTCCGGTGGAGCCAGATGTTTTTTGCTACAAGATCTGCATTTCTGAATGATAACCTGAGTTTTTCCTTGAGATTTTCAGATTCTCTAGGGTCGTGGCGTCTCCCACCATTGTCCATCACCTGCCACCCCAATGGATTGCACCGTACTGATTCTGTGAGGTTGCGCACAAAAATGAATACGGAAACGCACGGGTAGTTGCCATGCCTTTGTATGATATGCTCTGAGCTTCTATTTCCCAGACTTTACTCTTCAGTGTGCAGGATGAAAAACCAATGGTGAGCAAACCAGATCTGGCATTCACCACTGCCCGTTTTTTTGACCATGGTGACTGGAGGGCAGAGTCGCCACGATACGTGACCGTATTGCTGCCCCTGTTGTTTGTCGTTGGGCTCTGCTTGTGGGGACTGGATGGATACGTTGCCAAGCGTCAGCAGATGCGCATCCAGGAGCATGCCCGTCTGCTCGAAGTTCAGGGCATGCTGCAGGCCTGCATGCTGGATCTTTATCGTCATTCGGAGTTTGAGGATTCGTGCAGCCTTGATCTTGAGTCATCTGAGGCGTACGTGGCTTCCCTGATTGCCCCCAGAACTGGTGTGATGGACTATGTCAATGGGATCTCTCCCCCTGTGACTGGCGCAAGACTGCGTGTGCAGGTACAGGGTATTCTGGAACTCTGGCATCACTGGAAACAGGAGATTGACAGGATTTCCAGTGAGGCCAGTCCTATAGGGGATCTCCTGGAGGATCTCCAGCGACATCAGGATCACCTGCTGATGGATCTGCGCCTGCTGGACAGCAGACTGGCACTGGAGCGCCAATTGGCCATCGGCCAACTGCAACTTGCCCGCGTCTTTGTCATCGTGGTCATGATCTTTTTTCTGGTGACGGTAATCGGGGGCTTTTTTCGCGACAGGTACCACAGACGCAGAGGGCTGAGCCGGATTTCATCAAGGCTTATGGCCCGTTCCCTCGAAAATCTTGCGCATCCCGTCCTGATTACCACAGCAGCACCGGTTGACGCACCTGGACCGCATATCATTTTCGTCAATGATGCCTTTGAGAAAATCACCGGCTACCGCCGGAGGGAGGTGCTGGGCAAATCGCCGCGTCTGCTGCAGGGGCCTCTGACATCAGTGGAAGCAACCCAAAAGATCCGCCTTGCCCTGGAAACTCAGGAAGCGGTGCAGGTTGAACTCATCAACTATAAAAAAGATGGTACGCCCTGGTGGGTTGAGCTTGATATTGCGCCGGTGTTTGATGATAGCGGTGTATGTACGCATTTTGTAGCCGAGCAGCGCGATATC
>JBEBBU010000080.1:0-17145 GCA_041158225.1 Pseudomonadota bacterium | reverse complement strand
TGAACCCGGTTTTTTTCTGGGGCTGCGCAACAGCAGGCTGGGGCTGCGGTATGGTAGCGGACACTGCAGGTGCAGGCTGAACAGGAGGCGGCACCACTACAGCTGGTACTACTGGCTCAGCCAGTACGGGTGCGGGCGCTGCCGGTGGTACCTGAGCAACCTGAGCAGGAGGAGGCGTTACGGCTACAGCTGCGGGCGCGGGTGCAGGCGGCGCAGCCGCCGGAGCCTTCTTGCCAAACAATCCGCCCAGCAACCCACCTTTCTTTGCTGTAGATGCAGGTGCGGGTACAGCTTCCTGTATGGCCGCTGTTGCTGGCGGAATCTCAGCCACAGGTGGCTGCGGCTCCGGAATTTCAACGGATGCTGGTGGTGCCGGCGGTGCTTCAGTCACTGGCGGTGGCACCGGCACTTCAGGCACTACCGGCGTTACCGCAACAGGCCCGGCAGCCACAGGTGCTGGCATGACAGGCGCAGCCTCTGCCAGCATGCCTGCCTGATACTGCGCCAGCAGACTGGCGAGTTCATGATGCGGCATGGCCTGCTGGGCTGGCTGCGGCGCTACGGGCGCCGCGATCTCCAGTTTTTCCTGCTTCTCCTGCAACGCCTTGTGCAATAGCAGTTGCTGCTGCAACTGGTTTTCCAGACGCTGGATCTGCGTGTCCCTGGCCGCAAGCGTTTCCTGCAGGCCACGGAATGAACGCTCAACATCCTGACGCCCCTGCATTTCGGAACGCAGACGCTCACCCAGTTTCACCACACAGTGATTGCTGGATTGCCAGACGGCATCGTCGTCGCCACCACTACGAAACAGTATGGCCATATCCGGCAGCGAAAGACTGTGCACCAGATCATGCAGCATGTCGGCAAGCTGCCGGTTTCTCTGCTGCCAGGTACGCTGCAATCCTGCATGCTGCTGGGCAAGGTCAGCGCTGGCCTGCCGTTCTGCTTCCAGCACAGCACGCTGATCCGCGGCTTCCTGCCGGAGTGTGGCGGCTTCCCGCTCCATATGCTCAAGCCGCGACTGGGTTTCGGCCAGCTGCCTGCTGACCTGAGCATGACGCCGACCTGCAATGGCAAGCCTGAAACGGTGATAAAGGTTGAATGGCAACCACACCACCAGAACGAGCGTAATCACATACGCTATATTGTCCAGTGACAGCTGGTACCACTGGGACAGCAGTGCCTGAATATCGGTAAGGAAGGCTGGCATGGTGGTGCATCCTCTCTTGTTATGGCATTGAGTTTTGGACCCGTTACCGGGACTGTTTAGTGCTGGGCACTATAGCAGGTATTGGAAGCCTGTTCTGTCATCATGACCAGATCGAAAGGAAACTCGTTCCTGTTGATGAAATGGACGGCATCGGCCTTGCTGAGACGGGCGGAAATGGTGCGGGCTATACATTCGCACTGCTGGATGACAGCCTGACCGCCTTCCATCTGCGAGCCTTCAGCCGGTGACTGCGCCTTGATGCAGCGTTCGGTATAGATCTGCTCAAAACGTTTGTGCTCACTCTCGGTCACAACCTTGCTGGCAACAGCAGGGGCAGCGGATACGGAGGAAGATGTTGCGACTGCATTGCTCTGCTGGCCATTGTTGCCGCAGGCGACAAGAAGCACAGCCATGACTGCCATTGGCAGAAGAACGGAAAATGATCTGGATCTGGAAGGCATTATCGAGTCACCATAGAGTTATTCCATGATGCTCAGAATAACACATCTGTGACTGCTTGCAGTTGTCCAGATACAACTAAAAACTGGTGCCGATGGTCGGATTTGAACCGACACGACTTGCGTCACCACCCCCTCAAGATGGCGTGTCTACCAATTTCACCACATCGGCGTTCAGAGAGATTCAGCGACTCAGTGAGCCGCTGGTACATCAGAGGTGCCTGGCATATCACTTGCCGCAGCAGGTTTGCCAGTCTTGACTGAAGGCATATCGGCTGGCGTGGTTGCCGCCGGCGTATCCATGATGTCTACAGGCTTATTATCCGTCTTCCCGCTCAAATAGGCAAGAACCAGACTGGTAGAAAAAAACACAACAGCAAGTATGGCGGTTGTACGCGACAGAAATGATGCCGCACCACGGGCACCAAAAAGCGATCCTGAGCCGCCACCGCCACCCAGACCCGTGCCTGCATCTGCCCCCTTACCCTGCTGCAACAGCACCATGCCAATGATGGACAGGGCAACCAGAAGATGAATTACGCTCAACGCTTGAACCATGGAAACCTCTCAGCTTAACGGCTTGGCCGCATTACATACTGCCAGAAATGCGGCAGCGTCCAGTGACGCGCCACCCACCAGGCCACCATCAATATCGGGCATGGCAAATAAATCATGGGCATTGTCAGGCTTGACACTGCCACCATATAAAAGCTGCAGGCTGTCGGCAACCTCGGCAGACAGCCTGCGAATACGCTGCCTGATGTGTGCGTGCACCGCCTGGGCCTGTTCCGCACTGGCCGTATGCCCTGTGCCAATAGCCCATACCGGCTCATAGGCCACGACGGCACGCTGCAGACTGGCTACGCCACACAGGTCAAGCACGGCATCCAACTGCTCATTGACCACATTGCAGGTAGAGCCTGACTTGCGCTCACGCAGGCTTTCTCCGAGACAGAGCACGGGGATGATGCCGTGCCGCAAGGCACTTGCAAACCTAGCGGCCACCAGAGCGCTCGACTCGCCGTAATGGTGCCTGCGCTCGCTATGTCCGACAATCACGTAGCGGCAGCCAAACTCCAGCAGCATGCTGGCAGATACCTCGCCCGTATAATCACCGGGCTCATGGTTACCCACATTCTGGGCGCCCAGCATCAGGCGGGATCCCGCAAGTTGCCTGGAACACTGATCAAGATAAACGAAAGGCGCACAGACACACACATCCACATCGCTGATCGTGTCAGCGCCGGGGCGCATGGCAGCCAGCAACGCATGAATGACATGGCTGCTGCCGCGCATCTTCCAGTTCCCCACAACCAGGGGACGTCGCATCGGCAATGCTCCGCTATAAAGCCTGAGGATTATAAGGAATCACAGGCTGTCATTCAAGCACATGCCCTAGCCCACCCATGTTCTGGCATTGGCAAACATCTTCATCCACGGACCATATTCACCACTGGAAACCCCTGACCATGAATTGCTGACCCGCCTGAAACAACGTTCGGGATGAGGCATCATGATGGTAAAACGTCCATCCTCGCTGGTAAAACCAGTCATGCCACCTGGCGATCCGTTGGGATTCATGGGGAAGCGCACAGCCGGATTGCCATGATGATCGACATAGCGCAGCGCCAGCAGTCTGCCTGCTGCAGTTTCATCATGTCCAGATGTCATGCGGGCACGACCTTCGCCGTGTGCGATGACCACCGGCATACGCGCACCCGCCATGTCATGGAAAAATATCGAGGCCGAGGACGTGACTTCCACCATGACCACGCGTGCCTCAAACTGCTCCGAGCGGTTACGCGCAAAATCAGGCCAGGCGGCAGCTCCTGGCACCATATCACGCAACTGGGACATCATCTGGCAGCCGTTGCAGACCCCCAGCCCGAAACTGTCGCTGCGCTGGAAAAACTCACTGAACTCATCGCGTAACTGCGCAGAATGCAGAATGGATTTGGCCCAGCCGCCACCCGCACCCAATACATCCCCATAGGAGAATCCACCACAGGCCACGAGCCCCTTGAAATCAGCCAGATGGTGCCGGCCTGCCGCCAGATCACTCATATGCACATCAATACATTCAAATCCGGCAGCATCAAAGGCCGCTGCCATTTCCAGATGCCCATTCACTCCCTGCTCACGCAGGATCGCCATTCTGGGGCGATGCAGCATCAGGCCGGGCGCCACGACGGGCATGACATCAGGATCAAACGGAAGCTGGACATGCAGTCCAGGGTCACCCTCATCCCGGATAGACTGGAAAGCTTCAAGTGCGCAGTCAGGGTTATCCCGCAAGGCCTGCATGCGGTAACTGGTCTCGCTCCACTGGGACTGCAGCTCAGCACGCTCTGCAGCATGAATGCACTGACCATCCTGGAAAAGCTCGATGGCACTGCCACTGACCACTTCGCCCAGCCATACGGCACATGCATCAAGCCCGGCAGCGTGCAGCGACTGCTCAATCCAGGCACGCTCCGAGGCGCGTATCTGAACCACTGCCCCGAGTTCTTCGTTGAAGAGACCCGCCAGCAGATCATGACGGAAACAGTCTACCTCCAGACGCAGGCCACAACGCGCCGCAAATGCCATCTCCAGCAGCGTCGTCAGCACACCACCGTCAGAGCGGTCATGATAGGCCAGCAGCCTGCCTTCGGCAGACCGCTGCTGTATCCAGTCAAAGAACCGTACAAAGAGGGCTGGATCGTCGAGATCAGGCACGACTGTACCCAACTGTCCATACACCTGCGCCAGAACCGAAGCACCCAGACGCTGGCGGCCACAGCCCAGATCAAGCAGCAGAAGCTGTGTCGGCCCTTCCGTCAGCACCAGTTCAGGGGTCAGTACACGATGGATGGTATTGACGGGCGCGAATGCCGAGACGATGAGCGAAAGTGGTGACGTATTGCTGTGCACCCCATCATCATCCTGCCAGACAGTGCGCATGGATAGTGAGTCCTTGCCCACTGGAATGGAGACCCCAAGCGCAGGACAGAGCTCCATGCCCACCGCCCTGACCGTCGCATAAAGTCGTGCATCCTCGCCCTGTGCACCGGCAGCGGCCATCCAGTTGGCAGAGAGCTTGACGTTGCCGATAGCACCAATCGCCGCCGCCGCAATATTGGTCAGCGCCTCACCCACAGCCATCCTGCCAGAGGCCGGTGCATCCAGCATGGCCAGCGGTGTCCGTTCGCCCAGCGCCATGGCTTCACCGGTACTGGCCCTGAATCCGGAAGCCGTGACAGCGACATCAGCCACCGGTATCTGCCATGGCCCTACCATCTGGTCACGCACCACCAGACCGCCTACGGAACGGTCACCAATATGGATCAGGAAACTCTTGTCTGCCACCGAGGGAAAACGCAGCACCCGCCCGATGACTTCAGACAGATCGGCAGTACCCAGTGCCAGCGTAGCCACCGAAGGTCCGTCACTGTCGGCCTGGCGATGCATTCTGGGCGGCTTGCCAAATAGCAGACTCATGGGCACATCGACAGGACTGTCGCCAAGCAGGGCATCGCTCAGCCTGAGATGTTCCTGCGCCGTTGCTTCCCCAATAATGGCATAGGGACAGCGTTCACGTGCGCACAGGGCTTCAAAAAGCGCTCTGGAATCCGGTGCCAGTGCCAGTACATAGCGCTCCTGGGCTTCGTTGCACCAGATCTGCATCGGTGACATACCCGGTTCATCACTGTTGATGGCGCGGATATCAAAATGCCCGCCACGCCCGGCATCATGAATGATCTCGGGAACGGCATTGGAAAGCCCCCCCGCCCCGACATCATGGATGGCCAGTATGGGATTGCGCTCGCCCATGGCGGTACAGGCATTGAGTACTTCCTGACAGCGGCGCTGCATTTCCGGATTTTCGCGCTGTACCGAGGCAAAATCCAGAGACTCGGAACTGCTGCCTGATGTCACCGACGAGGCAGCACCGCCACCAAGACCAATCAGCAGTGCAGGCCCACCCAGTACGACAATCAGGGAGCCCGGCGCAATATCCTGTTTGCGCAGGTGGCTGTGGCGTATGCTGCCCATGCCACCTGCCAGCATGATGGGCTTGTGATAACCATAACTGTGCCCGTTCTCGCCCGCCGCCTCGAAGGTACGGAAATAACCTGCAAGATTGGGACGGCCAAACTCATTGTTGAAGGCTGCCGATCCGAGCGGTCCCTCCAGCATGATCTGGAGTGGCGATGCGATACGGTCAGGTTTTCCAGGATTCTGCTGCTCCCAGGGCTGGGCAAAACCAGGTATGCGCAGATGCGACACGGAAAAACCAGCCAGTCCGGCCTTGGTCTGGGAACCTGCACCGGTCGCAGCCTCATCGCGGATTTCCCCACCAGAACCGGTGGCGGCGCCTGGAAATGGCGAAATGGCTGTTGGGTGGTTATGCGTCTCTACCTTCATGAGAATATGCGCATCATCACGCACATAGTGATAGCGCCCACTAGCACCATCACGCAGCCACAGATCGGTCGCATGCCCCTGCATGACGGCTGCATTATCGCTATAGGCTGTCAGCGTGCCTTCAGGATGCAGGGCGTGGGTGTTCCTGATCATGGCAAACAGGCTGAGCGACTGGTCTTCGCCATCCAGCGTCCAGCTGGCATTAAAGATCTTGTGACGGCAGTGTTCGGAATTGGCCTGGGCAAACATCATCAGCTCGACATCGCTGGGATTACGCCCCAGCGCCTGATAACTGGCCAGCAGATATTGCAGTTCATCTTCAGACAGCGCCAGACCCAGCGACTGGTTGGCAGCAGCCAGTGACGCCATGCCACCCTGCAGGCAATCCACCCGCTGCAGGGGAGCAGGCGCTGTATGCGCAAACACCTGCCCCACCATATCAGGCGCAAGGATGCACTGCGTCATACGGTCATAAAACAGGGATGCCAGCAGCTCCCACTGATGCGTATCCAGTTCAGGACTGACGCTGATGTCATAGCGCTGCAGACGCTCGACCCTGCGGACAGCATTGCCGATGCAGCGCCTGAGTATTTCGGTAGCTTTGCTGGACCATGGCGTCAGGGTTCCCAGACGGGGCGCTACCAGCAGAACGCGCGGGGATGTACTGGCATCAACGGCGGGCGCAGTTTCGCCATAATCCAGAACACTCATGGCATCAGCCACAACGGCGTCAGAAGGCTGCGCCTCCCACTCAATGGCATGCACATAGCGTGAGGCCAGATGGGTCAGACTTGCGCCAGGAAGTTTCTGGGCAAGCACCTCCATCAGCCGCTGCTGACGGAACGAAGACAGGATGGCTGGGCCATCCAGTAGCTGCAAATGAGTCATGATTGTGTCTTGCTGAAAATACGGTTAGTGTTTCTGGGGCGCCTGCAACTGTTCATTGAGCGCGTGCAGCAGATCCAGTCCGGGTCCATCCGCCACAGGATTGCCTGCCTGATCGGTGATAAAGGTCTGGACGATATTTTCACTCAGACGCTCCAGGCGGACACGGTATTCATTTTCAGGCCGTTCGCCCCGGT
Organism: Pseudomonadota bacterium; assembly: GCA_041158225.1. Taxonomy (GTDB): domain Bacteria; phylum Pseudomonadota; class Gammaproteobacteria; order Methylococcales; family Methylococcaceae; genus JBEBBU01. The sequence continues at coordinate 9,988 of JBEBBU010000080.1, read as the reverse complement.
TTCCCCTGGAAAAAAGACTCTGCAGGAACCCCTGCTCTTCTTCCTTTTCCCGGGCAGCCACCGCCTGCTGGGGCGTGTAAAACACATGGAAAACGCCATCCGATTCATTCTGGTCAATCACCTCGACCTTCATGCGTCCCAGTGCCCTTGCCAGCGCGCCCCAGGCCTCCTCGTAGCTGGCCTCGATCTCAATCAGCGGCACATCGCTGACACTCTGAGCCAGCGTGCTTCTGGACTGGCTGAATGTAGCTTCTTCCGAACCAGGCTGCACGCTGTTTTCAGCCCTTCTGCCATAGCCACTGCGTACCGACTGGCGGGCATTGACACCACTGTCGGCGGTTTCATCCGCATAACCACCAGCAGCACGGGACTCATCGAACTGTATGCCTGTCGCTCTTCCTGTGGAGGTTACCGCCCCCTGGATTTCCGATGAGGTCAGATCAGGCGGCACCTCCAGCGGCGGCGTTTCACTGTGATAACGGTACTGTTTCTGCTTGTCAGGAAACCAGCTGGCAATCATGCTGCAGCCGCTCAGACCTGCCGAGACCAGAACCGCCATGCTGACTGCGCCACGCGCCCAGCGCGCTGGTACCTTCATGCGGAAAGGCTTCCTGCACGCACCAGCGCCGCTCTGACTGTCGCCTCGTAGCGGGAGGAGAGCCAGGTCAGCGGCAGACGGATACCCCGGCCGATCAGCCCCATTTCAGCCAGCGCCCACTTGACCGGGATGGGATTGGATTCAATAAACAGGTCACGGTGCAAGGCCGCCAGCTGTGCGTCAATGGCAGCTGTAGCTTCACGGTTGCCGGCCATGGCAGCCTCACAGAGCGCGTGCATCAGGGCAGGCGCGACGTTGGCCGTCACCGAGATAACGCCGTGACCGCCGCGGAGGCAGAACTCGCCCGCCGTGGCATCATCGCCGGACAGCAGCATGAAATCATCCGGACAGCCAGCCTGGATAGCCTCCAGTCTGGCCAGATCCCCGGTGGCTTCCTTGATACCCGCGATGCGCGGATGCGCAGAGAGGCGGATCACGGTTTCCGGCAACAGGTCGCAGGCAGTCCGGCCTGGCACGTTATAGAGGATCTGCGGAATATCGACAGCATCAGCCACGGCAGTATAGTGCTGGAACAGCCCCTCCTGGGTAGGCTTGTTGTAATAGGGCGTCACCAGCAGGCAGGCATCAGCCCCCGCCTCAAGCGCGCGCCGGGTCAGATTGATGGCCTCGCGGGTACAGTTGGCACCGGTACCTGCAATCACCGGGATACGCCCAGCCACTCTTTCCACCACCATGCGGATGACATCACAGTGCTCGTTTTCGTCCAGCGTGGCCGACTCACCGGTCGTACCTACCGCAACGATGGCATCACTGCCCTCTGCCAGATGATAATCAATCAGTCTTTCCAGTGCTGCCACATCAATTTCACCCCCTTCCTGCATAGGGGTAACCATTGCCACCATACTGCCACGGATCATGCGCTATTCCAGTCCAGCCATCCTAAAGGTGGAATGTTAGCCTGTCCTTACCCAGACTGACAACCGCCGCGATTCCGGCTAAGATGACAGGCATTGAACAGACAAGCAGAGACGGTGCTTTATGCAACTCATCATGACCCTTCTGGGAAGCGACCGCATGGATCGTATTGCCGACCTTACCCAGGTCATACGGGACAGCCAGTGTACCGTGGTCGAAACGCGTATGCTGGAAATGGGCCTGGACTTTGCCGGCATCATACTGGTGGAGGGCAACTGGAATCATGTGGCCCGCCTCGAAAGCGCCATGGACACACTTGCCCGCAAGGATGACCTGAAACTGCACATGCAGCGCGTGGAGGATGCCGCACCACAACTGCCTGCCGAAGAAGAAGAAAGCGACCCGAAGGCTGGCGTGCCCTACAGTGTGGATATTGTCGCCAGCGATGATCTCACCCATGCCCATGAACTGGTCGACTTTTTCACGCTGCGGCAGATCAAGATCATCGACATGAACTGCAGCCGCTGCCATGCACCCTATGGTGGCAATCCTGTATTTCTGGCCCATCTGGTGGTACGCATTCCTCCAGGTTCACGCACCATCAGCCTGAGGGACGAGTTTCTGGAGTTCTGCGACCAGCAGCATCTGGATGCGATCCTTGAACCTGTCAAACGCTAACCTGCTTTCAACCAGGGACTTTACCCATGACGATACTCACGACGGGGCAGACAGTCCCTGACTTTTCTGCCGAATCCACTGATGGAAGCCTGTTCAGTCTTGCTGCGCAGCGTGGTTCAGTGCTGGTCCTGTTTTTCTATCCCAGGGACAACACGCCGGGCTGTACCCGGGAAAATCAGGATTTCCGTGATCTCAAGCCGGAGTTTGATGCGCTGGGCGTCCAGCTTTATGGCATCTCCCGGGACAGTCTCAAGTCGCATGCAAGATTCTGTGAAAAACAGGCACTGAACTTTCCCCTGCTCAGTGACGAATCCGAGTCCGTATGCACACTGTTCGATGTCATGCGTGAAAAAAACATGTATGGCAAGAAAGTGCGCGGCATCGAGCGCAGCACCTTCCTGATCGGCTCCGAGGGAGAGCTCGCTGCGGTATGGCGCAAGGTCAACGTGGAGGGTCATGCCGCAGAAGTGCTGGAAGCATGCCGGAAGCTGTGCAGCCAGTGAGCAGCTGCAAGGACGCCCACGAAAAAGGGGCCATGCCGGTTGCCGAGGTGCAGGCCCAGCTCCGGGCGCTGCTGCAGCCTCATGGCCGCCGGGAAACGCTGGCACTGCATGATGTCATACCGGGTCGCGTGCTTGCGGAACCACTGACTGCCCGTCTGCGCCTGCCCGCTACGGCCCTGTCGGCCATGGACGGTTATGCACTCGACTGGCACAGCACGATGCAGCTGTCAGCAGGCCATGTTGCCCTGGAAGTGGCTGGTACCTCGCGCGCCGGCACCCCCTGGCAAGGCAGATCGCTGGCACCGGGCCAGTGCATACGCATTTATACCGGGGCGGTACTGCCTGAGGCCTGCGACACGGTCATCATGCAGGAGCAGACCCGCGAGATTGGCCAGGGCCACATCGACATTGACCTGCAGGACAGCCGGCAGGGAGAGAATGTGCGTCAGGCTGGAGAAGAATGCCAGCCTGGTGATGTACTCCTGCCGGCTGGCCACCGCATCCGTGCCAGCGATGTTGGCCTCATGGCAGCACAGGGGGTGGAGAGCGTGGAAGTCTCAGCACCGTTGAGCATCAGCCTTTTCACCACGGGTGATGAACTCTGTACACCGGGAACCCCCCTGCAGGCCGGGCAGATTTATGACAGCAACCGTTTTGTCCTGAAAGCCCTGCTGCAAAGTGCTGGCTGGCAGGTGCATGATATGGGCATACTGGCTGATGATACCGACGCGATCACGCATGCCATGCACAAGGCTGCAGCTCACAGTGATGTCATCATCAGTACCGGAGGCGTATCGGTGGGGGATCACGACCATGTCAGGCCTGCCCTGGAAAAAGCTGGCAGGCTCACCCTATGGAAGATGGCCATCAAGCCAGGGCGGCCGCTGACTTATGGCCGTATCGGAAATAGCCATTTTTTTGGTCTGCCTGGCAATCCAGCCGCCGTCATGACCACATGCCACCAGATCATTCTGCCTGCGCTACGTCAACTGGAAGGCGAAATCCCGCCAGCAGACCATCTGTCATTTGGCGTAAAAAGTCTCGTCAACCTGCGCAAACGGCCTGGTCGTACCGAATTCCTGCGCGGACATGTGCTACGGGACGAGGACGGCAACATGGTGGTGACCACCACAGGTAATCAGAGTTCAGGCATTCTGAGGTCATTTGCCATGGCCAACTGCTTCATTGTACTGCCCGCAGAATCCAGTGGCATCCAGCAGGGTGAAATAGTGGAGATCCAGCCATTTCATGGCTGCATGAGCCATTTCTGAACACTGGATCGGGCAACTGTTTCCAGGACCTGCAACACCAAGGGAACGCTGCGACAGCCATTCGCTACACAGCAGGATAAATAGTAACAGACCTGCCAGGCGGCGCAGCCGGCGCCTCGAAACCAGCAGAGACACAAAACGCCTGCGGTAGGGGCCCTGTACGCTGTAAACCCGATAGTGACCGCGCTTAAGCACATTAAGGATGACGCGGATCGCCTCATCCTGCTCGGCCTTGAACCATTCCTTGCGGCGGGTGGTTCTGCAGGGCTCAAGCTGCTGGTGCAGTTCACGCTCCAGCGCCACACAGTCATCAACAAGACAGTAGAACACAATATCAAAAGGCTGCGGCACGCCTGTGGAGGTCAGCTGCCTTGCCCGCTCGCGAACATTGCCCTGGGTCCGGCCTATCTTGACCTGACCATGAATAGCCGGATTGCTCAGCATATAGACAAATCCGCGCCGGGATTTCAAACAGTGCCTTCCTCCAGCAGGATCTGCCTGATGGCTTCACGGCTGTCAGGAAAACGCAGGCAGATACCCGGAACGGCCTGCAGTTTGCTGATATCAAGACGCCGTGATTCATCCAGAAACGACATCAGCTGGGGCGTGAAGACCTCTCTTGCCTCCTGCATGCTGATGGCTGGAGGACGCGGGAGACCGGCAATATCGGCCACATCAAAAAAATACTCTGTCATGGTGGACGGGCGGCCATCACTGACATTAAAGACCTCAAATGGCTTGCCAGTCTCCAGTACATGCATAAGATGCACGGCAATCGCTGCAAGATCATCGGCGTGGATACGGTTGCTCCACGGTGCCTCATCCGGGTGTACCACTGGCAGACGCTGCCTGATGCGCGCCAGCGGCAGACGCCCAGGCCCATAAATCCCTGGCACCCTGAGTATCCGGCAGAGAACCCCCTGTTCCTGGCACCAGTCTTCCAGCGTATGCTCAGCAGCCAGACGCCGCCTGCCACGGGCGGTCACAGGCGCCGGTGGCGTGGATTCATTCACCCATGCGCCGTCATGCGGCCCGTAAACCCCGCTGGTACTGATGTAGCACCACTGGGCAGGCAGACTGCCCTCGGCTTTTAGCCATGCCAGAAGGCGCGTCAGGCGCACATCACTGTCATGACCCGCAGAAGATGCCGGGGGGATGGTGTAATACACCGTGTGCCAGCCCTGTGCCAGCTGCGGTTGCAGACATGCGGGAGGCTGCGTGCTCACCGTATCCAGATCCAGCTCCATAACCGCATACCCCAGTTCACGCAGAATCCCTGCACGCTCCGGGGTACGTGCCAACAGCCAGACCCTGCGTCCACGCTGCCGCTCCAGTTCCGCCATCCTGAGACCAATATCTCCGGCGCCAGCAACCAGCACCCGCTCATGAAAGCCTGCATCCATCTAGCGATCCTCGTAGCGGTTGAGATCAAAAATACCCGCACGCCAGCCATCATCCTGACGATGTCTTGCCGTCAGCCAGTCAGCAACCTCCCAGAAACCGGGGTCCGTCCTGCGTACGCCGTAATGATCGGCAATTTTCCTGAAATCCTGATCGGTCCTGACCTGAAGCAGTTCGCCAACCAGCGCCTCAACCTGTGCGGCATCGACATCCAGATAGAAGTTGGGGTAACTGCCCACAAAGCCGGATACCAGTGTCAGGCTGTCTTCCTCGGGAATCCGTCTTGCCGACTCCAGAAAAATGGTGGAAAGATTGCTGAGAGCCGCATTTCTGACCAGACTGTAGACCTGACCACTATGGCCGGCCTCCCCGCCAGAACGTATGCGTAAAAACATGAGTTCAGGCCAGGCTTCCAGGCCTGCGCCATGATGATGCGCCAGTGGCAGCAGCCTGAGTTCAAGCGGAGACAGTACGCAGTCAGCGCAGAAAAAGGGATCGGGATGACCCAGTGTACCGCCCACATACTGGCGTACCTGGCGGAAAAAACCGGCTTTGGCATGCTCGCCCGCCGTATAGGTCATCGAAGTACCACGCTCCAGCCCGGTCAGGGGATGGTAGAAGGTGGTACTCATGCGCCCCATGAATCCCTGATACCAGTGATCACGTTCAGTTTTTCTGACATCGGCAGGCAAAAATGCCAGAAAACTGGTCTCGGCTTCCATGCGCAGATAGTCCATGAAAAAGCGGGTCGCCAACTGATGACGCACATTGCCAAAAACATCAAATCCTGCCACCAGCAGATAGTGGATACGCTCCATCAGCGGGTAGTCCACAACCCAGCCGGTCGTCGGTATGTCACCTATCCAGCCGCGACGCACTGAAGCACTGTCAAAGTGGCGGAAGACGGTCAGCATGGCGTCCCCCTTCCCCCCCTGCCCGCGCCAGAGATGCTGCAGACCGGGACCGTTGCTGCCAAGGCGCTTCTGCATGAGGCTGTTTCTGGCCTCCAGATACTGGCGCTGCAGGGCGCCATAGGTATAGGTAATATCGGCAAGACCGGGAGAGTTTTCCCGTTCGCTTGGCAGGCGTAGATGGCTCCCCTGTTCCGTAACGAAACGGCTGTCGCTGCTGACCGGATCCGTATCCGGATCAGCAAAAGCTACCCAGAAGCGGTCCTGAATGACATTCACTGCCGCCTGGCCATGACACACCGGCCCTTTCATGAAGCCTGCAAAGAAAAAGTAGCTGTCATCCAGCAGAAACTGGTAACGCCCTTTCTGCGATAACGACTGATAGGCAATGAAGGGGTTAGCCGCCACTTCCGGACTGTAATCCGGCCAGTGCATGCCAGGCTGGGTATCCTGCGGGAACAACTGCTCGTATCTCGCCCTTCTGCCCGGGGTAAAGTCATAGGGGATATGACTTTTGTCGACAATGATCTCGTTCAGCGGCTGGAGACGGTAATAGAAGGTTGCTACCCCTGGATCATCAAACGGCCTGACACTGGCGATCTCATCGATTGCCAGACCTGGCGGCGTTTTTGAACGCACGAGACGGAAAAAACGCGGCGCCTGCATCTGCTCAAGTGGTGAGAGATGCAGGTGCGCTGAAAACAGGTGTTCATAAAGGTAACGCACCAGCAACTGCCGGGGCCGATCCTGTACATTGAGCCAACGCTCCCATGCCTCCACAAGCGGAACATCCTCAGCACTCACAGGCAGATCACCATCATACGGCGCCCCCTGACGCAGCCAGGCCAGCAGCTTTGCGGATTCATCGGGCTTAAGGGCAGGCAGGGCGTAGGGCATGCCGTCTGAGGGATGACGGAGAGCATAATCCGGCATATCATCAGGCGCAGGACAATGCAGGGCACGATCCGCACTGACATCAAAACGCGCCCCCAGTGGTGAACGGTCAAGGGCAAGTGGATGCTGCTGCTTGAGTGTCAGCATGGATGCGAGCAGCCCCTCGCCTGCGCCGGATTCAGGCGCAGATAGAACCGGATGAAATCCGCGGGTTCGCCAGTCACTTTCGCTACGGCCATCGATAAACAGCCGGGTTGGCGCCATGGTATCCAAACGGCCACCATCATAGACCACTTCCCTGATACCGCCACGCTGCAGCCCAAACCAGGATTCCATCTTGACCTGGCAGGGCGCATCGTAGCAGCTGTGACAGACGGCACAGCGCGACTCAAGCACAGGCTGGATCTGCTGACGGTAACTGATGGGGGACATGGCTACACCGGGATCTGCCACAGCAGATCCCGACAGGCATAGCCAGACCATCAGGGTTAAAAGACTAGTAAGAAGCGGCCTCATGTTCATCCGCCAGCCACTCACATAACAGGGTATAACCGAGACCAAGTACAATGGCGCCGGTAAATATGCCAAGCGCTCCCCAGGCGATGATGCCGCCAATGACGCCGGCAAACACGACAAGCAGAGGCAGGCCACTGCCCTGACTGATCAGGACGGGCTTGAGAAAATGCTCCAGCACGCTGATCATGACACTCCAGATGAGTAGCATGACGGATGCAAGATGCTGATCGGTATAAAACAGCCAGATCACCGAAGGCATCCAGATGATGAAAACACCGATCTGGGCCAGCGAAAGTACAAAAGCAGCCAGCGTGAGTATAAGCACACCGGGCACATGCGCCAGCTGGAACCCAAGCGAAATCATCAGGGTCTGCATGATGGAGATGCCCACTACCCCAAGCATGACACTACGGATGGTGCGACCTGCCTGATCCAGCAGATGCACCCCGCGATGACCTGCCAGATAGGAAGCCGTACGGGTAAGCTGCTGCACCAGATCTGTCGATCTGGCGGCAATCAGCGCACAGAATACAATCGCCAGCAGGGTTTCCACCAGCAGTTCCAGTAACTTTGAGCCACCTGACAGGACATGGGTAGCTGCACCCCTGAGTACGGGCTCCAGCTTGCTCTTGAGCAGCCCGACATTTCTGACGCCCCCCCTGAAAAGCTCATCCAGCTGTTCGCCTACCAGCGGCAGCCTGAGCACCCAGGCAGGCAGCCCTTCTTCGCGTATATCCAGCAGACGGTCAATCACACCATGGACATCCCTGACATGATCAGCCAGGGTAAGGCTCATCAGTGTCAGGGGCAAGACCAGAATGACCAGCAGCGACACTACAAGCAGAAGAGTCACGGTGCCTCTGCTGAAGCCAAAGCGTCTGTGCAGCATGTCCAGTGCCGGATGTGCCGACACCACAATGACCACTGCCCAGAGCAGGGACGCGAGAAAAGGACGCAGCACGGTAAAACATGCCACAGCAAGTGCGATGACCAGTACGCCGGATAGTAGCCGGCGTATAGTCATGTCTGACAGCAGCATGGACTGCATCATCAGGCAGCCAGCTTATTGAGCCGGCTTGCTGTCAGCTGCTGGTGCGGCTTCTGCAGCTGGTGCGGCTTCTGCACTGCCAGCAGCTTCCGCTGCAGCAGGCTGCTGGGCCGGAGTATCCGTCACAAAACGTTCCACCTTGGCCTGACTCAGCAACTGTTCGATATGGGCATGCAGCTTCTGGGTCTGGACATAGTTGCGCAACTGATCCTTGACCAGCTCAAAAGACGGCGGCTGCTGCTTGCGGCTTTCCTCACGCTCAATCACATGCCAGCCAAACTGGGTCTGCACCGGTTCTGGCGTGATCTCGCCATCTTTCAGCTTTGCAACAGCTTCCGAGAAAGGTGCCACCATCTGCTGGGCACTGAACCAGCCCAGTTCACCACCTTCAGCCTTGGAACCAGGATCGCGCGACAGTTTCTTGGCCAGCGCCTCAAACTTCTCGCCCTTGCCCAGACGCTTGATGATATCCTTGGCTTCAGCTTCCTTTTCCACCAGAATATGTCTTGCGCGGTATTCGTCGCGCTGCTCTGTGGCCACCTTGCTGTCGTACTCTTTCTTGACTTCTTCGTCTGTCAGGCCAAGCTCATCAATGTATTTTTCAGCAGCTACCTGAGACAGCACCACACGTTCAGCATTTTCCACACGGGCGGCATACTCGGGGTTGTCCGTGAAATGCCCCTTGACGGCTATCTGGCGCAGCAGCTCGCGCTTAACCAGCTGGTCGATCAGTTTGCTTTCCTCTACATCATCGCCACCGGACCTTGGTCCGACTTCAGCCTTGAAGATTTCCAGTTCCTTGCGGGTAATCGCCTTGCCATTGACACTGGCAACGGAGTTTTCAGCATTCGGCTTGACCTGTGGCAGAGCGAGAGAAGCACTATTACCGGCATCTTTCTGACCCGGCCGGTCACAGCCAGTCAGTGCAACCATCGAAGTGAGGGCGATCAGGGGAACAACGCGCTTGTACATAGAGGGTTTTATCCTTGTTGATGGAATTCATCTTCGGTTAACAGACGGAGACTCAGGGCATGGATATCATGCTTCATCAGGTCATCCAGTACCGCATACACACGCTGATGTCGCTGCACACGGCTCAGGCCGGAAAAGCTGCTGGAAACTGCCAGCACAGTAAAATGCCCACCGCCACGATTACCTGCATGCCCGGCATGGGCTGCACTGTCATCTGTGACACGGACAAAACTCGTACCCAGCTGCGTATGCAGGCGCTCTTCGATGAGATCAGTCAGGGCACTCATTGGGGAAACACCTTGCGAAACGGACGGACGCTC